>CAYYAQ010000012.1:0-14103 GCA_964469555.1 uncultured candidatus Brocadiaceae bacterium | reverse complement strand
GCTGAGAGGATCGTCGCGGTGAACCGCGCCCCGGAAGAGGACAGCGCCGAGCCGGTCTCGATCGCGACGGTCGACGGTCTGTTTCAAGGCCTCGCCTTCCAGCGCATCGACGACGCCGTTGGGAACGACGCGGCGATCGCTAGCGAGATCTGGCGCGCGTTCCTGATCGCAATGGTGCTGGCGCTCATCCTGGAAGCCGTGCTCTGTCTGCCGGAGCGCGTGGTCGAAAAACGAGAAGCGGCCGGGTTCGCCCCGGCGGGGGGACAGACATGACCGACTCCGGTCTCTCGTTCTTCCCGAGCGATGCGGCGCTGTTCGTCGTTCCGATCGCGCTGCTCATGACTTGCGTATTATGCTGGCTCGCCTACCAGCGCAGCGGCTACCGCAGGGCGACCGGTCTGTTGGAACTGCTCCGCTTCGCCCTGGTCGGCCTGGTGCTCGCGACGCTCTGCCAGCCCGAGTGGCTCGAGTCAATGCGCGCCGAGCAGCGTTCCACCCTCGCCGTGCTCTGGGATCGCTCGAACAGCATGCAGACGAAGGACGTCCTCGACGGTGCGGGTGCTGACCCCGGTTCGCGCGCGGGGGCGATCGAATCGTTGCTCGAAGAGAAGGCGTGGCATCCCGCGACCGAGCCAGGCTCGCCGGAACAGGCCGGCACCGTCTTCGGCAGCGACTTCGAAGTCGTGTTCGAGCCGTTCTCCTCCACTCTCGATCCCGCCGACGAAGCCACCGACCTCAACCACGGACTGTCGCAGGTGCTCGACCGGTACGACAACCTCCGCGGCGTGGTCGTGCTCTCCGACGGCGACTGGAACGTCGGGCAGTCGCCGGTCGAGGCGGCGATGCGCTTCAAGATGTTGGGCGTGCCGGTGTTCGCCGTTGGCGTCGGCAGCAGGGTGCCGCTGCCGGATCTTGCACTCGTCCGCATGGACGCCCCGACCTTTGGCGTGCGCGGCAAGCCGCTGCGCATCCCGTTCGTCGTGAAGAACCAGCTCGGCCAGAGCCGGGACGTGCGCGTCTCACTCCTGATCGACGGCAAGCCGGCGCGGTCCCTGACCGTGCGCGTACCGGCGATGGAAGAGGTGCAGCGCAACCTGGTCTGGACGCCCACCACCATCGGTGACTTCGAACTCACCTTGCGGATTCCGCAGGACCCGATGGAACGCGTGCCGGACAACAACGCCCTCGACGCGAAGATCGCGGTGCGCGAGGAACAGCTGAAGGTGCTGGTCATCGAGTCCCGACCGCGCTGGGAGTACCGTTACCTGCGCAATGCCCTCGAGCGCGACCCCGGCGTCGAGGTCACGTGCCTGCTCTACCACCCGGGCCTGCCGAAGGTCGGTGGGGGGCGCACCTACATCGAGCGCTTTCCGTCCGCGAGCGCGCTCTCGCGCTTCGATGTCGTCTTCCTCGGCGACGTGGGCGTCTCCGGTGGTGCGGGGAAGAAGCAGTTGACGGTCGCACAGGCTCGCGAGCTGCGCCAGCTCGTCAGTGCCCAGGCCGCGGGCCTCGTGTTCCTGCCGGGCCGCTACGGGTTGCAGGCGACCCTGGCCGGCAGCCCGCTCGGCGACTTGCTGCCGGTCGTCGTCGACGGCTCGCGTCCGCTCGGCATCGGTAGTCCGAAGCCGGGCCACTTCGCACTCACCACCACGGGCCAGCGCAGCTTGCTGACCCGACTGGCCCGGTCGGACAACGAGAATGCCGACGTCTGGCGGCGCTTGCCGGGCTTCCACTGGTGTGCCGCCGTGCTGCGCGCCCAGGTCGGCGCCGAAGTGCTCGCCGTGCACGACAGCTTGTCCACCGCCACCGGACGCATGCCGCTGATCGTGACCAAGACGTTCGGTACCGGCAAGGTGCTCTTCATGGGCATCGACAGTGCGTGGCGTTGGCGCGAAGGCGTGGAAGACACCTACCACTACCGTTTCTGGGCGCAGGTCGCGCGGTGGATGGCCTACCAGCGGCAGATGGCCAGCGGCCAGTCGATGCGGCTGTTCTACGCGCCGGACCGACCGCGGACCGGTGACTCGGTCGCGCTCAACGCGAACATACTCGATGCGCTCGGCACGCCGCTCTCGGACGCGACCGTGGTGGTGCAGGCGATCGCGCCGTCCGGCCGCACGCGTACCGTGAGGCTACAGCCGGGTGCCGCAGATGCGGTGGGGCTCATGAGCGGCACGTTCGTCCCGGACCAGCCCGGGACCTACAAGCTCATCGCCACCTGCAAGGAGACCGGCGGCGTCGTCAGGGCCGACCTGTCCGTGCAGGGATTCAACCGCGAGAGCCAGGGTCGCCTGGCCCGCTACGACGTGTTGCAGGAGATCGCGCAGGTCACCGGGGGCAAGATGGTCCCGGTGTCGCAGGTGCGGTCTCTGCTGGATCATCTGGCAACCCTGCCCGAACCCGAACCCGTCGTGCACCGGACCAGGATCTGGGCACACCCGGTTTGGGGCGGAATGCTGGTTCTGTTGTTGGGTGTGTTCTGGACCGGTAGGAAGATGATGGGCGCGGTGTGATGCAGCAAATGGAACGACAAGACTCCCTGGACACGGTGCCGTTGCCGGAAGGCATGCAGCGCAAGCTGCTCGCGTACCGCAAGACCGTCTGGGTGATCAAGATCACCGAGGGGGTCCTGGCGGGAATGTTCGGGCTGTTCGTCTCCTACCTCCTGGTCTTCGGGCTCGACCGGCTGTTCGACGCGCCGGCGGTGTTGCGCACGGCGATCCTCGTCGCTGGCAGCGTCGGGATGTTGATCCTGTTCCCGCTCAAGTACCACGACTGGGTCTGGTCCCATCGGCGGCTCGACCAGGTCGCGCGCCTCGTGCGCCGGCGCTTCCCACGTTTCGGCGATCAGCTGCTCGGCATCATCGAACTGGCGCAGCGCGACGCCGACGCAGGTGTGAGTCGGCGGCTCGTCGAAGCCGCGATGCAGCAGGTCGACGCCGAGCTCAAGGACCGTGACCTGTCCGGCGCGGTTCCCGAGCCGAAGGCTCGACGCTGGGCGGTCGCCGCGGGCATTCCGCTGTTGCTCATCGTCGTCGTGTTCGTCGTGATTCCCGCGGCGGGCGGCAATGCGCTCTGGCGCTGGGCGATGCCGTGGCTCGACGTCGAGCGCTACACATTCGCGCAGCTCGATGGCGAGTCCGGCCGCATGGTCGTGCCGTACGCCGAGCCCTTCGACGTCGAAGTCGCGCTGCGGGGCGACTCACCCTGGAAACCCGAGTCCGCGGAGGCGCGCTACGTGTCTTTGGAAGCAGGCGACCAGGCGCCGATCGTCGCCGGTCGCGACGGGTCGAAGTACGAGTTCGCGATCCCGCCGCAGACCAAGGACGGCACCGTCACCATCACGGTGGGGGACGCGTCGCGCGAGATCCCCGTGGAGCCGAAGCTCCGTCCCGCGCTGAAGACCATCACTGCCGAGGTGCAGCTGCCCGCGTACCTGCAGCGCAGCGAGCCGCTGTCCGAGGACGTGCGCGGCGGCACCGTGACCATCGTCAAGGGCAGCACCGCCGTGTTCCACGCGACGGCCACCCGCGAGCTCGCGCTGTGCACGATGGACGCCCGCGCGCAGCAGGCGCAAGGCGCCCTCGTCACCACCGAGCGCGTCGAGGTCGCAGCGTCGAGCAAGCACGAGCTCACCTGGCGGGATCGATTCGGCCTGACTCCTCGCGAGCCCCAGGTGCTTTCGATCGAAGCCGTCGAGGACGGGGCGCCGACCGTCGCGTTCGACAAGCTCCAAAACAACCAGGTCGTGCTGGCCGATCAGACCATCGCGTTCGACATCTTCAGCGCCGATGACTTCGGCGTCTCGCGCCTCGGCCTCGAGTGGGAGGGCATCGAGGATCCCGTCCACAACCCGAAGCCCGACAAGGGTGAGAAGCTCGTCGCTGCCGGTGGCCCGGCCGAGGATGAGATGACGGTGAAGGCGACGTTCTCGGCCACGCGCGAGAACGTCCGCCCGCAGAGCCTGCGTATGCGAGCGTTTGCCGAGGACTACCTTCCCGGCCGCAAGCGTTCCTACTCGACGTGGATCGTGATCCACGTGTTGACGAAGGAACAGCACCTGAAGTGGGTGACCGAGCAGATCAGCAAGTGGGCCGAGGTCGCGCTCGAAGTGCAGGACAAGGAGCTCGAGCTGCACGAGACCAACAAGGAGCTCTCGGAGATGACACCGAGTGAGCTCGCGGAGCCTGTGAACCAGGCGAAACTGCAGGAGCAGGCCGCCGCCGAGAACGCGAACGCCGCGAAGCTCGACGCGCTGGTCGACATCGGCAAGCAGCTCGTCAAGGAGGCTGCGAAGAACGAGAAGTTCGACGCTTCGCAGCTCGAGGCCTTCGCCGAGTTGTTGAAGAAGCTCGAAGAGCTCGCCAACGAGAACATGCCGAAGATCGCGGACCTGCTGGCCCAGGCGGCTGCAGCGCCGGGGCCACCGGCGGGGGAGCCGATCGAAGATCCCAAGGTGGCTTTCGACCCCGCCGAAGGCAAGGCGGGCAAGCCGGACGAGAAGGAACCGGAGCCCGGCGTCGAAGCGCCGCCCGGAGGCGTGGACCGCGGTCTCGAGAAGCCCGACAAGTACGGTCCCGATGCCAAGGACCTGCAGGGCCTCGACAAGGACCCAAAGGATCCGAACACACCGGGTGGCGACGTCGTCCAGGACAAGTCCAAGCAACCGGACGGCAAGCCCGGCTACCTGCCGGCAAACCCGACGCCGCTCGTGCTCGACTTCGAGTCCACGTTCAACAAGCCGGAGAAGGCCGAGGACGCGCCGCAGCTCGTCGGTGGCCTGCTGCCGCCGTCCACGGTGCTCGAAGGTAGCGGCAAGGAGGAAAAGCCGAAGCCTGCGGCCGAGACGAAGAAGCAGATCGTCCTGAAGGCCGTGCACGAGCAGAAGGAGCTACTCGACGCGTTCCAGAAGCTCGCCGAGGAGATGAACAAGCTGCTGATGAGCTTCGAGAACAGCACGTTCGTCAAACGGCTGAAGGCCGCGTCGCGCCGCCAGATCGACATCGCGGTGGCGATCGATGGGCTCCCCGGCTTCGGCGTCAGCGATGCGCCCGAGAACCCGAAGAGCGAGAAGGTCGCGAGTCTCGAACTCGCCCAGGCGGAGAAGGTCTTCACGATCCTGGAAGACATGGCCGCGTTTGCGGGACGCAAGCCGTCGGTGAACTACACCCAGGTCCTCACCGAAATGCACGACGCGACCGTGGTCGATGAGCTGCGCGATGTCGCGGGGGCGATTGTGAAGAACCGGGTCGGCGAGTCCGTGATCGACGCGGAGTTCTGGGCCGACAACCTCGACCGCTGGGCCGAGCAGCTGGTCGATCCACTCGGCGATGGCACGCCGCCGCCGGTCGACTACATCGAATTGCCGAGCCTGACGCCGGAGATGGTGCTCGCGGTGATGCGGCTGATCGACGGCGAGACCCAGCTGCGCGACGAGACCCGCGAGCTCGAGAAGAGCAAGCCCGCGCTCGCGAGCGAAGAATACGCACGTGGCGCGGCGGCGTTGGCGGAGAAGCAGGCGACCATGTCCAAGCAGTCGCGCGAACTCGCCGAGCAGATCGCGGCCATGCCCAAGGCGCCTGGGCAGGCGGATGCGACCTTCGGCAAGGTGATGGACGACGTGGAGGCCAAGGCCGGCGCCGCCGATGATGTGCGTGCGAAGGCGATCGCCAAGCTCGTCGCGGCGGCGAGCGTCGCCGATGGCGAGGCAAAGGCGACGATCCAGAAGCAGATCGCGACGCTCGAGGCCGAGGGCGAAGTCCAAGAGACGGCCCTCGCGCTGCGCATCGAGGAGATCGAGTTCGCCAAGAAGCTCGCGATCAAGATCCTCGGTGGGGAGATCAAGAAACTGAACCACGCCGCGAAGGTCATGGACGAGGTGGCGTGGCTCCTGATCAAGCCGCCGAGGACCGACATGACCGTCATCGCTGCGGAGACGGAGGTGATCGAGATCCTGCTCAAGACCCATCGATTGCCCAACGCGCCGATGGTGGTTATGGCACCGCCGGCGTCGGCTCTCGCGAATGCACTCGCCGGCATCGGCGACGACAGCAGCCGCAGCTCGATCGAGAACCGCGCGCCGGATCAGGCCACCGGCAAGGCCGGCCGCAAGCTGCCCGCCGAATTCCGCCAGGGGCTCGACGCGTACTTCAACGCGCTGGAGGGACGCAAGTGAGGACTCGCATCCGCATCGCACTGATCACGCTCATGGCTGCGCAGTCGGCTGGGCAGTTGGCTGCACAGGAAAGCAAGATCCGCTACGGCCGCGGCGTCCCGTCGATCGTTCGCTCGGTCAACGACCGCGGCTTGAAGTATCTCGCGTCCATGCAGTCCGACAAGGGCGACTGGCCCGGCCAGGGCGCAGGCAGCGGCTCGGGCGTCACTGGCATCTGTCTGATGGCGTTCCTCGCGAGCGGCAACGACCCGGACTTCGGACCCTACGCCGAGAACGTCCGCCGGGCGGTCCGTCGCATCATCATCGACCAGGATCCGAAGACCGGGCACGTCACCGGCGGCGGTCACGGTTCGATGTACCACCACGGCTTCGCGACGCTGGCGCTCTCCGAGGCGTACGGCTCGGTGAACGAACGACTCGTCTGGCAGGGTTCCGACACGCCGAAGGAGCACCGCCGCACGATCGGCCAGGCCCTCGAGCTCGCGGTCCGCTGTGCGTTGACTGCGCAGAGGGTGAACCCCTGGAAGGCGTGGCGTTACTCGCCGGAATCTCAAGACGCGGACACAACGGTTTCCGGCACCGTGCTGATGGGTCTGCTCGGCGCGAAGAACGCCGGCATCGAGATCCCAAACACGGCACTCGAGGGCGCGCTCAGCTTCTTCAATATCAATACCCGGTCCTCCGGCGTTGTCGCCTATCAGCCGGGTTCGAGCCACGGCGATGGCGTCACCCGCGCGGCGATCGCGACGCTCGTGTTCGCGATGAGCAAGCGCAAAGACACGTTGCAGTACAAGGCCGCCGCGGGCTTCATCAAGCAGATGATGGACCGCTCGGTGACCTCGCACGCCTTCTACAACCGTTACTACATGGCGCAGGCGCTCTTCCACAGCGACTTCGAAGCGTGGCAGGCGTGGAATCGCCGCACCGCCGAGAAGCTGCGCAAGATGCAGGCTGCCGACGGCAGCATCGACAGCAGTCACGGCCGTGTCTACGGAACCGGCATGTCGATCCTCGCGCTGGCATTGAACTACCGACTTTTGCCCGTCTACGAGAGATGAGCAATCCTCCCAACCTGAGATAAAACCATGATGAAGACAACACTCACCCTGATACTCGCCACGTTCCTGTGCGCGGATGGCATGGCGCAAGAGCGCGGCAGAGAGCGCGTTCGCGAAGCGCGCCAGGAGAAGAAACAGGACAAGAAGCAGGACAAGGCCGACTGGAACAAGAAGTACGAGGCGTACCTGAAGAAGAACCCCGCGATAGCCAAGAAGGTGAAGAGCGGTGATATCACCAAGGCGCAGGTCCTCGCCGGCATGAAGGCGCGGTCCGCCGAGAAGGAGCCAACGGAAGAAGAGCAGCTCGAAGCGCTCTATCAGCAGATGCTCAAGGATCGACCGGGCATAAAGGACATCCCCAAGGAGCGTCTCATGCCGCGACTCAAGGCGATGTTGGAGGCGCAAAACAAGAAGAAACGTGGCGGCGATGAGCGTCGTGGTCGTGGCGAGGGCGAGGGAAACGAGCTGGCCGACCGGCAGAAGAAGTTCCGGGTGAAGATCGGCGAGATGGTGCGGGCCGGCAAGATCACCCGCGCGGAAGCAGGCGAGCTCTGGAAGCTGGCCTTCGGTGACGAGGGTCGCGGTGGCGGACGTCGCGGCGAAGGCGAGGAGCGCCGGCGCCGTGATGGTGACAAGGGCAAGGGCGATGAGCGGCGTCGCCGCCGCGATCGCTAGGGCGAGGAGAACTGGAGGCCATGCAGATGCGCGCGTGCCGACTCACTGCCCTGGCGTTCGTCCTCGCGCTGTCGGCAGCCGACACCAGGTCGCAGGGCGACGTCCTGCGCCTGAAGAACGGCGACGCCATCGGCGGTCGGCTGCGGTCCGGCGACGGTAAGCAGGTGCGGTGGTCGTCCCCGCATTTCCAAGGCGACCTGACGATCAAGACGGAGTCTGTCGCGACGATCAACTTTGCGAAGGGCGAGCAAACGGAGGCCGCGCCGTTCCGGATCGTCACGACCTCGGGTGATGTCTTCCACGCCGACGTCGCCGCCGCCGACGAGAAGGAACTCGTGCTGCAGAGCGCGCGGCACGGCCGCGTCCGGGTACCGCGCGAAGCGATCCACTCGATCGATCGGCGTGGGCAGCAGGGCGTCGCCTTCGACGGCTCGATGTTTCGCGCCTTCCGCGTCGCGCAGTCAGGTCCGATCCAGAACCTGCGCTATCGCATGTATCGAGGAGGGTGGGACCTTCAGAAGCTGCCCGACTTCGAGAAGCTCACTCCCGTGGCCGAGGGTCACTACACCGGCGGCAGGTTCGATATGGAACTCGTTCCTGTCCACACGTACTACGCGCTGGTGTTCGAAGGGCAGATCGAGGTTCCGCAGTCCGGTCGCTACTCGTTTTCTGTTCGCGGCGACGACCTGGCTCGCCTGTGCGTCGACGGGAAGCAGATCGCCAAATCCAGGCTCACGAGTCGGCTGGCCACGGTCGACCTGACCGCCGGTCACCATGCTGTGCGCCTGGAATACATGCAGAACCGCGGTAGCGAGGCTCTGACGTGTTTCGTTTCCGGCCCTGGCATGGAATCTGTGAATCTCGTCGGAGTGAACAAGAGGGTCGGCTGGCGTCGCGGAGCCTCTGGCCAGGCCTACACCGACAAGAAGGAAGCGAGCCTGTTCGCGGCGGTCGAACTACCCGAGCGGTTCGAACTCTCGCTCGTCCTCTCCTCCTCGCAGAGTCCGCGGTTCTGCCTCGGACTCGGCAAGGGTGCCGCCGGCGTCGTGGCGTCCGAGCAACCGGTCCGCTTCGAGTCGTGGGGCGACGGCCTGATGTTCGTCGCCGGCGAGGTGTTCGAACCGATCGCGAAGTTGCCCGAGGATCAGCGCGAGCTACGGCTGCGGTTGGTGTTCGATACGAAAACCCGGGTTCTCGAAGTGTTCGATTCAAACACCAAGCGCAAGCGCATCCACGGCGTGTCGCTCGCCTCGGGGGCGTCGGGTGTCTACCTGCACAACCGGGGCGCCGATCTCACGGTGCAGGGGATGCGAATCCAGCGGACCTCGACGGGGAGCGCCGAGCGGACCGCCGAGTTCGTGCGCCTGGTGGATGGCACGGTCATCCCGGGCGGGCTACGCATCGACGCCACCGGTGCTCGGGTCGTGAAGGCGGGCAAGGCGACCGCGATCGAGCTCGCGAAGCTCGGTTCGGTCGTCCGACCGACATCGGCCCTCGAGGCGGCGACGCCCGATGGGGTCGAGCTGCGCTACCAGGACGGCGCCGTGCTCCGCGGTACACTCGAATCGGTCGGTGCACAGAGCCTCTCGCTGCGCACGGCGTTCGCCGAGTTGTCGGTTTTGTGCGACCTCGCGGCGGCGGCACAGCTCCGGTTCGGGGTGAGCGAGGAGCAGAAGCTCACGGCCGTTGACGACGAAGTGCTCCTGGCTTCGGGCCACGTGCGTGGTCGGCTCTCGTTCGTGGCGACGTCGCCTGGAGCTACCGACACGCCCATTCGCTTCACGATGCCCGGCGCTACGGCGGTGCGGCTTGCGCCGTCCGCGGACGCCCGCGTCGAGCGCAGTCTCGACCGGGTTTCACGGGGTCCCTCGTTCGATACCGCGAAGTTCCCGCATGTTCTGCACCTGAAGAACGGTGAGGTCCTGCCCTGCCGGGTCGAAGCATTCGACCGCAAGGTGGTCCGCATCCGATCCGCCTTTGGTCCCGGCCGGCAGATCGATGCGCGACACTTGAAATCGATCGAATTCACCGGCACCTCGCTCGGGCCGCGGGACGAGGAGCCGGCGTTCCGGAAGACCACGCTCGACCGGGCGCTGACGGTGCCCCGTTTCCGCCGCGACGATCCGCCGAGCCACGTCGTGGTAGCAACCAACGGCGACATGCTGCGCGGCGTGGTGCTCGGCATTGCGAACGGCAATGTGCAGTTCGAGTCCAAGTTGAAGAAGCGCGACCTGTCGATCGACCGCGTCACGTGGATCGTGGATGTCTCTGCGTCGAGTGGAAAGGCCGCGAGCACGCCGGACGGCACGGTCCGCGTCGAGCTGGAGGACGGACCGATCGTCTTGTGCGTGCCGCATGGCGTGAAGGACGGCAGGCTCCTGGCGCGTTCTTCGCTGCATGGTGACGTCGCGTTGCCCATCGCGAACATCCGCAACCTGGACCTGGGGGATCGGGCTCTCTCGCCGCGGCTGCTCTACGACACGTGGACCGTGCGGCCGGCGCCGGAACCGACCTGGGCCGCGAAGCCGAAACCGCCTCCGGCGAGCGACAATTCGAAGAAGAAGTAAGCAGGGAGACTGGTCGCTAGGTAGCGGCTCGCCAAGTGCACGATCGCCACGGCGGCGAGCCGATCGTGCGCGCTGCGTGGAGCGGCGCGGACACGCGGAACTCAAAGGGGTCGATCTTGGCTCGCTGTGACGCCTGGGGGTTCGTGTCCCGCAGCTCTACCGCCGCCGCCCACCCGTCTCCCGCGCGTAGAGACGATGGACCACGGGGCGGATGTGCCTCGTCCACACGCGGTATCCATCGGCGTTCAGATGCAGACGGTCCCGCGCGAACCAACGGGGATCTGGAACTCCCTCGGCGTCGACGAGATCGATCGAAGGGTCGACGAATTCGAGGTTGGGGTCTGCATCGCAGTCCGCGCGGATCAGCCGATTGGCCTCGTGCACAGTCGCGATGTGCTTCTTTCGTGCCAGCGTCGGCGTGATGGCGATGTTGCAGATCACGAGGTCGTCGTCGTGCCATCGCAGGCGCGCGACGAACTGGCGGAACAGGTCGCGGACGCGGACGGCCGTCTTCGGGGTCTTGCCGGCGATGTCGTTGGTGCCGCAGAACACGACGACGAGGCTCGGCCGGTGCACGCTGACCAGCCGTTCGGAATAGTAGATCGCGTCGAACAGCCTGGCGCCGCCGAAGCCACGGTGCACGACGGGAACGGGGGCCATGTCCTCGGCCAGCGAACGCCATCGGCGGATGCTCGAGCTACCGACAACGACGACTCTCCCTGGCTTGCCGGGGCTCTTCAGATCTTCCTCCGCGAATCGCTCGATCGCGGCGGCAAACCGCGTCGGGTTTTCACCCGTGGGGATCGCGGGGATTTCGAGTGGCGAAGGGCCTTGGCAGCCAGCGAGGATCAAGGTGGTGCCGAGCAACCACGGGGCCAGGACGAGGTGGTTCAAAATCAGGTCTCTTCGCTGGTGCATGCCGTCAATCTTGGACGCCGAACGTGGCGAATGCTCGCGCGGCGTCGAGAATGCGCGCGGGATGCATCGTCACCCGAGGCTTCACGCCCTTGGGCCATTCGATGATCGCCGGCACGCGGATGCCGCCTTCCCACAACGATCCCTTCGCGCCGCGCAGGCCGCCGACGGTTTCGGGTCCGAAGTTCCTCGCCAAACCATCGCGCCGGGCGTGCCCCGCACGGACACGCGAGCACGTCGAACAGGAACGTGCGGCGCAGCAGCTCGGCCCACGAGTACCGTTCTGGGCGCAGCCGGCGCGTCCGCTCCGGCGTCGATCGATTTACGTGGGAGCGCGCGATGTCAGCAGGCGGTTCGGGGTGCCCCGATACGCCGGGTGCGAGACGGCGCCAATTTCTCAACCCGTGCTCGCCCAGGTGGTTGCAATGGGTATGGTCGCGCAACCGAACGCCACTCGATGGAGCAATCCAAGGCCAGTTCGCCAACCAAGCCTCGAGGAGCCTTTTCAGGATGAGAACGAGAGTATTCCCCCACATCTGTGTCGCACTGATGGCCGTCGCGATCGGAGCACAGGTCGCACCTGCCCAGAAACGGAAGGCGTCGGCGTCGGTCGAGTTGACGAGCAACGGCAAGAAACTCGAGGCACGCTACGCCGAAGAGCTCGAGGCCTTGCGGGTGGAGATTCGACAGGCGCTGCCGAAGGTCGGCGAACGGAAGAGGACCGGGTATCTCGCGGCTCGTGAGGCCGAGAAGACCGCGGAAGCGAAATTGAAAGCCGCCCAGAAGGCCCTGGGCGAGGTCAGCAGGGGGCACGCCCTGGTGAACCACGCGAAGGGGAAATGGATCGGCGGCGCGGACAAGGGGATCGGCAAGGCGAATGCGAAGCTGAAGAAGGCGACCACGGAAGCCGAACGCGAAGCGGCGCGCAAGGAACTGGTCAAGTGGCAGGACAACCGGAAGGCCGGGGTCGAGGCTCTCGAGGAGCGCCAGGCCATCCTGGACAAGGCCAAGCGCAACGAGCCGAAGATGCGTCGAGTTCTCGAGGCCGCCGAGCGTGCGGTCGCCCGGTCGAAGACCAAGACGATGTCGGCTGTCCGGAATCTGGGCGTGCGGTCCTTCCTGTCCAGCGACGAGTTGGATGCCCGGCTGGCGAAGTTCGTCGTGCTGTTCGAAGCGACACCGCGTGGCCTGGCCGCCTTTGCACAGCAGGGCAAAGCGCAGGAGGAACTGCTCGAGAAGCTGCTGGCCGACAGCGGCCTGATGCTGCAGATGGTCGCGGCGGACGGCGCCCAGAGGGCGAAGTACGGCCGCGCGATGGAGATCTACGAGACGATTCGCAGGGCGAGTCCGAGAGCCAAGCAGGGACCACTCCAGCGCCTGGCGTTGGCGATCGGTCTTTCGCATGCGATTGGGGTGAGCCAGAGGAACCCCAAGGCCGAGGCGAACGCGCCCGCGACCGTGGACCCCGTGGCACGGTATTTCCACTACGAGAAAGCATTCCTCGATGGCGAGCTGGACCCGGGCTTCGGCGGCCTGAGCGTCTGGGACTACCGGATGGTCGTCAATGGGAACGAGCCGGACCACACGCTCGCCTGGGGCCGTGAGATGCTCCGGAGCTATCGGCCCGACCATGTCTACACATCCGACGCCCGATGGCGTTACGTGGCACTGGTCAGAACCGACATCCGGTACGGGTCGCAGGACAACAAGTACGACAGGTCGGAGCTGCAGTTCTTCCAGAACATCTTGATGAACGGCGGTGTGTGCGGCCGGCGGGCGTTCATCGGACGCTTCGTCCTTCGCGCGTTCGGTGTTCCGACCTTGGCCCGTCCTCAGCGTGGTCACGCCGCTCTGGCCCACTGGACCCCCGATGGCTGGGTCGTCTGCCTGGGGGCAGGCTGGGGCGCCGGCTGGACCAAGACCCGCTACGACAGGGATCTGGACTTCCTGGCAACCACGCAGGCTCGGGAAGACAGGTCGGCCTACCTGCAAGTCAAACGAGCCCAGTGGATCGGCGACGTCGTGGGCGAGAAGCGCACCTTCGGCTTCCTCAAGGGTAATCCCGACTTCTGGTATGGCGTGTCGCTGTACCTCCAGAGGGGGATCATCGAGTCACGGAAGGCCGTGACGCTTGCTGCCGTCGGTGAGGAGCTCGGCGAGGCGAACGAATCCAAGGTGAAGTACGCCATCGAAGCCGCGACCATCACCGATGAGGATCGCCGAATCGTCGTCGATAGCGAGGGTGTGATCACGATCCCCGCGGTCGCCTGCAGCAAGCCGACGAAGAGTACGGGCAAGATCATCTTCATGCCCAGCAACCTCGGTGGAAAGCAGTTGCACTACAGCCGCACCGGCCGTTCCCAGGCCTTCGAGTACACCTTCGACGCGCCGACCGCTGGCAAGTACGTGCTCACCGCGCGGGTGGTGACGCCGAGTTGGAAGCAGCACCTGCTGGTCTCGGCCAACGCCAAGGATCCGTTCGACATGGCGTTGCCGCACACCGTTGGCCTGTGGAGCGTGACGGAACCGGTCGAAGTCGAACTGGTCAAGGGTCGCAACGTTCTCCGGTTCACGCACAAGGGCGAGGGCTACGCCAAGGGCTTCACCATCAGGGACTTCAAGTTGTCGCCCACCGAGTGAGGTTGGCATCCCACTCCTCGAGGGTGGCGCCCATGGCCTTCGCGAGCGACCTGGCCTTCCGGCGGGTGAGTGG
>CAYYAQ010000011.1:0-58514 GCA_964469555.1 uncultured candidatus Brocadiaceae bacterium | reverse complement strand
CGGTTCTTCCGCAACTACATGCGCTTCGAGAATTTCCAACGGCGGTCCGAGCCGATCACGTGAGTTTCGGGCTCGCCGTGGACTGTGTTCCTGGTCGGTGCGTATCGATTGTTACGGTCGCGCTAGCTACCAGTTTGGGCGGGCTGTCGGCGCAGGAGAAACGTCCGCTCGATTTGAACGACCCCGCGTGGGGGAAGATCGTGCACTACATCCACGTGTCGCCGCCGACGGCCGATCGCGACCGGATGCTCGGGATGTTGAAGACCAAGAAAGACGTGGTCCTCACCAAGGCGAACATCACGGAGGACATCGTCAAGATCTACGAGATCCACCGGATCCGAGCGAGCGTGCTCGTGCGGGACGTCATCGACAATCGGGTCGAGTTGTTCTTCGTGCTGCCGCCGGTCAAGCAGTACGACCGGCACGCGTTCAAGGGGATGGAGAACCTGACCGAGACCGAGGCGCGGCGCATCACAGGCTTGCGGCCGTCGCAGCGGATCCACGAAGATGACGCCGAGCGGATTCGACTGGTCATCCGCGAACGGTACGAACGCGACGGCTACTACTTCGCCAGCGTCGAGACCCGCGCCGACGAAGTCGCGCGCATGTTGACCTTCTACGTCGACGAGGGACCACAGGTCCACGTTGGCAATCTGCGCTTCCGCGGCAACAAGTCCTTCCCGGGTTCGGTGCTCCTCGGGTTCGGTGAAAACCTCGAAGGGAGCGCCAAGCTCGAGAGTGTTGGCGGCGTGTTCAACAAGCCGTTCTCCAGATGGAACGTCGAGGACGACGTCCAGAAGCTCGAGTTGTTCTACCGGCGCAACGGCTATCTCGACGCCGCCGTGCATCTCGAGGAGACACGGTTCAACAAGGACCTCGACGAAGTGGGCCTGACGTTCCGCGTTTCTGAGGGTGAACGCTACAAGGTCACCGCCGTCGAGCTGCACCAGATGCGGACGGCCAACCCGGCCGACAAGCGACCGCCTCTTCACGACAAGGAAGACGTGATCAAGGAGATTCAGCTCGCTGCCGGTGACTACTTCAGCAGCGTGATCATCAACCGGGATCGGCGCGCGCTCGAGCGGTATTACGGCAAGCGCGGCCACCCGACCGCACGGCGCTACGGGCAAAGGACCACGCCCAGCTCGTTCCGGGTCCTCGATCCGCAATTTGTGTTCGATCCGGCCAAGCCGGAGTTGAAGGTGATCTACGAGCTCATCGAAGGCGCGCCCAAGTTCTTGCGTCTGGTCCGGATCCGCGGCAACAAGTCGACCGAGGACCGGGTCATCCGCCGCCGCGTGAAGCTCTTCCCCGGCGATCTGATGGACGTGACGAAACTCGATCGCTCACGCGCCCTGCTCGACCGCACCCGGTACTTCGTCGACCCCGACACGTTGGCGTTGACGCGGTTCGAACTCTCGCCCGTGGAGGGCGAGGACGACCTCGTCGATCTCGACATCTTCGTGAAGGAAGGGGAGACGGGACAGTTCACGTGGGGGGTCGGGGTGAGTTCCGGCACCGGTGTGCGCGGCAACTTCGAGTTCCAGAAGCGCAACTTCGACATCACGAAGCTGCCGTCGTCGTGGAACCCGGGGACCTGGATCTCCGAGATCGCCGATGGCAAGGCGTTCCACGGCGCCGACCAGAACCTCGACCTGCTGTTGGCTCCGGGAACGGAGTTCAGCTACTACCGCATTTCGCTGTTCGATCCGGACGTGTTCCGCCAGCACATGGACACGATCGGCATGCGGGTCGACCTCTACAAGTCGATCCGCATCCTCGATTCGTTCAACGTCGATCGCCTCGGTGGAGCGGTGACGCTGTCGCGGATCTTCGACGAGACGAATCGCGTGAACCTCACGATCCGCGATGAGAAGGTCAAGCTGCGCAACATCGAGGCCAACGCACCGACGATCGTGTGGGAGAGCGAGGGCAAGACCGAGATCCGCGGGTTGATGCTCAGCCTGGCGCTGTCGGACCTCGACGACAACCTGCACCCGCGGGAGGGCTACCTCTTCACGACGTACGGTGAGCTCGTCGGCGGGCCGATCGGCGGCGGCCAGGACTTCTACAAGTTCGGAGCGGCTGCCGAGTTCTACCAGTCGATCCGCACCGACTCGCTGGATCGCAAGCACGTGTTCTACACTCGTCTGCGGCTCGACCACGCGGAGGCGTTCGGCAGCAGTCCGTTCGTGTATCCCAGCGAGAGGCTCTACATGGGTGGCAGTGATCTCCGCGGCTTCGATCAGCGGCACGCCGGGCCGTCCCAGTTTGGTCAGCCGGTCGGTGGCGAGTCACGGTTGTTGTCGACGATGGAGTACCAGTTCCCGCTCGTGTCGACGCAGATGCAGGGGACGACCCGGCACACCGAGATCATCCGCGGCGTGATATTCGCGGACTACGGGATGCTCGGATTGGATTTCGACGATTCACTCTATCGGGAGCCGAGGTTGACGGTCGGGTTCGGTATCCGGATCCAGGTCCCCGTGCTGCAGGTGCCGATCCAACTCGACCTGGGTTGGCCAATATTCGCGCAGGAGACGGACCGCGAAGAGCAACTGTTCTTCTCGTTCCGACGGTTCTAGAACCGTCCTGGTGGCCGGACTCGCGACCGTCTTCATCAGCACGCGCCCCGACGAAGCCGCGTTCGAGCGGCGCGCTGCGTACGAGGCGACCGTCGGTGGTGCGCGGGTCACGCGACGTCGGCGAGCGCCGACTTCCAGCTGAGGCTTGTGATCAGGCGGCAATAGCGGAAGAACTGTCGGGTGGAAGATGCGTTTCCTCTTGCCCGTGCTGGTGTCGGTCTGTGCCCTGACCGTGTGCGTTCAGGCCCAAGCGCCGGGTGATCCGAGTGCCCAGGATCTGGCGCGGCGCATTCTCGCGTTGCTCGCCGGTGGGGATGACCTGAAATACTCGTTGATCGCCTGGCACTTCCTGCAGGATCCGGCTCTCGGGGTCTCCGCCGCCGCCGCGAAGTGGCTGGTCGAGAACTGTCCCGAGCAGAAGCCCGCCGGTTTCGTGGTAGCCCGTGGCAGGGTCGGCGAACGCGACCGGAAATCGTGGCGGACCGATCTCGAAGAGTTCTGGGGCTGGTGAAAGCTTGCAAATCCCGCCGGTGATCAAACACTGGCGGCATGAAGACGACTTCCATCGGCACGGCGGACCTGACCCTCGACGACGCCATCGCCCTGTCTCGTCACGGGGCGCGCGTGAGTCTCTCGAAGGCCACGCTCGCAGCGGTCCGCCGTTCGCGCGCTGTGGTGGAGGCGAGCCTCGAAACCGGCGAGTCGGTCTACGGTGTCAATACGGGTTTCGGCAAGCTCTCGAACGTCTCGATCGAGCCCTCGCGACTGGGCGCGTTGCAGCGCAACTTGATCCTGAGTCACGCGACCGGTGTCGGTGACTCGTTGCCGGTGGACGTGTCCCGCCTCGCATTCGCGCTGCGCATCCACAATCTTGCGCGGGGATACTCGGGCGTGCGTCGAGAACTCCTGAAGACGATGGTCACGCTCTTCAACGCGTCGTACGTCCCGGTCATCCCGAGTCAGGGATCCGTGGGAGCCAGCGGCGACCTCGCGCCTTTGGCGCACATGGCCCTCCCGCTCCTCGGGTACGGGGAAGTCCACGTCGGGGGGAGTGCGAAACCGCGGCGCATCAAGGCCAAGAAAGCCCTCGCCGAACTCGGTCTCGCGCCCGTCGAGCTCGCGGCGAAGGAGGGCCTCGCCCTGATCAACGGAACCCAGATCATGACCGCGATCGGCCTGAAGGTCGTGCACCGCGCTCGCGGCCTGAACCTCGTGGCCGACATCGCGTGCGCGATGACAGTCGAGGCGTTGGGAGGATCCGAGCGACCGTTCGCAAAGAGAGTGCAGGATCTGCGGCCACACCGCGGCCAACGTCAGACAGCCGCGAACCTCCGGAGCTTGCTGCGCAACTCGAAGGTGATGGGAGACCACGTCGATTGTGACAAGGTGCAGGATGCCTACTCGATGCGGTGCGCTCCGCAGGTGCACGGCGCGGCCAAGGACGCGTGGCGTTTTGCTGAGCAGGTGCTGGTCACCGAGGCATCGTCCGTCACGGACAACCCGTTGGTGTTTCCGGACGGCGACGTGATCTCCGCCGGCAACTTTCACGGCCAACCGGTCAGTCAGGCTCTCGACTTCCTCGCGATCGCGCTCAGCACCCTCGCGAACATCAGCGAGCGCCGCATCGAGAACCTCGTCAATCCCGATATTTCCGGCCTGCCGCCGTTCCTCGCCCACGAGCCCGGTGTCGAGAGCGGACTGATGATTCCGCAGGTCGTCGCCGCAGCTCTCGCATCCGAGAACAAGACGCTTGCACACCCCGCGAGCGTCGACACGGTCCCGACCTCCGCGAACCGTGAGGACCACGTGTCGATGGGTGTGATCGCGGCGCGGCACGCCTCGCAGGTGCTCGAGAATAGCGAGAACGTGCTCGCCATCGAGTTGATGAGCGCGGCGCAGGGTCTCGACTGTGGGAAGGGGCTGACTCCCGGGCGCGGGGTGGAGTTCGCGTATGACTGCATTCGCCGCGATGTGCCGCCGCTGCACGAGGACCGGTTCCTCGCACCGGACATCGAGTCGATCGCGAAGTTGGTGCGCTCGGGGCGGCTCGTTGATTCGGTCCAGGCGTCGTGTGGTCTGAAACTGTGAAAGGAGCAAGTGCGAGCGGGACGCACGGAGTTGTGCCATCGCAGCAGAGATCTGGTGAAAGGGGGGGCTAGACTCCACGTATGACCAGACCCCCGACCTTCCGGGCTCCCCGGGGCAACACCCTGACCTGCAAGAACTGGCAGATCGAAGCGGCCTATCGGATGATCCAGAACAATCTCGACCCGGAGGTCGCGGAGGATCCAGACCAGCTGATCGTCTACGGGGGGTCGGGAAAGGCGGCGCGCAATCACGAGGCGCTCGAGGGGATTCTCAACACGCTTCGGCGGCTCGATCCCGACGAGACGATGCTGGTGCAGTCGGGCAAGTGCGTCGCCGTGTTCCGGACCCACCCCGATGCACCTCGTGTCCTGATCGCGAACAGCAACCTGGTGGGTGACTGGGCCAACTGGGACGAGTTCCGCCGCTTGGAGGAGCTCGGCCTGATGATGTACGGCCAGATGACGGCGGGTTCGTGGATCTACATCGCGAGCCAGGGGATCGTGCAGGGGACGTACGAGACGTTTATCGCGGCGGGTCGCAGGCACTTCGACTCCGATCTCAAGAGTCGGGTCGTCGTCACCTCCGGGCTCGGCGGGATGGGGGGGGCGCAGCCCCTCGCCGTGACGCTGGCGGGCGGAGTATGTCTCGCGGCGGACGTGGACGAGTCCCGCATCCGGAAGCGGCTCGACTCAAAGTACGTGGACCAGCTCGTGGGGACCGTGGACGAGGCCATCGAAGTGGCGCTCGCCCGGTGCGGGGAAGGCGTTCCGTGGTCGGTTGCGGTGACGTGCAATGCGACCGAACTCCTCGGCACGCTCGCCGAACGCAACTTGACGCCGGATATCCTGACCGATCAGACCAGCTCGCACGACATGCTGAACGGG
The DNA here is from genome assembly GCA_964469555.1 of uncultured candidatus Brocadiaceae bacterium. Taxonomy (GTDB): domain Bacteria; phylum Planctomycetota; class UBA1135; order UBA1135; family UBA2386; genus CAYYAQ01. Next base: position 52,957 of record CAYYAQ010000011.1, on the reverse strand, counting down.
TACGTGCCCGACGGGATGACCCTCGACGCCGCGGTGGCCCTGCGCGCATCGAACCCGGACGCGTACCTTCTCGAGTCCCGCGAGACCTGTGCCCGGCACGTGGGGCTGATGCTTCTGCTCAAGCGCCGTGGCGCGATCACGTTCGACTACGGCAACAACATCCGCACCGAGGCGAGAGATGCGGGCGAGGCGGACGCGTTCGAGATCCCGGGATTCGTTCCCGAGTACGTGCGACCCCTGTTTTGCGAAGGTCGCGGCCCGTTCCGCTGGGTGGCCCTGAGCGGCAAACCCGAGGACATCTTCCGCACGGATGAGTTGGTCTTCGAGATGTTCTGCGACAATGAGGATCTCACGACGTGGATCGAGAAGGCCCACGAGAAGATCCAGTTCCAGGGGTTGCCGGCGCGGATCTGCTGGCTCGGCTACGGCGAGCGCGCCGACTTCGCCCAGCGCGTGAACGCGCTCGTCGCCAACGGCGAAATCTCCGCGCCGATCGTCTTCGGGCGGGACCACCTGGACTGCGGTTCGGTGGCTTCCCCGTATCGCGAGACCGAGGGAATGCTCGACGGCAGCGATGCCATCGCGGATTGGCCGCTTCTCAATGCGCTGTTGAGCACAGCCAGCGGTGCGACGTGGGTTTCCATTCACCACGGCGGCGGCGTCGGCATCGGTCGTTCGATCCACGCCGGGCAGGTCATCGTCGCGGACGGCACCGTCGAGGCGGGCCAGCGGCTCGCTCGGGTACTCACGAACGATCCTGGCATCGGCGTTGCGCGACACGCCGACGCCGGCTACCCGGAGGCGGTGGAATTCGCCAGGCGGGCCGGCGTCGACCTCGGCAGCTGAAGGAGTTGCGACGAATCACCGGAATTCGTCGGCCGCCACGAAACCGCTGGCAAAAACGATGATACTCGGGGCTCCAGCAGTCGATATGTTGAATGGACCTTCGCTGACTTGCCTTCTACGACCCCGCAGCAACGTGCTTCGACCCGCAACGCCCTTTGGCGTGGGCCTCCGCGCCTCGTGCCCAGGTCCTCGCGTCGATCCTACTGTTGCGGCGAACCGTGTAGTATGCTTACCAGACGGTCCCGACCTCGACCGCCAACCTCGTTGAACCCCGCCTGATGTTCCGTTTGGACAAGAAGACGAAGAAAAATCGCGCCGAGCCGGCGATGGATGACGACACCGTCGTCCTCGTCGAGAAGAGCGTCAGCCCCTACCTCGTGCTCTTCCACGAGCCGACGGGTTATCGGGCGGAGCAGATGCGAGGGCTCCGCAACAAGCTGATCGCGATGAATCCGGACGACGCGGCGAAGACATTGGTCATCACGTCTGCGCAAAAGAGCGACGGCAAGACGACGACGGCGATCAACCTGGCGATGGCATTCGCCGAACGGGAGCGCACTCCGGTCATCCTCGTCGACGCGGACATGCGGGCGCCGTCGGTGGAGCGAAACCTGCAGACCAACCGTTCGACCGGCTTGTCCGAGGTGTTGCTCGGAAGCGCGCAGCTCGAACAGGCCATCCATCCCTCGGGCGTGCGCAACCTCGACATCCTGGGTGCCGGCAGCCCGCTCGCCGTGCCGTCGGAGATCCTCACGAGCCACCGCATCGAGGAGCTCTACCACCGGCTGAAAGAGCGCTACCAATACGTGATCGTCGACACTCCGGCGGTCAAACCCGTCACCGACGCGAGCGTGCTCAGCTCCTGTGCGGACGGCACGATCCTCGTCATTCGCATGCTGCACTCGACGAAGGGACAGAGCAAGGACGCGATCCGCACCCTGCGGGAGCTCGGCGCGAACATCCTCGGGACGTTCGTCACGGCGGTGCGCGGGGAGAAGATGGAAACCTACGGGCCCTCGAACTGGGATGGTGATTAGCTCTTGGCTGGCCTTGTTCGCAATCTGAAAGACGTCGTCATGAAGCTGGCGTACTCCACTTCGGTGGACCAGCTCAAGAAGCAGGGCGTCAACAAGGTCAATGTCCTAGGCGTGGATCGCATCGCGATGCTGATCCAGGAGGCGGTCAAGAAGAGCCTGCGGTTCAGGCTGCTCGCTCTCGATCGCGAGGAGGTCGCGAGCGCGACGAAGGAGGAGTTTCTTCGGTTGCTCAAGAGCAATGAAGACCTCGAGAAGCAGCACGATGAGCTGAAGTCGCTCAAGGACCAGGCGGAGGCGCAGATCGACGAACTGCGGCTGGAACTGTCGAAGCAGCAGTCGCGCCTCGAGGAGAAACTGGCCTCGGCAGCGAGCGCAGAGCGCTTCGAGGGCGAGGACCGGGACATCGCCGAACGCATCACCCAGCTCATCCGGGGGCTCACGGAGAGCGGGAAGACCGAGGAGGTCCCGTCGCGGGTCCTGGAGTTCGTCATGTCCATCGTGGGCGATGAGCGTCGGGCGACCCGCGAGGCGCGCGAAGCGGTCCGTGACAAGGAGGTTGCGGTCCTCCAACGGCGGATCGAGAAACTCAGCGCTTCCCTCGAGCAGACGGAGCACCGCCTCAGCGAGGTGACGGCCATCAAGCACCTGGACCAGGGGATCTCGTCCGTCTACCGGAAGGTTCAGGGCCTCGACCTCGAAGACCGGGCCTACGAAGCCAAAACTGCTTTGATGTCGAGTATCTTCGAGGCGAATGTACGGCTTCAGGGCAAGTAGCCTTCTCACCGATAGATAGAGTCGGAGAGTGAAACGATGACAGACAACGCGAACGACCCCGGCGTTGGCCAGGGCGAGTCCTCCGCCGAAGACGCAAGTGCACCACAAGTGACCGAGAGTGGGACCGGACCGGTGAAGGACCACGGGGTCCTCTACATCGGCCTGGACCTCGGTACTTCGCGAACCTCGGTTTCGTCGAGCAACGGCGTGCGCGAGTGCATCTTCAGTGTCGTCGGCTATCCGAAGGATCATGTCGCGCAGAAACTGTTGAACCGTGACGTTCTCGTCGGCAAGGAAGCGGTCGAGAAGCGCCTGTCGCTTGACTTCTACCGCCCTCTCCAGCACGGCGTGCTCCGCAACGGCGATCCCAAGTCATCGAAGGCCGCCGCCGATCTGATCCGGGCCGCGATCGACCTCGCGCGACCGCGCAAGGACGAGTTGATCTACTGCGTGATCGGTGCGCCGGCGCAGGCGTCGATCAACAACAAGGAAGCGATCATCGAGGCGGCGCGCGAGAGCGTCGACTCCGTGATGCTGTGCAGCGAGCCGTTCTCCGTCGCCTACGGACTGGACATGCTCGAAGACGTGCTCGTCATCGACATCGGCGCTGGCACGGTAGATCTCTGCCGGATGCACGGCACGATGCCGGAAGATGCGGACCAGATCACGCTGCAGATCGCCGGCGACGCGGTCGACCTGGAACTCACCCGTCTGATCACCGAGACTTGCCCAGGTGCGCAGTTCACGGTGCAGATGGTGAAGGACATCAAGGAGCGCCACTCGTTCCTCGGTGACACCATGGAGCGTGTGACGGTCAACCTGCCCGTCGACGGCAAGCCCACGCAGTTCGACTTGACCGACCAGATCCAAGCGTCCTGTAGCATCATCGTGGACCCGATCGTCGAAGGACTGCACCAACTGGTGTCGTCGTTCGATCCGGAGTTTCAGGACAAGCTGCGCAGCCGCGTCCTGCTAGCGGGTGGCGGTTCCCAGATCCGCGGTCTCGATACCGCCATCGAGCACCGCATGGTCCAGCACCTCGGTGGTGGCAAGGTCATCCGCGTCGAGGAACCGATCTACGGTGGTTCGAACGGCGCGTTGAAGATCGCCCACGACATGCCCACGAAGTTCTGGGAAGATCTGCGCTAGATCCTACTCTCGATCCCGAACTCCTGTTGGAGGATGGTGCGGAGCTCGTAGAAGTCGCGGATCTCGAAGTCGGGTTTGGTCTGTCCGTCGGTGATGGCGTAGCGACCCGAGCGGCGGTTGCGGACGCTTATCATCCCGACTTCGTTGCACGGGTCGATGTCGTTGATCGGGTTATCGCCGACGTACATCACCTTGCTGGCATGGAGGTCCAGGTCACTCAGGACCCGCTGGTAGAGTTTGGGGTTGGGCTTGTTGATGCCGATCTGGTCCGTGAAGCAGATCGCCCCCGGCGTTAGGAACTCGTAGATTTGCAACCGCATGATCTTCTCGGCCTGCTTCACGGTCACGCCCAGGGAGATGATGCCACGGATCAGGTCGGTGCCGCTCAACCAGCGCAAGACCTCGTAGACGTCGTCGTAGACCTTCAACTCCTTCCACTTCGTCTCGTGGTAGGCGACCACTCCGGCGGCGACGAGCATCGCTGGATTGAGACCCTCGCTGGCAGCCTGTGGCAGGCGGTGGATGACCTTGTCGAAGTGCGATCCATAGTTGCTCGAGAACTCGCCGATGACCTCCTCGAGCTCCTTCATGCAGGTCAGGCGGTCTGCGCGCAGTCCTGCGTTGATCATGGCGTCGACCGCGGCACGCCGCGCCTTGTCCGCGAACACGGACGTGGAGAAGAGCGTGTCGTCGATGTCGAAGAAGAGGGCTTCGAGTGGCTTGGCCATCGCAGCGGAGGTCCGTTTGAAAAAGCGGGGTTAAACGAAACAACCCCGCGGCGTGCCACGGGGTTGTCGTGCCCGCGGCTGCGGGGGAGGAGTGGGGGGGGGTTACTTGCCCTCGAAGGCGTTCATCTTGTCGACCACGTCCGTGATCTGTGCCTTCACCATCACCATCAGCGAGGAGCTCTCGTCGATCACGCCTTCCTGCTTGAAGAAGAACGAGATGATCGGGATCTTCGCGAGGATCGGGATCTCGGCGCGGCGTTCGCGGCTCAGGATCGTGCGCAAGCCTCCGATCAGGACCGTGCCGCCGTCCGGCACCTGTGCGGTGGTCGCGAACGAGCGCACCGTCAGGACGGGCAGCTGTAGGGTGACCGGCAGGGTGGAGCCAGCGAGGGAGGTCGTGAACTGCGGGATGGGACGCTGCAGCTCAGCGACTGTGGGCTGGAGTACGAGGGTCACGCTCCGGCGGTCGTGGCGGATGATCGGGCGGACGTCGAGGACGACGCCGTCGTGGATCACGTCGATCTTCGGGTCGGCGATGAAGGATGCCTGCGCCACTTCCACGTCGAAGTCACGCACGTAGGACGTCTGGTTGATCACCGAGACGTTCGCGCGGTTGTTGTTCAGCACGGTCACAGTCTGCGCGTTGACCATCTGGGCGTGCTCGTTCTTCTCGACGGCGCGGAAGATCATGTTCATCTGGAGGTCGTTCAGGAAGGTGAACGCCGCCGTCAGGCCACCGGTTGGGGTGAGGATCTTGCCGAGGTTGTCCTGGAAGAAGTTCTCGGAACGACCGCGGAAGTCGCCGTCGCCACCGTCGTCGTAGAAGAAGCCAGAGTTCGGGCTGGCGGCCGGGTCGGCCGTTCCCGAGTTGTCGAGGCCGCGAGACGCGTTGTCGTCGGCACCATTCGTGATGTCGTCGAGCTTCGCGACGGTGCCCTTGTTGCCGGCGCCGCCCGTGCCGCGGAAGTCGATGCCGACTTCCTGCAGGAAGTTCTCGTTGAGCGTCAGGAACTTGGTCTCGATCGTGACAACCGCCGTGGAGAACCGGTCCATGTCGTCGAGGAACGCGGCGACGGCGTGTTGCATCTCCGGGTTCGCCTTGACGAGCAGGTAGCCGCCTTCGACGGGGTCGATGACTGCGCCGCTCTCACCGTCCCAGTAGGTCGGGTCGGTCGAGGACTTGAGGTTGTTGACCAGCGCATCGAGCTCGATGTATGCGACCCTCTCGTCGGACTCGCCGCCGGTGCGCGGGCTTGACGGCTCGGCCTCAGCGGTGGGGATGTCCTTGATGCTCGGCGGGAGGAACTCGGTGATCGGGAAGATCAGGTTACGGATGTCGTGGGTGACCAGGACGTTGTTGCCGCCAGCCTTCGCCTTCGTCGTGATGACGACCACGCCGTTGCGGATCGTCCAGGCGAGGTTCTCGCTTCTGCCGGCCATGTGGTCGAGCAGGTTCTTCAGGCTCGTCGGCGAGACCAGGTTCATCTCGAGATTGAGATCTTCGTCGGTGATGATCGTGTTGCCGTCGGGGCTGACGATGATCGGCACCTTGGTCATGTTGTCGAGCAGCTTGTAGGCGTCGAGGTAGGGGCCGTTGCCGTCTGGCGTGAAGGAGATCGGGCCGACCGTCGCCTCGCGGATCCGCTTGGCGAGCGCCGCGTCTTCCGGCAGGGCGCCGGTGCCTGGCAGCTTGCGACCGCCGCGTTCTAGCGCGAGGCGCCACTGCGCGGGGTCGACGCGCATCAACTCGGTCTGTGGGCTGAGCAGGTGCTCGCGCGCCTCGGCCAGCTTCAGGTACTCGAGGGACTTCTCCTGGTAGTAGCGGTCCTGGTAGGCGGAGCGCATCGCCTTCGTGGCGGCGTTGTAGAGGTCCTTCGCGAGGATGTTGTTCGCGTCCTCTTCCAGCGCCATCGAGGCGAGCCGCTGTGATTCCTTGAAGAACTTCCGGATGAAGGCCTTCTGGGAGAGCTCGAGCTTGCGGTTGACGCTCGCGACCATGCGGGCGTGCTCACGAGCCTCGGCTTCGCGCAGGCGCAGGCGAGCCTCGTTGTCCTGCGCGTTCGCCATCTCGACTTCGTGCGCGGTGCGCCGGCTGTACGCGTCTTCCAACAGGTTGCGAACCTGGGACTCGGTGTCTCCCCAATCCATTGCGGACAGCGCGTCGATCCGGAGCAAGGCGGAGCGGTACTGCTGGATCGCCATGTCGAAGTTCAACTCGTCGGTCAGCTGGCGACCCTTCTGGATCATCTGCGTGACGATGGCGAGCGCTTGCTGGTGCCGCATGGCGACCAGCCTTTCCATCGCCGGGCCGAACACCCCGGCGGTGCCGGGGGCCAATCCCATCTCGGCGCGCAAGTTGACGAGCCGGCGTTGGACCTCGCGGTTGCCCGGATCTTCCTTGTAGGCTTCCAGCAGCAGGACCTGCGCGAGTTCGAGGTTGCCGTTCTTGCGCTCCTGTTCCGCGTCTCGCAGCAACTTGCCGACGAGGAATGTCCGGCGCTGTGCGCGGATGTCCTGTGGCTTGTCCTGGGGCGCGTTGGTCACGGTGCCGGTGCCGGCGTCGACGCCTTGGACTGAGGTCGTGTCCGTGGTGGAGCAGGATGAAATGGCGAAGAGGAGAGCGATCGGGGCTGCGCGGAGCAGGGTACGTTGCTGGATCATCTTGCGCGGGTCTCGTTCGAAGGGAGGGATCGGAAGCGGGGGGGCGACCTCGCGGTCGGCCTTCCGAGCTTTGGGGAGGGTTGTGCGAGAGGTACGGCGTGGCAACGCCGCGAAGAGGGGTCGAAGTGGACGAAAATTAGCGGTGCCAAGATGCCCTTGCCAGCCCCATTTCCCGGTCTTTTCGGGTTTTAGGTGCCGTCCGCCCGCCCCTCGCACGTCCCCGCCCGGGCGCGAGTCCGCGTCGGGTCCGGCAGGTCCGGGACAGCCCAGGCTCAGCCACGGGCAGGCGTCTTCGTCGAGGCGTCGAGAGCGGCGATGACGCGACCCTGGCCCCCCTGAGAGGCCCTCTATCGCCGTTTCTCGCCCACACCGAAGTTGATGTCCGTGAATCCGCTCTCGGTCACGGAATCCACACAGCGCGCCACGTCGGCGTACACGACTCCTGGGCCGGGGAGGACCACCACGTCTATCGGCTTCATCTGGCCGGGTTTGGCGGGGTCGGGCACCATCGTGTTGGGATCTTGGCTGATGGCTTTCAACTCTGCGGTCAGCTCCCCGATCGTCGCGAGGTTCCGCCTCGGGCCGACTTCGTAATGGACGCGGTGCCCCTCGAGGCGAAACGAAGTCGCGGACGGACGCAAGACCTTCGCGCCGAACGCGTCGCAGACGATGCGCACTTTCATGGACTCGACCGGCTCGCCGCCGTTGCTGCCCCGGTCCTTCGGCAAGTAGGCGGGAAGCTTCGCCTCGAGCAATTTGAAGTCGATGCACAAGAAGAAGATGATCAGCAGGAAGACGACGTCGATCATCGGTGTCATGTCCACCGACGCGTCTTTCGAACTCTCGTCTCGCTGCGTCTCCCGACGGGATGGGCGCAGGTTTGTCATGTGCCCCTGAACGAGAACAGCCCCACCGCGGTTCATGCCGCGGTGGGGCTGTTCGTCGACGCTCCGAGAGCTACTACTTCTTGCCCTTACGTGCCTGCTTTGCGTAGGCGCCACTCTTTGAGCTACCCAGACCGCCACCGAAGTTGATGTCGGTGAAGTCCAAGGCCGCGATGACGTCGACGCAGGGCGCCACGTCGCCGTAGACGACGTTCACGCCTGGCTCGATCACGACGCCGACCAACTTGGTCTTGTCCGGATTCTTCGGGTCGGGGACGCGGCGGTTGTCGTCGTCACGGATGATCGTGAGTTCATCCTTGAGCTCGGCGAGGGTCTCGACCTTCTTCGGACCGACGGTGTAGTGCACCTTGTGGCCGACGAGACGGTACGACTTGCGTTTCGGTCGGAGCTGCTCCTTGCCGCGGTCCTCGCACACGATCTTGATTCGCAGTTGTTCCTGCGGCTCGACTTCGAAGTCCTGGCTACCCTTGTCCTTCGGCAGGTACGCCGGCAGCTTGGCTTCGAGGATTTTGAAGTCGATGCAGAGGAAGAAGATGATGAGGAGGAACACGACGTCGATCATCGGCGTCATGTCCATCTCGGCTTCCTTCTGGACTTCCTCCCGCATCTTCTCGCGGCGTGTTTGTCTTAGACCGGCCATGGTTATTTGAGCCCCGCTGCTTTGAACATTTTGCCTTCCTTGTCCTCTTCACTCATCGCGAGTTCGAGTTTCCAGAACGCCGCGTAGGGTTGACTGCACGCAGTCATGAACTTGCCGATGTAGTGCCACTCGGTCCACTTGTCCGCGCGAATGAGAACGGGATCGTCGGGGATCAGGGGGTTCTTGGGCCCCGTCTTCTTGCCTTCGAACAAGGGCTTCATCGAGAGCTTGAGTTCCTTGCGCCACTCTCGCAGCAACTTCTCGATGCCCTTGTAGTTCTCGCCGTCCTTGGTCGCGTGGTAGTACCTGGTCTTCTTGTAGTACAGGTCACCATTCTGCAGGATGTTCGCGATGGGGCGGACCTCCGGCGGTGCGTCATCCGGCTCCATGTAGACGGCCTTCGGAAGGATCAGGTCTTCCATGTCCTGCTGGCTCAAGTCGATGACCAGCACGAAGAAGATCAGCAGCAGGAACACGCAGTCGATCATGGGCGTCATGTCCATCTTCGCGTCTTCCTGGACTACTCGCATGTTCGCCATGTCGTTTACCTCTCTATGGTGTTGGGGGGCCGCAACGCATGCGGCGCCCTAAGGTTCAGATTGGTTACTTGTTGGAAGCACGGAACCGCTCGAAGAGGTCTTCGGCGATGGCGTTGACTTCGATCGTCGTGCGGAGCACGCGATTCCGGAACATGAAGAAGAACGCGCCGACCGGGATGGCCACGATCAGACCGAAGATGGTCGTCACGAGCGCGAGCTTGATACCACCTGCGAGCTGAGCAGGGCTCACCGAGCCGCCGGCGTCGGCGATGTCGCCGAACGTCACGAACATGCCGGTCACCGTGCCGAGCAGACCCATCATGGGCGCCGTCGCGGCGATCAGTGAGAGGTAGCCGACCTTCTGGAACAGCTTGACCGACTCTTCGTCCTCCATCTCACGAACCGAGATCTGGATCGTGTCGAAGGAGTGGCCAAGGCGACCGAGGCCGGCGGCGACCACGTTGGTCAGGTAGTTGCGCTCGTTCTCGCAGAGTTCGAGTGCTTCCTGGAAGTTCTCCTCGTCGAACAGCGCCTCGAGCTCATCGATGAGGTCCGGCGGCGCGATCTTGTCTCGCTTCAGGGTCATGAAGTTCTCGATGATCAGCGCGAGCGACAGCACGGAGACACCGACGATGCACCAACCGATGATGCCGGCGTGCGCGAACGCGTCAGCAACGGGGTTGCCGCTCTTCTTCGCTGGCGCGGGTGTCTGCGCCGCCAGTTCGGTGGACAACAGGAGAAGGGCAGGGATAATCGCGTAGAGCTTGCTGGGAATAGTCATGGCAAACGGAGGAGCCGGATCGAGCCGGTCCGCGGGGTCATCGTACTGCGGATCGCGATCTCGCAGACGGGGTAAGAGGGGGACAATCGGGGCGCAAAGTGTGCTTCAGTCGAGGCTCGTGGAAAAGCCCCTGTCGCGCGCAATCTGCAAGAATTTCGGTGGCCGGGAACAGGGTGCATGGATCAGCCCTCGAGTTCCTTGCGGGCACGGGCCGCCCACTCGGTTGCTCCGTAGTTCTTCCTGACGGCGGTGTAGTAGGTCTTGGCGCGGCCCAGCGAGCCCTTCTCCTTGTCGCCCAGGGCGGAGAGGACCTTGCCCATGTAGAACAGGGCCTTGGCGCTGGTGGGATCGCTGGTGTCGGGCTCGATGCTGGCCTTCGCCAGTTCGTTCTGGGCCTGGCGGAGCTTCGTCTCGTCGTTCTTGTCGACGCCCTGGATGTACAGGATCTGGCCCTGGCCGGCCAAGGCCGCCGCGCGGACGCCGCGGGTGTTGTTGCCCGCGAGTGTCTGGTAGTAGCCGAGAGCGTCGTCGTACATCTTCTCGCCGATGTAGGTCTCGCCCTGACGGACGAGCGCTTCGGTCTTCAGGGTCGCCAGCTGGGAGTTGTACTTCGTCCCCTGGCCGAGTGCGGTCGCGACGACGCCGTCGACGGCCTGGAAGCTGAAGCGGGCGTCGCTGAACTTCTTCTGCTCGTACTGTGCCCGCGCCAGCGTGTACTTGATCAACACGGGCCAGAACAGTTCCCAGTTGCCGCTCACGGCCTCGGTCTCGATCGCTTTCAGCATCGTCTCCGCTCCGGTGGCGTCGCCACCAGCGAGGCTGGTTTGGGCGAGGCGCACCTTGGCTTCCGGCATGTAGTAGCCGTTCGGCGTGGCGGTGAGGTAGGCCTGCAGGTTGGCGACTGCGTTGTTCGAGTGAGTCGCGTCCTTGAGTGACGCGAGCGCGAACGATCGACCGGCGAAGAAAATCGCGGCTTGCTTGACGACGTCGACCTTCGTGGCTTTCGAAGCCTCGTCGAAGAGCTTCGCCGCCGCGACGTGGTTTTCGCGGCTCGATGCGGAGAGGCCTCGTGTGTAGGCGTCTGGCGCCGATCCGAACCGGTAGCCCGAGACCAGATCCGACTTGATCGTGAAGTCCTTGCCGCGGCTCTTGTACGAGATCATGTCGCGGTCGAGCTTGACGATCAGCACCTTGGTCTTGTGCTTGCCGTCCTTCTTCAGAATCGTGTCGCGGTCTTGGGCGGCGAGACCGAGCGGCAACGCCAGAACTGCAGTCGACCAGAGGATGAGACGTGCCGAGTGGAGGAGTGTTGTGGAGAGCATGGTTTCGATCACTTCTGGATGAAGTTGAACAGGTTCGCGACCTTGGTGCCTTCCGGGCCGAGGTTCTTTAGCGTCGCGAAGTTGTCGGTGGCTTTGGCGATGTTGAAGAACGTCTCCGCGCGGGCCTTGAAGATGCTGTCGATGCGCTGAGCTTGACGGCAGAAGAAGTAGAGTTCGAGGTGGTACTTGTACCAGCCGATCGAGTACTTCGGATTCCGCTGCGAGTGCTTCATGAACTTACGGAATTCCTTGTTGTGCCAGTAGATGTTGTAGGCCTCGTCGGGCTTGCCCATGCCCCGGTTGGGCTGGTAGTTGATGCCGCTCGAGTCGAACATCGGCCAACCGCCCAGCGCGAGAGCCTTGTACTTGAGCACCATGTAGTACGCGCTCGTCCTCTTCGTGCCCGCGCCGAGTTTCTTCTCGGCCTCGTTCAGGACATCGAGAGCTTCCTGCATGCGACCGGGCTGCTGCAGTTTCGCGTAGCCGAGCAACGGCTCGATCTGGCGGAGGCTCTCGTACCCGGCCTTGCCGTAGAGCTTGAGGATCTTCTCCGCGGCCCACTCGCACTTGGGCCAGGCGCGCAGGCCCTGCGCGATGCGCATCGTGTTGTACAGGATTCCGTAGGCCGGCTTGCCGACGGTCTTGGCGTAGTCCAGGCCGACGTCCATCGCGCGGTTTCGTGCCGCGGTCAGCTTCGATTCGAGGACCTTCATGTCCGCGGGTTTGGTTCCCTTGGCCTCGGTCTCGAGCGCCTTCACCTGCTTGCGGTAGGTCTCGAACATCAACACGCCGAGAGCCTTGTGTGCGTCGGGGTAGGTCTCGCCGAGCGCCTTGAGCTTGGTGTAGCGCGCGGATGCCTTGCCCTGGTCGCCCATCTCGAGGTACGCGTGGCCGAGCATCTCGTGGACCTTCCCCATCTGGGTCGTGGCGTTGGCCTTGTGCACGGTCTCGAACACGAGGAAGTGCCGTTCGACCTCGCGGAACTTCGTGAGGTCCGGCTTGCCGTCCTTGCCGCCCTTCGCTTCCTCGTAGAGCATGCGGCCTTCGGTGTAGTGTACCCACGCCATCGCCTGTGGGCGGAACGTGCGCCTCTCGCGGTCGTTCTCGGCGATCTCCGTCGCCTTCACGTGTGCGCGCAACTCCTTGATCTTCGCGCGCGCCTCGTTGTACTTGCCGTCGCGGAACAGGCACTCGATGCCGTGGCCGCGGGCGAGTTCGTACTTCGCCAGATCTTTGGAGACCTTGAAGAAGAACCTCGTTGCCTCGGCGAATTTCTTGGCGTACTTGGCCTTGAGGCCCTCGCGGTAGTCGCCTTTCTCCGCCTGCGTCGGGTCGAATTCAGCGAGCTGCCGTTTGATCGTTCCCGCCAGCCCATTGAAGATCGGGGCCTTGCTGGACGCCGTCATGACCTTGTTCATGCAGGACGTGGCCTTGTTCGCCGCCCGCTTGAGCGCGCTCTTCATGTCCTGGTCGCTCGCCGCCTCGGCGTCTGACTTCATCTGGGGGCCGTGCTCCGCGAGGGCGCGGCTGTAGGCCATGCTCGCCTCGAGGAAGCGCTGCATCCGTTCGTTGCAGCGGGCGACGTAGATCCAGGTGTCGAACCCGAGCTTCTTCTTGGTCTCGGCATCCATGCCGTTGATGGCGCGCTTGAACCCGGCGATCGCCGCTTCGTATTCCTTCGCCTGGTAGTCACCGATCGCGACCTCGAGCAGCAGCTCGCCGGTCACGAGGCCCGACGAGTGGCGGAGGATGTCGCGGATCAGGTTCTTGGCCTTGAGGCCGACGAAGTCAGCGGGGTGGTTCTTGTTGATCTCTTTCGCGGTCTTCAGCGCATCGCTGACCGCGGACTGCGTCGGGGATCCGGCCTGGACCTGTGCCTGCGTGAGCAGCAGGGAGTCCCAGTACAGCGGGTTGGCTTCCGTGCGGAACTCCTTCACCCGCTTGTCGAACTCCAGGACGAGCTTCTCGATCTCGGAGGTGCGACCGCCCTTGAAGGTCACCGTCGCCAGTCGATCGTAGATCTCCTGCATCATTTGGAACATGAGGCGCTGAGCGGACTCGCCGATGTTGAGATTGTCGTCGGTCAGGGATGCGTAGATCGCATCGATCGCGTCGCGATAGCTCTGGATCGCCGCGTCGAGGTCGCCCTTGACCTCTTCGATCTTCGACATCTCGAACAGAGCCTTCTGGCCGAGGAGCGTCTCCTCACCGACTTCGAAGATCAGGTCTTCCAACGTCGAACCCGCCTGGTCGCAGAGGTATCCCCTGTCCTTGGGCACGGCGCGGGCGTGTTCGCGGAGCAGGATGCCGCGGCGCATCCACGCGACGAACGCCTCGGTCTTCTTGCCCGCGGCCTTGAACGCCGCTTCGCACTTGTTTGAAGCGGCGACGCCCTGACGGAAGACCGCCGCGGCCTTCTCTTCGAGATCGGCGACGCGGTCTGGATCTTCTTCACGGGCGACTTCGAGTTCCTCGTTCAGGAAGAACCCGAACTCGATGCACGCATCGGAGAGCGTGACCTGTGCGTCGCGTGCCACGGTCTCGCCCTCGTACCTCTCGATGAACTCCATCGACTTGTCGATCGCCTCGCGGTAGAGCACGATGCGCCGGATGCGATCCGGGTCGCGCTTGGCGCCCTCGAGGGAGACTTCGATCGCCAGTTGGGCGATCAGCTTGAAGTCGCTGCTGTCCTTGTGGATCTTCTTGAGCTGTTCGACTTCGTACTGGGCGAGGTCGATGAAACGCAGTTCCTTGACCAACCCTCGGATGAAGTTGACGTCCGCTTCGAGCTTGGCGGACTGGGCCGAGAGGTTTGACAGGAGAAGGAGAGCGACGGTGGCGAAGGTGCCAGGGAGTCTCGATTTCATGTGTCTTGGAGCACTGCAAACTGCGGTGCCATGGTTGTTTGATCCGCGGGATCATCGCGGTCGCGAGGACCGTGAACCGGGGATCTTGGCTTTGGAACCGTGAGTCGTGAACAGTCGCCGGCGAGGGGGTATGCCGTCGGCTGGGTCCGCTGTGAAGGACGCGATCACATTGGCGGACCGGCGGGGGAACGGGGAGTATAGCGACCGGTTCAGTCCGCGCAAAAACAACAAGCCAGCAAAGCGGGGCTGGACCCGGCGTGCCGCGGGAATCATTCTGGTCACGCCGGGCCCAGCCCAGCGGGGTCTGACCGCGGGAGCCGCGATCGAGCGACGCTATTTGTCGCCGCCGATGAGGTCCTCGAGCGGGTTCGGGACGTAGGCAGGTTCGTGCTCCGCCGGGATCACGATGCTCGCCCGGATCAGGATCAGCAGGTTGCTGTTCGTGACCGAGGTGCCCTTGCGTCCGAAGAGGAAGCTGATGATCGGGAGCTTGCTGAGGATCGGAATGCCCGAGTCAAGGCGTTTCTTGTTCGAGATCTTCATTCCGCCGAGCAGCACAGTGCCGCCATCGGGCAGCGTTACCGTCGTGCGCACCATCTTTAGCGTCGTTTGGGGCAGCTGGATCTTGATGGGCTGGCCGACACCGAGCGTCGTGGTGAAGGTCGGGATCGGCAGGGCCAGGTCGAGGACCGTGGGGCGCAATTCCATAGTGATGAACTTGCGGTCGGCGCTGACAACCGGACGGACATCCAGGGACACGCCGTCGCGGACCACGCCGATCACCGGGTTCGCCACTGCGGCGGCCTGGGCGATTTCCACGTCGAAGTCCTTGATGTAGGTGGTCTGTCGGGCGACCGACATGTTCGCGCGGGTGTTGTTGTAGACCAACAGGCGCGGCGCGGTGATCTCCTGGCTGCGGTCGTTCTTCGTGACCGCACGGAAGATCATCTCGACCTCGGCGTCGTCGAGGTAGGCATACTGCAGCGAGAAGCCGCCGCCGGAGTCCAGGCCGTTCCTGTCGCCGAGGGTGTTGTCGAAGAGGTGCTCGGTGCGACCGAAGAGGTCGCCGTCGCCGCCGTCATCGTAGAAGAAGCCAGGCTCGCTGCCGGTGCCGATCTCGCCCGGGGACGCCGGGTTGATGTTCTCGCGGCGGCCGAAGTCGTCGAAGCCTACGTTTGGGCGGTTCGTGAGGCCGCGGCCAGGAATGCCTTCCGACGCGTTGTTGCCGAGGCCGCGGAAGTCGACGCCGATGTCCTCGAGGAAGTTGTCGGTCACCTTCAGGAAGCGACTCTCGACGTCGATCTGGATGCCGACCGATTCGCGCAGGTCGGTGAGGAGCTCGTGGATCTCGGCGTGGACGCTCTTGGCGTGGCGCACGAGGAGGGTGCCCTTCAGCTCGGCGATGCTCGCCTTGCCGTCGTCCCAGCTCTCGCCGCCGATGTTGTCGCGGATCAGGTCGACGAGCTTGCCAGCGTCGACGACGGTGGGCTTCACTTCCTCGTCGGGATCGATGATCGGCTCTTCTTCACCGGGGACGGTCAGCTTGGGCTCGATGCCCGGCTTGTCGGGCACACCCTCGACGATGTCGCGGACATCGTACTGCTTCAGATACATCCGACCACCCGCGAACTCGGGGGTCACCAGCTGCACGATGCCGTGCATGACTCTCCACTTGACGCCGGTCTGCTCGCCGATGATGTCGAGAGCCTGGGCCGCGGTCATGGGCGGCAGTTCGAATGCCTTGAGGGTCGTCGTGTCGCTGTCGAGTTCCGCAGCGCCCTTGGTGACGACGAAGTTGACCTCGGTGCGGTCGCTGAAGTACTTGGCCCAGTCCTGCAGGGTCGCTTCGGAGAAGTTGAACTCCTGCGTGACGCTGCTGAGCTTGGCGAGGATTGCGGCCTCTTCCGGGCTCTCCGAGGATTCCTCGGACTTGAATTCGAGCGGCTGCCGCTGGCTCGTGATCAACCAACGTTCGAGGTTGTACCGATAGATGTCAGTCATCGGCACGTCCTCCATGTTGAGGTCGTCGAAGGTCTTGGCCCACGTGGCCTTCCACTCGCGGCGCAGGCGGTCCATCTGCGTGTCGTGACGGGCCCGGCTGGCGAGGTCGCTGAGGGCGAGCGCGTTCCGGTGGAACGGGTCCTCGCGGAGGACCATCTTGAGCGAGCGCAGGCACGACTCGTACTGGCCCCGTTGGAACGAGCGGTTCGCGTCCTCGAACAGTCGCTTGACCCGCGTCGCGCGGGCGAGTGCCTGGATGCGTTCCTGGCGCTTCTGCTCTGCTTCCGACGCGATCTGGTCGCGCGTGATCTTGGCGGCGCTTTCGCGCTTGCGCGCGCCCTGCGCCTGGCCGAGTTTCGCGTTGAGGCTCGCGTAGAGTGCGCTGCCCTCCGAGAAGAACGGCGAGTAGCGGAGGACCGTGACGGCGCGCTGGAAGCTCTCGACAGCCTTGCTGAACTGGCCGGCTGCCATGTGCGCGTCACCCTGTTGGGCTTCGCGGATCGCGCGGGCCTCATCGCGCTGCTGCTCGATGCGGAACCGCACGAAGCCTTGGACTTCGCGGGCCTTGGTGCTCGGCGGCGTTTCGCCGAGGAGTTCGCGGGCGCGGTTGGCGATGTCGGTGGCCTCGGCGTTGTTCGGGTCGACTCGCAGGGCGAAGACCGCCTCCTGCAGAGCGCCGATCCAGTTGCCGGTCTCGAGGTTGCGCCGCGCCTTCCGGATCGCGTCGGCGAGCAGCGCCTTCTCCTGCTGCTCCTGCGGTGTCCCCTTGTCCTGAGGGTTCGCTGCCTTCGGTGTTTTGGCAGAAGTGGGGGTCTCCGTGTTCGCGCCAGCGCCGGTCTCGGCGGGGGCGGGAGTCGTGCCGCTACAGGCGCTGAGTCCTGCGAGCACGGGGAGAACAAGTCCGGCGAGGGAGAGGGTATGGGACTTCTTCATGTCGTCTTCCCTGAGGGGTCAGGAATTCGAAGAGGGAGGGGCGATTCGTGGGAGGAGGCCTCGAGCTTGGTGATTGGGGGAATCACCGTAACGCCCATGAGGACGCAAGCCCCGGCGAGGGGGTCGGCGGACCGTAGCGCTCCGCAGAGGGATGGTCAAGCCGGAGATGCTCGGAACTCAAGGGCGCATACGGGGATGGATCTTCTGCGGACGTCGGGTCGGAAACCCAGGCGGTGAGCCGGCCGGAACTCCGGACGCGGGGCGGGTTCGTCGCCGGTCACAGGACACAACTCGTGGCGCCTGCTCCGGTTGTCGTGGTATCTAGCCCGATTTTCTCATCCGACCTCTACTGCGATGGCAAAACTACCGGCGCCTTCTGCGTCGAACCCGGTCGACCGTCCTCCTTGTACAGACAGGCACTTGCACCATCCCGCTACAAGGCTGGTGAGAGCAGCGGGCTAGACTGGTGGCGGCACGTCGGGATTGCCCAGCATGCGGTTCACCCGCTTGATGTCTTCCCATGTGTCGGCCTTGGCCGATGGGGTGCGCAGCAGGTAGGCGGGGTGCCAGGTGGGCACGACGGGCGTCCCCTCGTAGTCGAACTCCCTGCCGCGCATGCGTCGCATCGATTCGGACACGCCCAGAAGATTCCAGAGCGCTACTCTACCAAGGGTTACGATCACTTCGGGCTGGATGATCGCGATCTGGGCGCGAAGCCAGGGCATGCACGCCGCGATCTCGTCCGGCTCGGGATCCCGGTTGCCCGGCGGGCGGCACTTGTTGATGTTCGCGATGAACACGTCCTCCCGGTGCATGCCCATCGCCTTCTCGATGATCTTGTCCAGTTGTTGGCCGGAGCGGCCGACGAACGGTCTACCGGTGTTGTCCTCGACCTGGCCAGGCGCCTCGCCGACGAACATCACCCGTGCGGTGGGGCTGCCCTCGCCGAACACGACGTTCTTGCGCCCCGTGTGCAACTTGCACTTGGTGCACGGGGCGACCTCGGCGGCGAGGTCCTCGAGCGGCGAGGCGGGGGTCGCCGCCTCGGGTTGTCCCCCGGCGGTCGCGTCGGGTGTCGGCGCGAGGTCTGCCGTGGGGGTGCGCGGCGGCGGCGCGTCGGCGACCGCCGAGAGCCTCGCTGGATCACACGACAGCGGGAAGTCCTCGCCGTAGCACGCGGCGGCGTGCTTCAGGAGAGCCGAAACCGCGTCCCGATGAGGCATGGCCACAGACTAGCCCGCCGGGTTCGCGAACCCGAGAGGCGTTTCTAGAACGCCCAGCCGATCGACAGGAGAAAGAGGTGATCGACGCTGTCGTTGCGGGTGCCGTTGGCGTTGCGGGACGGCGTGTTGTCCCACTGCAGGATCCACTGGGCCTGGGCGAACAGGCCCTCGCCCATGGATACACGCAGGCGGGCGTCCGACTCGCCGTACATCTCGTCGCCGTCCTCGAGGCTGAAGAAAAACTTCAGCGCGTGGAGTAGTTGCCAGTCCTCGTTCATGTCCCAGGCGAGGTCGGTGCCGGCGCGGCCGGTGGTGAACTCCGCGTCCTTGACCCCGACGGTGCGCGACTGTTCGACGAAGTCACCGGCGCCGAGTTCGACGGAGAACTTCAGGTCCTCTTCCTTGATGAACTGGCGACCGACGCCGAGGGTCGCGGTGAGTCGAAGGTCGATCGCCTGATTGAGATTGTTCTCGGCGTCGACGGCCACGAATCCGTACGTGCGTTCCTCGTCCGAGAAGTAGTACTTTTGCTTTGCGCCGCCGGACGTGCGTCGTTGGTCGAGGCCCCACTTACGCGTGGTGTTGTCCTTCTGTTCGGCGTAGTTCCACGCGGCGTTGAGAGTCGTCTCGTGACGCCCGCTCTTCCGCGTGGCGTCGGTCGCCATGTTCGCGGTGCGGAGCGTCGTGTTGCCGGTCGCGTAGGTCGCGCCGAGGTTCAAGGAGCTTTTCCAGTTGCCCTTGCTTTCGGCGGCTTGCAGGACCGGGAGGCTCGCCTCGACAAGGCCCTCATCCACGCTCGGGAGCGGTGCCGCGAACCGGGCCTGGGCGGGGAGAAGGGTGGTCAGGCCACCCACGAGCCAGCTTGCTGGCAGGAGGGTTCGGATCATGGGGTTGGGATCTCGAGGTGGTCGCCGGAGTTGTCGAACATTCCGACGGGGGAGGCGGGCAAGGTCCATCGCGGTATACTCCCCGCCCCCTCAAGGTCGCAACCAAAATGACCGAAGCTCAACACCGCCCCGGTCCGATGGCGGTACTGGCACTCCTGCTTCTCGGCGCCGCCGCGTACGTTGTGCCCCAGCTGTTCCAACAGCCGGGGTTCGTTGACTACGTCGACGCGCCACTACGCGAAGGATCTGTGGCCGGCACCGCATCCCTCGTCGACATCTTCGCGGGGCGTGTCGGCGATGCGTACGCCCCGGTTGCGTGGTTGTCGTTCCAGTTCGATCACGCGATCGTCGGTGACACCGCGGAACTCGCGGGCGTGATGCACCTGCACTCCGCGCTACTGCATCTTTGCGTCTCTGTGATCTTGCTGGTGCTCCTCTGTCGGTTGCGTGTCGAATCGCTTCGCGCGATGTTCGGTGCGGGCTTGTTTGCCGTGCATCCGGCGGTGTTCGAGACCGCGTCGGTCGTCGCATTCCGTCCCGCGATCCTGGCTGCGCTCTTCTTGCTTCTCGCGGTTTTCTTCGCCGTGCGATGGCTGCAGACCGGCGGCCGGGTCCAGAGTTGGGCGACAGCATCGTGCGCCGTGTTGGCCGTCGGTTCGTTTCCCCCCGTTGCGTTTGCGTTACCCGTCGCTGGCTACGCTGTCGGATGGTGGGGCGAACGTCGCGGCGCGGCGACGGCGGTCCGACTGGGTGTGCCCGCGGCCGTGATGTTCGGTATCGGCGCGTGGCTTCAAGGCTTGCCCGTGCACACGTTCACGCCGGGGGCCACCCTCGATCCTTTTTTCGCGTTGTTCTGGCCCCGCTCGCCCGCGATGGTCCTCGACCCGGTCCTCGGCTCGAGCGCGACCGCCGGTGTTGTTGCGGTCGCGGTGGTGCTCACGATTGCAGGCCTCGCGCTGGCGATCGCCAGGCGTGAGGCGGGGGTCGCGACTGGTCTGACGTGGGTCGCTGTGGCCTGTGTGCTCGGCGGTCTGACCAGCGCGCCGCAGCCCGATCTGGCGGGCTACCTCGCCGTGGCCGGAGCCGCGTTCGTCGTGGCGAGCATTCCCGTTCCGCGAGGAGCAGCGGTCGCGATCGGCACCGTCGCGCTCCTCGGTCTGGCGGTCTTCGATCTGACACTCACGCCGCGGTACGACGATGGGGTCGACCTGTGGCGTGACGTCGCCGACCGCAGCCCGGTTGCGGCGATCCTGCTCGCCCAGTGCCTGGCCGATAGCCCCCTCGACGATCAGCGCAGGGAGGCGTTCGCGCACGTGCTGAGGGTTATGCCGATTCTGCCAGAGAACGCGACGCGACTGCGGGCTCTCGAGACCCAGGTGCAGCTCTACGCCAATCTCGGCCAGACTGCCGAGGCGTCGCGAACCGCGGAGGCTCTCTGCGCCCTGGCCGAACGACGGCGCGCCGACGTCTCCGACGAATGCCTCCTCCAGTATTACCTGCGCACGGCCGAGTGCTTCAGCGTCGAGAACAGCCGCACGATGGTCGACGTGTACTTCGCCAAGGCGCGCGAACTCGCGCCGACCCACGCTTCCGTGGTCGCCGCGGACGCGGAGCAGATGTACGTCAAGCTCGTCCATGCGGTCCGTAAGGAGCGAAACGATCCGAACGTCGACGTCAAGCCCGGATGGCTCGCTTCGGATGAAGCGCGGTTGGCCCCGATTTCGAGTCGGATCGACGCGGCGCTCGGGAAGGACCCGCGTTGTTATCGCGCGCTGATCCTGAAGGGCCGCATCGCCGAGGCGATGGGCGGCGTGCTCAGTGCGGTGCCGCTGTACGAGAGCGCGATCGAGGCCGGACCGAAGCGCGCCGAAGCACGCATCCTGCTGGCGAGGCTCTACGTCGCGAACGACTTGCCGGAGGACGCCGAGGAGTGCGTGAAGAAAGCGTTGCTCGCGGGCGTGGACGATCCTTCGCTGCACTACTTGCTCGGCAACATCTACGCGGTGCAGGGGCGTCGCGATGATGCCCGGCGCTACCTGGAGGCCTACCTCGGCAACCGACCCGGCAACCGGGACGCGATGATCCTCCTGGCGAACCTCCTGAGCGCCGAAGCCCTGTCGAAGCGGGATCGGATTCCGGTCGGAGAGCTGAAGGACTACGCGGATCGCATCCGCTTGCTGAACGTCGACGACCCGAAAGGCTGGATGGTGCAGGCGGCGGTGCTCTGCAAGAGCCGGCCGCGGAAGTTCATCGAAGCGATCGTGCTGCTCGAGAAAGCGATGCGGAAGATGCCCGAGAACCCCGACGTCAAGCGACAGCTCGCCTGTGCGCACCGGGACTACGGATGGATGCTCACGATGACGCATCGGGACACGGCGATGGACCACTTCAAGACGTTCCTCGAGATCGCGCCAAGAGACGTGGCTGTCGATGCGGTGCGGAAGGCCGTGCGTTCCCACTGCGAGACCTTGGAGCGCAGCGGTCGCGAGCGGCTCCGCGCGGGAGAAGCCGCGGTCGCCGAGGCTTCCTTTGGTCGCTCGGCGTTCCTGTCACCGGATCGACCCGACGCGTTCTTCCAGCTGGGTCTCGCGCGGATGAACCAGGAGAAGCTGGTCGAGGCCCTCGATGCCTTCGAGAACGCGCTCCGGTTGGGCCGCAAGAGGAAGCAGGACGTGAGCCACTTCCTCCTCCCGCTGCTCGACATCCTGCAGAGGATGGGTCGTGCCGACGACGCGAAGCGCCGTGGGGAGGAGTTCCTTGCGAACCCCGGCGACGCGGATCAGGTCACCGTGGACAAGATCCGCGCGCTGCTGAAGTAGGTCGGGCAACCCGCTCGCTGCGGTTGCAAGTTCTTGCAACGGCACCGCGTAACCGATACGGTCGGTGCGTGGGCGTGCGCTGTCCGGTCAGACCGCGCGCGGTCTGTGACAGGCGGTCAACTCAATCATCCCCAGGGAGGGAGCATGGCACGTAAAGCCAAGGATCTCTTCGCCTTGCTAGCGGAGCGTCATCAGCGCAGCACGACGAAGAGCAAGAACGTGACGTCCAAGGGCAAGAACCCGGCGTCGAAGGGCAAGAACCCGGCGTCGAAGGGCAAGGACGCGGCGGCGACGGTCAAGGAAGCCGGCGGCACCCTCGGTCGGTGGGTCCAGGGCGCCGTGCGCTCGATGCGCAGCGACGACGGGAAGCCGGCCCGCCGACGAGCCACGCCCGCCAGCCGGCGGAACCCGCCGCGGCAGGTGCCCCGCGGGCTGCTCATCCCCGGTTGGCTCCTCGTGGGCATGATCACCGTCGCGCTCGGCGGCGGCTTCCTCATCGGCAAGTTCACCAGGGGGCTCGACGCGGACTCGGGCCTGCAGAACCGCCAGGCGCAGCGGCCCGGGGAGTTCCGGCAGACGGCCCCCGATCTGACTGCCGTCGAGGAGATCGCCACCCTGTCCGGCAAGTTCTACGTCGTCGGAGTTTACTATCCTGGGGAACGGGACAAGGCCGCCGACCTGGCCCGACGGCTCCGGAGCCGGGGCATCGAAAAAGCGCGAATCCTCTTCCGGAAGAACGGCTCGATTTCCAGATGGGCAACCGTATGCTACGTCGCCCCCTCGGACGACAAGTACGAGGCCTTGGCCGATCTCCAGGAGCTGGAAGGCGAATTGGGCTTCGAGGCCGTGCCGAGGTTGTACAAGAGAGAGTGATCCCAACAGATCCATGTCCATCCACACGAGTTTGAAGATGTCCGGCGCCCTCGCCGGAGTGCGCAACGTCTGGACCCGCGTCGAACGGTTGAACGCCCTGAAGAAGGTCGGTCGCTGGGAGGAGGGTGACGCTGTCACCGGTCTGCCCAAGGTGCGCACGGTCTACAAGACCAAGTCGAAGAAGCAGGCGAAGACCGAAGAAGCCACGGCGGCTGGTGAAGACGGCGCCGTATCAGCGGAAGTCGCGGAAGTCGCGGCAGGCGCGGCGGGCGAAAAGAGCGGGTCCTGACCCTGCTTTTCGGTCCCTCCTTGGGACCGCCTGACGGATTTGCAGTTATCCTGAGATCCGACGGTGCCGGTATGCCCACAAGAAACGACCAGGAGAAACAATGCTCGCCGACCGGATGAGCAAGATCGAGCCGAGTGGCATTCGTCGCATCTTCGAGTTGATGGCGACGATGGACGACCCGATCAACTTATCCATCGGGCAAGCGCACTACGATCCCCCCGAGGAGCTCATCGAGGCGGCGTGCAAGGCGATACGCGAGGGCCACAACCGCTACACGATGACCGAGGGCGTCGCCGGTCTGGCTGATCGCATCCTCGACAGCGTCGCCACCCGCTACGGTCGACGTCCGGAGAGTTGCTTCGTCACGTCGGGCGTGTCCGGCGGCATCATGTTGTCATTCCTGGCGCTGCTCGACGCGGGCGACGAGATCCTGCTGCCGGATCCGAACTTCATGATGTACCGGCACCTCGCCAACATCACCGGAGCGACGATTCGGTGCTACGGCCTCTATCCGAAGTTCCACCTCGATCTCGCGGAGATCGAGTCTCTCGTCACCGACAAGACGAAGATCATCTTCCTCAACTCGCCGAGCAACCCCACGGGCGGCGTGCTCTCCCGCGAGGAGATCGAAGGGGTCGTACGCGCGGCGGAACGGGTGGGGGCGTTCATCATCTCCGACGAGATCTACGACGCCTTCGTCTACGAGGACCACTACGCCTCGCCGGTGGCGATGTACGACCGCACGATTCAGCTGAGCGGCTTCTCCAAGACCTATGGTATCCCCGGTTGGCGGCTTGGATACGCGACCGGACCGACCGAGGTGCTCGAGGCGATGAAGACGCTGCAGCAGTTCTCCTTCGTCTGCGCGCCCGCGCCGATGCAACACGCGTTGCTCGAAGTCGCGTTCGATCTCGACATGAGTTCATACACCGAGGATTACCGCAACAAGCGCAACCGTCTCGTCGCCGATCTCGACCCCGCGTTCCGCCTGGTGCCTCCCGGTGGATCCTTCTACGCGTTTCCCGAGATTCCAAACGGCGCGAGCGAAGAGGCCTTCATGGAGGCCTGTTTCGAACACAAACTCCTCGTCGTTCCGGGCAGCGCGTTCTCGACCCGCGCGACCCACTTCCGGCTTTCGTTCGCGGTTTCAGACGAAGACCTCTCTCGTGGCATCCACGCCCTGAATGACGTCGCCGCGACCTTCGCGGGGTGACTGGAACATCGGAGGCGCCGCTCGTCGAGATCTTCTCGTCCGTGCAGGGCGAGGGGCGCCACGTGGGTCTACCCATGAGTTTCGTCCGCGTCGCGAAGTGTCCTATCCGGTGCGCGTACTGCGACACGACCAACAGCTACGTAGCCGAGTCCGAGTTCCCGGTGCGCATCGGCGCGAGCGAGACGCGGCACGGCAACCCTGTCACAGCAGATCTCGCCGCGGAGCTCGCCGTCGCGTCCGCCGCTTCGAATCCGTTTGGGACGACGCGCTGGGTCTCGCTCACCGGCGGCGAACCGCTGCTCTACCCGGAGTTCGTCGCCGAAGTCGGTGCGGCGTTGCGGGCGCGAGACCTCCGCGTCTTCCTGGAGACGGCCGCCCTCGATGCCGAAGCGTTCGCGCGCTGCGCGCCCGCGATCGACCACGCCAGTCTGGACTACAAGCTGCCCGGGACACTGACGACCGGGGATGAGCAGGCCGCCGGTGAGCAGTCCGCCGCTTGCGTCGCGATCGCCGCCGAGCAGTCGATTCCCGTCGATGTAAAAATGGTGCTCACGCCCGCCGTGTCCGAAGACGGCATCAGCACCGCGCTGACGAGGCTGCGATCGCTTCGCGATCGGTTCCGGCTGGTCCTGCAGCCGGTTACCCCTTGCCTCGACGTGGGCTACCCCTGCTCGACCGAGAAGGTCGCCCGGGCCGCCACGCTGGCGGCAGATGCTGGATACACGCCTCTGGTCCTGTCTCAGATCCACAAGCTTCTCGGCGTGGACTGATCCCGTATCCTGTCGGTGCCCGGTCATCTCCCGGCCCGATACTCCGATGACAAAGCCCGCTCTCCACTTCGCCACGTCACTGCTCTTCGTGTTGCCCGCGGCCTCTGTCGATGTCGTCGGCCAGGCGAAGGTCGCCTGCAACGCGTGCAGAGGGGTGGGATCGAACCCGTGCAAGAAACACAAGAAGGCGATCGAGTGGGAGAAGAACGTCGACTACTGCAGCGTCGCGTCGGCGTGCGCGACATGCGGTGGCACCTACCGGATCGACTGCAAGATCTGTGACAATCCCGGCGTCCAGGACGCGGCGGTCGTGCGGAAGGAGCTCGTACAGAAGTGGTTCGTGGACCGTCGCGAGCAGGTCGAGAAGTACACGAAGTCGAAGAAGGTCCTGCACGTGAAGTCGAAGCACTTCAACCTCACGTTCACGATCGCCCCGATGCGCATCGGCAAGAATCCGCGACCGCGTCCTCAGCACGAGCTGATGCACATCTGGGTCGATCGGCTCGAGCAGCACTTCGCCGAGTTCTGCAAGATCTTCGAACTTACGGATCAGGATTTCTCCGTCAGGGTCGAGCTCTACATGTTCGAGAAGCGCTCGGATCATCTCGTCATCACCCCACGCAAGCTCGGGTCCGATGCGGGATCCGCGTCTGGCAAGAAGTACATGGGCGACAAGATGATCTTCTCCATGTGGAGGTTGCCCCGCGAGATGCGCAACGACGACGACATGAAGCGCTATATGGGGCACCATGTGACGCACCTGTTCGTCAACCACATGGCGCCGAACACGTGGATCTTCAACAAGGGTCACGGCTGGATCGACGCCGGCATCGCGCACTACTTCGAGTACAAGGCGAGTGCGTTGGTGACGAACTACTGCTATGAAGAGGTCGCGATCGATCCGGGCGCGGGCTGGAAGAACGGAAAGTGGAAGTCGGGCGTGCGGTTGCTGGTCGACGCGCGCAAGCAGATGTTCTTCCGCAAGTTCTTCCTGCTCAATACGGACCAGCTGAGTCTCGAAGCCCACGCCCTGTCGTTCGCGTACGTCGATTTCCTGATTTCGGCCTACGGTGGCGCGAAGATGCGCGACCTGATCCGCCTGATCAAGAACAAGATCTCGACGCGGGATGCGTTGCGCAAGGTCTACAGCTTGACGCCGCTGTCGATCGAGGAACCGTTCAAGAAGTGGGTGAAGAAGACCTATCCCCGAAGAGAGAAGGAGCGACGAAGACGATGACGGCGAACCGACTGGCACTTCTACTGTCCGGGTCCATCCTCACGGGCTGCCTGCACGCGCAGATCGACCGGATGAACTACCGGCAGTGGGCCTGGTTGCAGCAGCAGAATCGCGTGCTCCTCGAGTCCATAGTCAAGCTGCCGATCGAGAAGCAGATCGCTGTCGCCGATTCGTTTCTGCGCAACGCCGAGCAGTTGCCACTGCTCACCGTTGCCCGGACCATCGCAGTGGCGCGAGGCATCGACGCCGACGGGGGGTTCTACTTTCGCTCCGGATTGCAGGTGTTCGCGCTGCCGGAGGCGTGTGGCGAGGGGCGTGACTTGGACGTGACGATCTGGGCCCCGTACTTGGGCATGACGGGCAAGTTTCCCTCACCCAAGAAGTTCGCGTTCGAGTTGCGCGTGACGGATGCGAAGGGCAAGGTCGTTCGCCGCGCGAAGATCCAGGAGAACGACGAAGTTCGGGACCTCCGCGAGTTCCGCTCTACCTGCAAGATCCCTCTCGCCGGTCTCGCCGATGGGGCATACCACGTGCACGTCGACACGATCCTCGACGGCGAGAAACCGCGGAAGACGGATCTTCCACTGGGCGCGGCGTTCGCGGTGATGAGGGACTACGCGGAACGGGCAGGTCGCTTTCGACTCGTGGGGGAGAACCAGCAACTCGCCAAGGCCTTGCGCGAGGTCGATCCGTTGCGCCGCGCGATCTTGCAGGGAGCATCCGAGTACGCGAGCCGCGCGTGGTTCGGGGTTCCCGGAGTCAGTCCGTCCCACGCGGTTCCTGATCTGCTCTGTGCGGAGACGATTCGCAAGAACATCGCGACCGGGGAGTTCCCACTGAAGTCGGTGGGCGGTTTCGCCACGATCGCCCTGCCGGTAGAGGACGCGAAGAACCCGCGGAGGGATGTCGTGTTCACGACGCTTCGCTTGCCAACAGGCGGTCTCCCCGCGAAGGGCTCCGAGGGTCATGAGGCTCTGGCGAGAAAACCGTTGATGCTCGTGATGCCGTCGATCCCGGTTCTCGACCACGCGGACCGTCGCCCGAGTTTCCCGCACTACACGCTGCCGGGGTACCTGGTCGAGGCATTGAAAATCGTCGGGTTCGACAAGGAGCAGGCGTTTCAGCTGGTCGTCGTCGAGTCGCCGGGCCGGATGAAGCACACGCTCGCGGGCATGGTGTCCCTGCTCTCGACGCTCGCGGAGGTGTTCCCCTTCGACGCCGACCGGATCGTCCTCATCGGTGAGGGGCACGGCGCCAGCGGTGTCGTGGATCTCGCGATGAAGTACCCGAGGCGGGTGCGTGGACTCGTGCTCGTCAATGCGACGGGGGGATTGGCTTCGCCGCAGCTGCGCACGTTGCGCGAGCTCCCCATTCTCGCCATTGCAGGCCACTCGCCGAGCGCGAAGCAGAGCATCGATCTACTGCAGACCTACGCGAAGAGCGCCGAAAACAAGAAACTCGAGGTTCTTCAGGACAAGTCGCGCCCCTGGTGCCTCGCGGTGCCGATGGCGGCCCGGCAGATCGAGGCGTTCGGTCGTCGGGTCACGAAGTAGCGTCTTTGGGCGTCAACAGCACGAGCCATTGTTCGCTGACGAAGCGAGACAGTGGCCGGGTACGGGCCGGCGTGAAGCCAGCAGCCTCGAGATCCGCGCGAAAGACGCGCCAGCTCACGGCGCATCGCCCGCTCCGGCGTCGACCGAGCGTGCGTGAGATGACCCTTCTCAGGTTCTGCAACGAGAACGAGTGGAAGAACGAGACCACGACGGGCCCGTTCGTGACGCGACGCAGTTCGGACAGGATCGTGCGGCGTTCCTCGCTGCCCGGGATGTGGTGGAGCAAGCGCATGCACAAGGCGCCGCGAAACGTCTGATCCGCGAACGGTAGCTGATGGATGGAGGCGCAGACGCGGCGACGGTCGGCGGGCGCGGCGCGGACCATCGACAGGTCGCGGTCGACGAGGATGGCCGGGCCGGGCAGCAACGAGCTCAGCCGCCCGGCGCCGCAGGGGGCGTCGAGCCAGGGTCCCGCCCGCCTGCCCGTCGCGTCCTCCCCTGGGGCCCCGTGGGCCAGCAGCTCCCCGAGGGCTCGGGCCTCCCGCTGGTGGGTGCGACCGCCCGATCCGGACGCGAATCGTCGGTCCCGGTAGCGCTCGGCGTAGCCCGGCTCACGCCGGTATTCGGTCTCCTGGTGGGTGGCCACGGCGTAGAAGATACAGGTGGGTGGGACGAATCGGGTTCAGCGCTGGTGGTCGGATTGTCGAAATCTAGAACGGTCCATTCCCCACACCCCAACCGAGCCCATGTCGCAACGCACGCCGCACGCGAAGTCCGACCGCACCTATGACCGCCTACCGCTGATGGCCGACGTCACGGTCACGCTGCAGTCCGAGTCGATCCAGGGGGCAGGCAGGAACATCTCGGCGGTCGGTGTCTATTTCATCGCCGAAACGGAGATCCGGGCAAGGGTACGGATCGGGGACCGCGAGGTGGAGGGTAGGCTGGTGAGAGTGGAGAGCCATAGCGAGAACAGCACGGGCATCGCGATCCGGTTCGATGAGGGAGCCTTTGACTAGCACCCCCGGGAAGGCCCGGGCTCAACACCGCTGAGCCATCTCGGCAACTCGCGTGGGAATGGCGCCACCGCGATCGTCCCTTCTCTCTCTCGATCAGCCATTCAGGTCCCCCAACCACTACCATCCCCAATCCATGGGCGACCTCCGCGATCAACTCAAGAAAGCCAGGCTCCTCTCCAAGAAGGACGCAAAACGACTCGCGCACGAAGACCGCGTCCACCGCAAGAAAGTCGGCGGCGCCGCCGGCATCGACAAGGAACGCGAGGGCCACGACGCTGAGCTTCGCGCCGAGAAAGAGAACAAGCGCCAGGCGGACCGCGACCAGCAGGCCGAGTTGCAGGCCCAACGTGACGCGTCCGCCGAGGTCGGTGCGTGCGAGGACCTTCTGAAACGCGAGGTCAAGAGACCGGGCCGCAAGGGGGCGACGCGATGGTACTTCGGGCTCGAAAACGGCAGCCTCCCGTACCTCGATCTGCCGATCACGGAGCGGATGCAGTTGGCGGACGGTTCCCTGTGCGTCGTCCGGATCGGACCCAGGTCCACCCATGACTACGGGCTGATGCGCTCTGAACATGCCCAGCGCATCGCCAAGATTCTCCCCGATCGCGTCGTATTTGACGCCTCGTCCTGAAGCCGCGTTCCGCGGGCCTGCGCTGCGGCGAATCTCATGCTTGGAACCGCTTGGTAGTACTTCCACCCGCGCGGCTCGGATGGGATACTGAAGGTTGTTTCTGTCGCCGATCTTTTCTCCCTCCGCACCGGAATCCGGGTAACTGCGCGGTTGCTGCACGCGACAGCGGGGTGAACCGACAAACCCAGACAACCGGGAGGAACCCCCAATGATCGAGCATCGCGCTTTATTCGCGAGCATGACCGCTGCCGTCGTCTCCGCGACCTTCGCCACGCCTCTGCGCGCGCAGAACAACTACAACGAGGTCATGCGGTTTGGTGCGCGAGACCTGGTGCAGACCAAGGTCCACCCGGTTACGAATTTCGCCCTCGAAGTCCCCGGCGCCCAGCCCCAAGGATTCATGACCGTGAGCACGACGGGCGTGCCGGCGGGGACGTTGACGTGGATCTGGTACCCGAGCCCGCTCAACCGGCGGCTCAAGGACCGGTTGGTCACGGGACACATGATCGCCGTGCGACCGAGTACGGCGACATCGTTGGCTGACTACAGCAAGACGCACTCCGGACAGACGATCGCCGGGGTGCCGATCTACATTCCGAAGTTCTCCATCTGGACCCCTAAGGCGCGGGCTCCCAAGGTGCCGAAGCCTCCGTTCGGCGATGGATTCGAGCCGGACTTCAGCAAGTCAGCGTTGTTGACGTACAACACCGTGCACACGCCCCTCGTTCAATCGTCCCAGGCGGACAAGGCGTTGCTGTGGTCCGTGACGTACAACACGAAGGTCAAGATCTCGACGAACGAGATGGTGTTCTCCTACGAGTGGCGGGGCGGCGAGCACTACAATAAGCCCCTGTCCCAGAGCTTGCCGACGGGTTGGTCCGAGTCGGTTTTCGCGCCCGCGCACTGGGGCTGGGCCGAGCCCGGGACGGGTCGCAAGATCACGTACTTCGACCCGTCCAAGATCCTGCCGGGCAGCGGTCTCACGATCTACAGCTCACCGATGGGTGGCTACTTCGAGGATCAGGCGACGATTTGTTTCCATTCGGACTGGGGTGAGAATCGCGAACCGGCGCTCGCCGGGACCGTGTACCCGTCCTACAACGTTGGGTCCGGGCTTGCGGATCTCGGTACCAGGGCGGGTGGTTTCGGTTGGGACATGTTCACCAATTCGGCGAACACGGGGAAGCGCGCGCTGCCGCTGTTCAACGCCAGCATCACGCCCTGCAACCTTGCGACTCCGTTTCTCGGACAGACCCTCGAGATCGATCCCGCCGATCCGCTGATCGCGCTGCTGTGGGGGAACAGCCTCGCCGACGGCCTGATCAGTTCTCTGGGCGCGTTCCTGCCCAACAAGCGTATCAGCGTCCCGGCGCTGGGGCCCACCTCGATCGGTCTTTGGGTGGGGCTCGAGTTCGGCCTCGTCGACACGACGACGGGCATCGCGGCCGGGACGACGCAGGCGACCTGGTTCTACATCGAGAAGTGATGCGACCGGTGACTCGCGTGATCGCGATGCTCGCGGCCCTTGCGGGCGTCGGATTTGGAGTGTGGTGGGTCACGGGTAAGCCGCCGCGCAGCGATCGCTCGGAGGTTCAGCCGGGTCAGGTCGCGCAGCCGTCAGGAGACGAGAAGGCGGAGCTTCCGATCGAGGTGTTCACGAAGTACTCGCCGGGCTCTCGGGTTGCGCTTCGCCTGCCACGAGTCGAGAGCGGCATCCCGCTCGGTGGTGGTGTGTTCCTTCCCCCGCTCAATGGGGTAAAGGTGGAAGACGGCATCCCGCCGATCAAACGCGATCCCCGCCTCCCGCCGCCGGGGCCGGTCGTCGCGAAACAGGTCGACCTGCAGGGTCAGGAGTGGTGGATCCACGCCGACGGTTCGCAGACGTCGTGTTCGTACGCGTCGATCACCGAGGCCGGCGTGGACAGGGTCATCGTGTCGACCCAACACGGCGCGGCTCGGGCCGAGGAGCACGGGCAGCTGCCGGCGAAGAAGCGATAGTTGTCGCGTCGCGGCTAGCCTGCTCTTCTCACCAGGTCTCTGCTGCGGTGGCACAACTACCGGCGTCTACCGCGTCGGACTCGGTCGACCTTCCTGTATCCACAGGTATCTGCACCATCTCGCTACGAGATCTTCGAGAAGAGCGGGCTAGACGCGGGGTCAGTAGTCGATCCGAGCCGCGTCCACGTCGACCCCTTCGCGGATCGACAGTCGTAGGCGACCGCGTTCGTCCGTTCCCAATACCTTCACGACGACGGCGGCCCCTTCTACGGGGGGCGGATCGGAGATCTGGTCCTTCGGCACCAACCCCTCGTTGGCTTCGTTGATCTTCACGAACACGCCGAAGTCCTTCACTCCGGTGACGGCGCCGTGGTAGTAGTGGTCGACCTCCAGCACGCCGACCAGCTGTTGCACCATCTGCCTGGCCCGGTTGGCAGCGGGGCCCTCCGCTGCGTAGATCAAGACGGTGCCGTGGTCGTCGACGCTGACGCGGGCGCCGGTCTGTGCCTGGATGTCCTTGATGGTCGCGCCGCGCGGACCGACGAGCAGGCCGACCGTGTCGGGGAGGATGGCGATCTTGGTCACCCGCGGAGCGCGTGGGGGCATTTCGGCGGCAGGCACCGCGATCGTCTTCGCCATCTTCGACAGGATGTGTTCCCGTCCGGATCGCGCCTGGACGAGTGCCTCGATCAAAGCGGCGAAGCTCAGGCCGCCGATCTTGTTGTCGAGCTGCAGCGCGGTGATCCCGCGGTTCGTTCCCACGACCTTGAAGTCCATGTCACCCAGGTGGTCTTCCTCGCCGACGATGTCCGACAGCACGACGCTTCGATCGCCGTCCGCGACCATTCCCATCGCAATGCCAGCGGCGGCGCGGCTGACGGGCACGCCAGCGTGGAACAACGCCAACGACCCCCCGCAGACCGTGGCCATGGAGGACGAACCGTTGCTCTCGCTGATCTCCGACTCGATCCGAATCGTGTATGGGAAGTCTTCGTTCGTGGGCAGCAGCGTGCGCAGCCCGCGGTGAGCGAGCGCCCCGTGGCCGATCTCCCTTCGCCCCGGCCCGCGAAGGGGTCGCGTTTCGCCGACGGAGTAAGGCGGGAAGTTGTAGTGCAGGATGAAGCGTTGCTCTTGCCGACCGCCGAGGCCTTCGATGCGCATCGCGTCCTCGGGTGCGCCGAGCGTGCAGGTCACGAGGGCCTGCGTCTCGCCCCGGGTGAAGATCGATGAGCCGTGCGCGCGGGGTAGCCACCCGACCTCGGACCAGATGGCGCGGATGTCCTTCGGTCCGCGTCCGTCCGGTCGGTGGCCTTCGAGGATCTGCTTGCGCACCAACGACTGCTTCTGGGCGTCGAATGCCGAAGCGTGGTCCGCCAGATTCGCGTCCGCGTCATCGGGAATGGACTTGAGGTATTCGTCGCGGATCACGCGCACTGCTTCACGCCGGTCGCTTTTCTCGGTCGCGCCTGCGAGGGCCTCGCGGAGCTGGTCCGTCGTGTCCTGGGGAATCGCGGGAAGCGCGGGCGCTTCGCGGACCGGCCACTTCACGTTCCCGACGGATTGCGAGAGTTCGGCAAACGCCTTGCGCAGTCGCTCGATCCAGGTGAGTGCTTGTTCCATCGCCGTGATGGCGTCCTCTTCGTTCACTTCGCG
Source organism: uncultured candidatus Brocadiaceae bacterium (assembly GCA_964469555.1). Classification (GTDB taxonomy): domain Bacteria; phylum Planctomycetota; class UBA1135; order UBA1135; family UBA2386; genus CAYYAQ01. The sequence goes on along the minus strand of CAYYAQ010000011.1, from coordinate 19,609 downwards.
TGCCTCGCCCTCGACCATCACCAGCCCGTCAGGTCCGGCGCTGACGACGAAGTCGATGTCCGCTTCCGCGCGCTGTTCCTCCGTCGGAAATGCGCGGAACGCACCCCCTGCCCGGACGATGCGCACGCCCGCCGCCGGCCCTCTGCACGGCACCGGACTGATGTGAAGCGCGGCGCACGCCCCGAGCAGCGCCAGCGTGGTCGTGTCGATCGTGGGGTCCGCGGAGAGCACCGTGACCTGAATCTGCACCTCGGCCCGGTACCCGTCTGGGAAGAGCGACCGCACGGTCCTGTCGATCAGCCGGCAGTTGAGGATTTCGTGGTCCGCGATGCGTCCTTCGCGTCGGTTGTACGTGCCCGGAATCCTCCCGGCGGCGGCGAGCTTCTCCCGGTATTCGACAGTGAGCGGGAAGAACCCGGCATCCGCTCGCGGAGTCTCGGCGCCGACGACGGTCGCGAGGATCACCGCGTCCCCGCTGCGCGCGATTACGGCGCCGCTGGCCTGGCGCGCGATGCGACCTGTCTCGAAAGAGCAGCTGGTGCCGGCGATCTTGCAGTTAGCGACACAGGGGTTTGTTCTGGACACTGGTTGGGCTCGGTCGTCCTTGCCGTGTGGCGAAGTCTCCCGATCCAGCGTAACCGTTCGAGTTGCGAGACCACAGGCCTCTCGCAACCCATACGGTGTCGAACGCTCTGCTGGCGGCCCCTACTGGATGCAGGCGGGGGGGCGGCGCAGGCGATCGAAGTGAGGCGACAGAGTCTGAAACAACCGCTTTCGCGCCCGCATGATTCGGATGGCGACCGTTCCGGTCGGGATCTTCAGCTCGTTGGCGACGTCCTGGTACGAACGTCCTCCGATCACGCAGCGGCGGAACACGGTTTGGTAGTGCTCCGGGAGCGCTGTGACCGCGTCCTCGAAAGAGGTCATGAACTCCCGTTCCTCGAGGTCACGATTGGCTTCCGATGACAAGACCTGTTCCAAGAGGTTTTGTTCACTGTCCGGGTCGGCGATGTTCAGGCTGGTCACCGGTCGCGGGCTGCGACGGCGGCTGCGGAGCGCCGAGAGCGCCTGGTTGCGGGCGATCTCGAAGACCCAGGCCTTGAAGCTCGTGCCGATCTGGTAGAGGTGACTCTTGAAGAACACCTTGACGAAGGTCTCCTGGGCCACGTCCTGCGCGAGCCAGCTGTCCTTGACGATGCTCCGGATGAAGTGCCTTACCTTGTGGCCGTAGCGGCTCTGGAGGACGGAGAGGCTGTCTTCGACCTGGCCCGCGTTGATCGCTTGCATCAACTGGTCGTCGGTGTAGGACCAGAGTGCCGGGTCTCTTGTTGCTTTGCTCATGACGGCCGGTAGAGAACAAAGCCCGTACCACGGCCCACCTGCAATTCGTGGGCCCGTGATAACGTGTTGGTGAACAGAGAGTTGTGGAGTAATGGGGCCCACGCGAACGCGCCGGGTGCCGCCGAGACGCGGCAGTTGCCGCCGCACGTCTACGGCAGTTCAGACCGGGAACAGCTCGGTGTTTCCGATCAGCGCCGCGTCGAGCAGCCCCAGATTCTGGGGACGGTTGACGTCATCCTCGCCGAGGATCAGGTGGCTGAAACGCAGGCGCCGCAACGCGAGGTAGGCGATGGTGGCTCGCATGCCCCACATGGCCCGGATCCGCTCCGAGCCGACGCGATTCTCCAAGTACCGCTCGAGGAGGTCCTGCTTCCACGTCTGCGAGCGATCCGAGTGGATCCAGAACCACGCGAAGTCGTGGTCCTCGTTGCCCGTGCCGACCCGCTCGAAGTCCAACAGGTTCGACCCGCCCTCCTCGTCGATCAAGATGTTCGACGCCGTGAAGTCGCCGTGCACCAACACCGGAGGGCGCGTCTCCGTCCAACGCAGAGCCTCGCTGTAGAAGGCCAGCACATACTGCCAGCGATCCTGACCGATCACCTGGATGACCGGGTCGAACATCATTCGCACGCGGTCCAGGTAGCTGACGGTCTCCCAGCGGTTGAGCGGAAAGTTCCGCCGACCGAGCAGCGAATCGACGGGGATCTTCCGCAACATCTGGAGCAACTCGAAGACGTGATCCATGCCGAGGACTTCCTCCGCAGGGCCGATGGCGCCGGCGATGCGCTCGAGGAGAATCCACCGAGGCGGGTCCGCGTTGTCGAGCAAGATGGTCTTCGGGACCGGCAAGCTGCGACGGTGGGCGTCCACGGTGTCGAGGTAGCGGTAGAACGCACACTCGCGGCGCGCGTAGTCCGCGAGTACCACCCCGGAGGGGTAGTACTGCCCCTCGCGCGGCGGGATGAAGTACTTGAGAAGGAACGGTCGACCGTCCACGCCGTCAGCCGGAACGAGGATCGACGAACGGTGGCCGGAAGAGGGGCGAAGCCGTCCGGTGTCGGCTTCCTTCAGCCCGAGTTCGTCGATTACCTGAAGTGCTGCGTTCCGGAACGGCGTTTCGTAGTCTTCTGGCGGATTCAACGCTACTTGGCTGCTCCGACTGCGAGTTTGTGCGTCTTGATCGTCGCGACGAGTTTGTCCATGAAGTGGTGTTCGATCGCGACTTCGACGCTCGCAACACCCGCGGCGAACTCCAATGGAAACTCCCTGGACTCCTCGGCCATCAGGCCGTTCTCGCTGTTGACGTTGATCTTCTTGTCCAACAGTTTCTTGCCAGCCTTGTCCTTCTGAACGACCAGGAAGTGGAACTCCCGCGTGCGCAGCCCCGGCACCCTGTGTTCGGCTTCGTTCACGATCGTCAGCACCAACTGGCCGTCCTTCTTGGTGGCGCTCAGCTTGAAAGCCGTGGCGCAGAACTCGGCGTTGTCCGGGCCGAGCAACTTGTGGCTTCGACCCTTGAGCTTCTCGCCGATGGGTTTGCCCGTCGTCGGGCTGACGGAGAGATGCCGCGTCACTTCAGGCATGTGGCAACCGGCGCAACTCTTGCCCTTGGCGGTGAGTCCGGCCTTCTCGAAGTCCTTGCCGACCGGAAGCACGACGTCGATCTTCGTCTTGTGGCACGACAGGCACAGACTCGAGGACTTCGCGTCGGTGAACAGCGGGTCCTTGACCGATTTGTGCGCGTCGGTCTTGTTGCCGTACGGGCCGTAGATCACCCCATCTTTCTCGTGACAGGACACGCACGTCACGCCCTCGTGGTAGAGGTTCTTCTTCGATTTCGGTCGCGTCTTCGGTTTGCGACCGACGCGCGCGAGCACGCGGTCGGGAATGTGGCACGCGTAGCACGTCTTTTTGCGCTTCTTCTTCTCGATCGCTGCCTGGTAGACCTTGTCGTTCCAGGCCTGGCTGTGCTTGGCCCCGTCCCACTCGTTGAAGATCGCCTTGTGGCACATGCCGCAGGCCTTCGCCGATTCCGGGTCGGTGGCGGTGCCGCAAGTCGCGGAGCATTCGTCGGTGTCATCGATGATCGATGCGATCGTCGTCGAGGACTTCGTCTCGTCGCTCGCGCCAAAGGAGATCCACGGCAGCGCGCCGAGGATTACCACCACAAGGGGGATGGACCGGATGCTCATACCGAGGAGGATACCGACCCCTGGGTCATCCGCACAACTCCCATGCGAACGACCGGAGGACGTCTTTTCCTACGGTTGTCATTGCCATGCTGTCGTGGCTGGGCGCAGAGCGATGTATCAGGTCAAGGGGTGCGGCGAAATCAGTCGACAATTGCACTAGCGGCATGGGTGAACGAGACAGGCAAATACAGAGGCGGGACCAGGCACTCGTCACCGATCTCAAAAAGCGAATGTGCCATCTTGTCGACGTGCTGGCAGCCGATGGCAAGTCCGCGGCAGCGGAATTCGAGGGGCTGCTGACGCGAGCTGGCGACCTCTGGCGGCGCAAGCAGAAGATGGAGGGCACGAAGGGCGAGACGCGTGACCTCATCGGTGAGGTGATCTTCTCCAGGTTGCGGCGCGCCTTCCGCTCGTTCCACGAGAGTGGTGACGCGTCCCGGGCCAACCACTCGACAGAGTGGCTGATGGGTATGTTGTTCTCCGGGTCCGTGCTCACGGACCTCGCCCGCGCGTTCGATCACAAGATGCTCGAGGCACGGCGGCAACAGGAATTCAGCTTCGCGGGGCAGGCAGACTTCATCAGCATACAAGAGGTGCTGCAGCTTCTGAGCGGCGGAGGCTACAGCGGGATGCTCGCTCTCGAGAAGGCTGACAACCGTCTCGACCTCTTCATCAAGAACGGCATGATCGTGATGTTCGATTCGCATCATCTGATGCGCCGCGTGCTCCCCGGGCAGGACGCGCTGCACTATCGGGAGATCCCGATGGACCTGATCGCGCAAGCCGAGGAGATGAAGAAGTCGACGGGCCTGCCGCTCCTCGTGGGGCTCAACCGACTCGGCTACCTCCGCGACGAGGAACTTCCGGACGTGCTCCAGAACCTCGGCCTGGAGGTCTTCTACGAGTTTCTCTGCGAAGGCGACTCCTGCACCTTCTTCTACCGGAAGCTCGACTCCATGCCGGAGTTCGTCGACGCATACGGCGAGGCGATGCATGTGACGCCTATCCTGCTGGAGGGAAGCAAGCGGATGGACGAGTGGAACGTCCTGATGGAGGTGTTCCCCGATCCGGACGCGCCGCTCGAGCCGGTGTCGGACATGTTCGCGCGGATCGACGGATTGAATCTCGGGGTTCTCGAGATCAAGCTGCTGGCGACGGTCAACCGCGGTTCTTCTCCGCGGCAGGTCTCGACTTCGATCGGGCTACCGCTGTTCGAGGTGTACCAGCATCTCGTGCGGTGGGCGCGCGATGGCATCATCGTGCCGGTTGGCGGAGCCCAGTCGCTCGCGGACATCACCTTCACCCTGGAGGAGACCATGAAGAAGGCGTTCGAAGTGCTCGACGCGAATGACGACGACCTGTCGACGGCGAAGGCACTCGAAGACGCTCTCGGTGACCCCTTCAGCGACAGCGGTGGGGGTTCCTTCCTCGACATTCTCGCCGCGAATGACCCGGGCGTGATGCGCAAGTAGGCGGTCCTCGCGACCCGGGGGGACGAACTCGCTCCGAATAGAAGTAGCGCGTCGCCGCGGTGCAGGAATAATGGGGGCCAGATGACACGCCCGCAGCTCTCGAGCCCATTCCCCGAAGAGCTCCTCGCCAAGCTCCCCAAGACCGACCTCCACGTCCACCTGGACGGCAGCCTGCGCCTGCAGACCCTGATCGAGCTCGCCAAGGAACGCAAGGTGAAGCTGCCGAGTTCGTCGCCTTCGGGGCTGTTGGGCACGGTGTTCAAGCGGGCCTACAAGAATCTCCCGGAGTATCTCAAGGGATTCGAATTCACGGTGGCTTGCCTCCAGGATCCCGAAGGTCTCGAGCGCGTCGCCTACGAGTTCTGTTGGGATTGCCGGGAGGACAACGTGTTCTACACCGAGGTCCGGTTTGCGCCGCAACTGCACGCGCACGACGACTTCGAGATCGTCGATGTCCTCAAGGCGGTCTCCCGGGGGATTCGGCGGGCGACGAAGGAGATCAACCGCGCAAAGGAGATCCGCAATGGCGAGTTCCCGGCCTTCTATTGCGGGATCATCGTGTGCGCGCTGCGGTTCTTCCTCCCGGTGTTCTCGCGGCACTACGCGGCGTACTTTCAGGCGCTGCCCTACGCCCAAAAGAACCGGATCTACGGGCTCGCCTCGTTCCAACTCGCACAGGCGGCGCTCGTCGCGCGGAATGAACACCGCGTCCCGATCGTCGGGTTCGACCTCGCTGGGCAGGAGCGGGGGTTTCCAGCGAAAGACCACCTCCAGGCCTACGACCTGATGCACGAGAACTTCATTGGCAAGACCGTGCATGCCGGCGAGGACTACGGACCGGAGTCGATCTTCCAGGCGATCACCGACTGCCACGCGGACCGCATCGGGCACGGGACCTGGTTGTTCTCCGCGCGCAAGATCCAGGACCCGTCGATCAAGGACAAGAAGGCTTACGTCGACGAGCTCGTGCGCTACGTCGCGGACCGTCGGATCACGCTCGAGGTCTGTCTGACGAGCAATCAGCAGACGATCCCCGAGTTCCGCGACAACCTCAGGCGCCATCCATTTGCTCGGATGCTCAAGGAACGCGTTAGCGTCACCCTCTGCACGGACAATCGGTTGGTGTCGCGCACGACGATGACCGCGGAAGTGCAGAAGGCTGTTTCGACGTTCAAGCTGGACGCCAAGCAACTGAAGGACCTGTTGACCTACGGGTTCAAGCGGTCGTTCTACCCCGGTCCGTACAACGAGAAGCGCAAGTCCGTGAAGCAGGTGCTCGACATCATGGAGCGGATCTTCGCGGAGTACGGGTTCGAAACCACGAACTAGCCGGTCGCCTGCGGTCTCCTGGCTATTTCCCCGGCGCAGCGTCCCGCGTCGATGGGTGATTCGGCGATAGCTCAATCACGACCATGAATGTGGTGACTGTGATGTAGATCAGGATCGGTGCGTGCGCATGGGATTCTCCGGCGCTCTCGGTGTCCGACGGTAAGGGTCGGTAGGTGCCTCGGAGTGCCAGTTCTTCAGTCAGGCGAGTCGGGGATGTCGATACCCGGCGAAATCGATGCGGGCTCGCACTCCGTGGAGCCCGCGCTATCTTCTCTGGCGCATGGCCTATCGCTTTGGAGCTTATCTACACCCGTGGGATCTCGGTTGGTTGGAGGACCGGGGCGGGATGTCGACTCTGCGCGAGCTTGGCTTCGCTGACGTGGCGTTTCCCGCGTCCTACCACGCCGGGACGTGGACGACTCCGGTGGGAGGGAAGGGGTTGATGCGTTGCCTCGAGGATGGCGTGGTCTACTTCCGGTCGGGTGACGGCTACGGCGAACTGCAACCCAGGCCGTGTCCGTCGATGCCTGGCGATGGCAACAGCGCCCTTCAAGAGTGCATCGAGCGGTCGAATGACGCGGGCCTGGAGAGCCATGCGTGGACGGTGTTGTTCCATAATTCCCGGCTGGGACGACTGCATTCGGACTCGTGTGCGCGAAATGCCGTGGGCGATGTCTACGAGTATTCGTTGTGCCCGGCGAGGCCAGAGGTCCAGCAGTACGGGCTGCAGCTGGTCACGGATGTGGCGGCGCACGAGGGCTTGACGTGCGTAGAAGTCGAGGCGATGGGATTCATGGGCTACCGGCACGGCGGCCACCACGTGAAGAGCTCGTTCGTCGTCGATCCCTACCTGGATTTCCTGATGTCGTTCTGTTTCTGCGATCACTGCAAGACCGGGCTCGGCGCCCTGAACGTGGACGGCGATGAGCTCCAAGATCTCGTCGCTGGTCTCCTGCGACGCCTGATCCTCGACGGCGACGCGATGTCGCCGCAGCGGTTGAGCTGGCAGGACTCGTTCGATCGGCTCGCCGCTGGACTCGGGCGCCAGAACTTCCTGGCGATGATCCGGCACCGGACGATGGTCTACGTCGGCTTCCTGACCAAGCTGCGCGCCAAGTTGCGTGAAGGCGTGCGGTTGTCGGTTCACCTCAACATGGACCCGTTGTTTTCCGGCAGCCAGATCGGTCAGCCGTTCCATTCCGTCGCGTCGATGGTCGACGAGATCATCGTGACGCACTACGGCGAGCCGCCGATGCGCATGGTGGATAAGTGGGCTGGGCAGAAGAACGTCGGGCGCCACACGCGCATCGCCATTTGGCCGAAGTCCCCGGAGTACAACGAAGACAAGGACATCGTCGCGGCGATGAACCTGGTCGAGGAACGCAAGCTCGACGGACTCCGCATCTACCACCTCGGCCTCCTCCCCTGGCGCACGGTTGAGCGGGTGATGAAGGTCCTCACCAAGTAGGACCCCACGGGCGGGTCAGCGGTCGCGCTTGGAGATGACCCCGTCGCCGTTGCGGTCGACCTGCTCCTTGGTCTGTTTGTCCTTCGGCAGCGGGACGCGCATGGTCCGCTTGTGATAGCGGTTCAGGAGGAACTTCGTGAAGTCGCGTTGCCCCGAGACGATCTTGATGATGTCCGACTGTGAGTTGCCCTTCTGACGGAGGAGCCGCACCTTGTAGCCGTCGTATATCTTCTTGCCGGCTTCGAGGGTCGGGACGTTCTTGCGATCCTGCACGCGGAGGCCGAGACCCTGCTCGAGCACGACCGTGACGAACGTGTCGTTCCCCGGATTGCGCAGCGTGAATCCGGTCGACATCATGATCTCCACGATCGCAGTCATCCGCTTCGAGACCTTGTCGACGGGGAACCCGACGTACATCCGCAGCTCGGAGGGAGTCGGGGGCCGATATAGGATGTCGAGGCTCGGGTGCCGAACGGTGCGCCGCGTCGCTTTGTCCACCGTTGTCCTGGGAAACACCAGATGGGGATCGTTGTCGAATCCTCTCCGGACGTCTCGGTTGTGACGGCACGCCGTGGTGGATGAGAACAGCAGCCGCGAGAATTTCGTCGTACCATGGACAGTTTCCCAGGCTACTTTGCGCACTGCGCACTGGGCATTTCGCCCGTGGTCCGCTGCTCTCCATCCATGGAATCGACCCGTTTGAACCCTCCGCCCACCGGTCGCCGGCGCAGTGCCTTGCGCGTGCTGAAGACCGTGCCGATCCTCCCGTCGCTCGTGACGCTCGGGAACGTCTTCTTCGGCTTCCTCGCCATGGCGAAGGCCGGCGACGCGATCATGCTCAGCGCGGCCAACGGCGGGATCCCGACAGCCGAGGTGTTCAAGAAACTCGAAGTCGCCGCCCTGTTGATCTTCGTGGCGATGGTGTTCGACGCCCTGGATGGCGCGGTCGCGCGGATGACGCGGCAGACGTCCGCGTTCGGGGCACAGCTCGACTCGATGGCGGACATGGTCACCTTCGGAGTCGCGCCGGCGTTCCTGGCCAAGGTCATGATCGACTTCCACAAGGTCGGTGCCGATCCGCTGCTGACGATCGGCCCGCGGATCATTTACGTGTCCGCGGTCGTCTACGTCCTGTGCGCCACGATGCGGCTGGCGCGGTTCAACGTCGAGATCCCGGGCGACTCCGCCGGGGACCACCAGGAGTTCGCCGGCTTGCCATCTCCTGCCGGCGCTGCCGTGATCGCCGGGTTGCTCTACTTCTTCTGTGCGCTGAAGGCGCCGCCGGAGAACCAGAGTGTGCTGATCGGCTGGATCGCCGGCCACGGAGTCGAGGACTGGGTGGTGCGCAGCCTGCCGATCTGCCTGGTGATGACCGGGTTGCTCATGGTCTCGCGCTTCCCGTATCCGCACGTGATGGTCACGCTGTTGCGTGGCGGTCACTCCTTCCCGTTCCTGGCGACGCTCGTCGTGCTCGTCCTCGGCATCGCCCTCGAACACGAGTTCGGCCTCGTGCTCATCGTGTCCCTCTACCTCTTGGCAGGTCTGATCATCGGCTTGTATCGGTTGGTCACGATTGGCCAACTGCACCGCAAGATGGATGTGGAAGAAGTGAATGACGACGAAATGCTGTCACCTCCGCGCCTGAACTGATGTCCGCCGCCGCGATGTCTGGGGACCGGGTCTTTCTCGCCCTCGGCGCCAATCTTGGCCAGCCGCGGTCGAGCTTCGATAGTGCCCTCGAGCGATTGGCAGCAGTCCCCGGCGTGGACGTGGTCACGACGTCGGAGTGGATCGAAACCGAGCCTGTCGACGCGCCGCCGGATTCGCCGAAGTTCCTGAACGGAGTCGCAGAGCTCCGCGTCACCCTGACGCCTTCCGCACTGCTGTCGATCTGCCGGCAATTGGAGATCGAGGCCGGTCGTGACCATGACGCTCCGCGCAATGCGCCGCGACCTCTCGATCTCGACATCCTGTTGTTCGGCGATCGCGTGGTCGACACCCGCGACCTCGTGATCCCGCATCCCCGGATGTTCGATCGGGAGTTCGTCATGCAGCCGCTCGCCAACCTCACCGATGTCGACCTCTTGAAGCGACCGGAGCGGCCCGCCGTGATCAGGGACGAAGACGCCTTCGCGGCTTGCACAGCTGGTTGGACGCGAGGCGGGTGCACCGTTGGCCTGGTGCCGACGATGGGGGCGCTGCACGAGGGCCACGTCTCGCTGATGCGGCTCGCCCGCGCGGAGTGCGATCGCGTCGCCGCGACGATCTTCGTCAACCCATTGCAGTTCGCGCCGACTGAGGATCTGGACGCGTACCCGCGCACGTTCGACACGGATGTCGAGATCCTCCGGGAGATCGGCGTTGACGCGGTGTTCGCGCCGGATCCCGAGTCGATGTACGGAGAGGGCTTCTGTTCTCGTGTCGCGGTGGGGGTCGAGGCGCAGACGATGGAGGGCGCGACGCGCCTGACACACTTCGAAGGTGTCACCACCGTCGTGGCGAAACTCTTCAGTGTCGCCCGACCTTCACATGCCTACTTCGGACAAAAGGACGCCCAGCAGGTCGCGGTGATCCGCCGCATGACGGCGGACCTCTCGTTTCCGCTCGAACTCCGCATCGGACCGATCGTCCGGGAGCCGGACGGGCTCGCCATGTCGAGTCGCAACGTCTACCTGTCAGCCGACGACCGCCAGGCCGCGACGGTGCTGATCCGCGGGCTGCGCGCCGCGCGCGATGCACACCGGTCAGGCGTTCGGGACGCGGATGCGTTGCTCGCCGCGGCGCGCGGCGTGATCGACGCGGAGTCCGCCGTTCGCCTCGACTACTTGGAGTTGCGCGCCGACGGCGACCTCCTGCCGCTGCCCCCGGGTCCCGTCGCGGACGCGCGCCTCCTCGTCGCCGGGTTCCTCGGCGAGGGCGGCGCTCGGGCGGTCCGGTTGCTCGACAATCTTTCGCTCATCGGAGACGAATGATGACCGCTCTGGCACTGGACGCGCCGGCGAAGATCAACCTCTACCTGGCCGTGCTCGACCGGCGCGAAGATGGCTACCACGAAGTCGAGACGATCCTCCAGTCGCTGACGCTCTGCGACACGCTGATCGCCGAGACCGCGGGCGAAGGCATCGAGCTGGTCGTCGACGCGAGCGAGATCGCGACCGGACTGCCGGTCGCGGTCGGGGAGGACAACCTCGTGTGCCGCGCGGCCCGCGGGTTCTTCGCGGCGGCGCGCCAGGTCGCCGAGGGTGCCGCCGGCGTCCGCTTCCACCTGACGAAGCGCATCCCCGCGGGTGGTGGACTCGGCGGCGGCAGCTCGGACGCGGCAGCGGCGTTGCGCCTGCTGAATGCGCTGCACGGTGGCCCCCTCGACGATCGCACGCTCCACGCGGTCGCCTGCGAACTCGGGTCCGACGTGCCGTTCTTCCTGCGGGGCGGGACCCAGCTAGGTTGGGGGACGGGCACGGACCTCCTGCCCCTCGCCGGTGGACCACATCTCCACTTCGTCCTAATCATGCCGCGGACGGGCACTTCCACCGGGGCGATCTACAAAAACCATGGGGCGCAATTGACCCCCCGCCACCCCCCGCGTAGCATCCGCGGCGGTAAGATCCCCGATATCAAGGAAATAGCCGTGGCAACGGGTTTTCCGAACGATTTAGAAGCGTCCGCCCTGCAACTGCACCCGGAGTTGGCAGAGTTCCGTGATCGAGTGGCTGCCGACGGATATCCCGAGGTAAGGATGTCCGGCAGCGGTTCGACCTTCTTCGTCGCTCTTGGCGGCGAGGCGGAGTGCGCGGCGGCGATCGAACGGCTCGCGCCACTGCGGGATCAGGCAGTGACCTTGCTGCATACCGAGACGAGCCATGCACCTCCCGGTGATCCGCGAGTCGCGTCGATTCCACCCAGCGACTCTCCGGGAGCAAACTGACACCGCGAAGGGGACCAGATGAACATTACAGAAATCCGCGTCAAGCTGACGATGGACCCGCGCAACAAGCTCAGGGGCTACTGCAGCGTGACCATCGACAACGCATTCGTTGTCAGAGATCTGAAGATCATCGAAGGGGCGAAGGGGCCTTTCGTCGCGATGCCGAGCCGCAAGTTGTCGGACAAGTGCGGGAGCTGTGGAGGCAAGAACGGCCTGGCGGCCAGTTATTGCAACGAGTGCGGTGCCCAGTTGGATTCGAATCGCGCGCCTCGCGATGAGCGGGGACGCGCCAAGCTGCACGCCGACCTGGCTCATCCGATCAACAGCGCGTGCCGCATCGAACTGCACCGCGCCGTCGTGCGCGCGTTCGCCGTGGAAGTCGAACGTTCCCAGACGGGCGACTACCAGCCGATGACCTTCGACGATCTGGACGACGTCCACGAGTTCCTCGACGAGGCGTACCTCGCGGAACTGTCCCGGCGCGAAGAAACGAGATCCAAGCTACGCGCGCAGACGCTGAAAGAGAAGAGCGGGGAAGCGAGTCAGGGCTAGCGGTTGTTTCCGGCACGTTGTTCGTCGCGTGGTGCTCCCTCACCCTCGAGCTTGAGGCCGGGGAATCCGCGCCACGCCACGTCCTCGGACCCTCAGGTCGGGTCAGTCATTGCGATCCGGCAGCCATCCCGACGCCCGCGTCACTTCTTCCGCTTGTTCTTGGCTTCCTCTGCCAATCGCTTGACCTCTTTGGCGCGGCGCTCAGCCTCTTCCTTCCGCTTCTTGTCCTGTTCCTCGAGGGTCTTGTGCGCCTGCTCGGCGTCGGCCCGGACCTTCTTCCAGTGGGTAGCGCGTTCGAGCTTGCCCGCGTCCGTCGCCGCCTGGACCAGATGGTCGAGAAGGTCCGGGTGTAGCGTGTAGGCCGCTGCCTTCTCGCCGGCGAGGAGCACTGCGTCGGCGCCTTCTGCCGCGAGGATCCGACCCACGACCTCGGGGACGCGTTCGACGTGCAGGCGCTCGGCGTCGAATAGCTTTCGTTCGATGTCGCCAGCCGTCTTCGGGTCACCGACCGTCCTGGCGACGTCCGCCGCCCAGAGCAGGTCGTCGGGTCGAACGCCGGCGAGCTCGCGAATCGTCGGGACCATGCCCCGTGCGACGCCGGTGCGACCGTTGTCGTGCAGTCTCAATGCGAGCACGCAGAGCATCTGCAAGGGAAGGCGTTCCTGGAGGCGGTCGGCCTTGCGCCACTCCTCGATCTTCGCGGCGGCGCGCTCGAGCCACCCGGCGGGATCCTTGAAGCCGGACATGTCCTTGGGGAAGAACAGGACGATGTCGGTCGTGGACGCGTAGCCCGGTCGCTCGAACTGCGTCGCGTAGAACGGAAACCGCGTGTTCGCCGGCGCGGGCAGCTTGCAGAGCGCGAACTCGAGGCATCGAGTGGCGGCGTCCAGTTCCCCTGCACGAGCGTGCATGCGGGTCGCGAGCTTGCACGACATCCGCAGCGGCAACATCTCCGTGTTCGTGACCTCGCCGAGGGTGCGGCGGCTCTTTTCGATCGCCTTTTCCGGTGGGAGAAGGTCGTTCCATGTCTGGAGCACGATCGTCAAGTGCATGTCGCGGTTGTATTCGCCGGGATCCTGGTACGTCAGGATGTCCTGCACTGCCTGCACGCGTTCGTCGCCCGACAGGCTCTTCATGACCTCGTCCAGCAGGTCGTCGCGTCCCTGGTAGAAGAAGTACGGCGGTCGATTCACGCCGGAAAGCAACGCGCACCAGCGGTAGAGCGTCGCGGCCTTGCCCGGGTCGCCGGTCCGCGCGTGAAGGCGGGCGAGGCGGCGGACCTGGTTCTCGTCGCCCGGATTCAGGTTTGCCGTGAGGCCGCGCAGGCTCTGCTCGATGCTTTCGGGGGAGGACTTGCCGATGTCGTCGAGCAGGGCTGAGAGCATGCCGTAGTCGACCTTGCCGCACTTCCCGGCTTTCTCGCGGTCGAGGAGGTCGGTGATCACCTTCTCGCGTCCGTCCCTGACGACCGACGCGGCGGCGAGCGCGACGTAGATGTCGCGGGCGGCGACATTGCCGAGATCGGTGTGGGGCATGCTGCGCAACTGACGCATGACCTCGGCGCGACCGGCGTCGGTCTTGGTGAGGACCGCTTGCGCTGGCACGATGTCCTCTGGTTTCTGGTTCGGGTCGGCAAAGTCCACTCCGCGGTGGTAGCGGGAGGGTTGTCGGATGCGCCCCCGTTTCTTCTCCTTCTCGGTGAGCGCCCGCGTGAACAACTCGGGAAGTCCACCGCGACCGCGCTTGACCTTCTCCTTCGGCTCCTTGGGTTTCGGCTTCTCTTTCTTCTTCTCGGATGGCCACACGAGTTGCGCGCCGAGTCCGCGCGGGTAGAAGATGCTGCCGTACGGGTTGGGTACGATGGGGCTGAACCTGCGCCACAATCTCCGGAACGTGTGGAGTGCAGCGGTCTCGTCCTTCGCGTCGAACGCCTTCTTCACCGCCACGAGCGTCGCCGGTGGCGTGCGGTCCTTCTTCTTCGCAGCGGGTGCCGCGACGACCGCCGGGGCTGTCACGGGCGGCAGCTTCGGTTGGAACGGCTCGCCGGCAGTGCGAAGCGCGAGGGCCCGCACCGGATTCCGCAAGGCCCGCCAGGCGGAAACGATGCGTGCACGGAGCGCATTGTCTTTCTCGTTCTCTGAAAGTGCCTTGTTCTGAATCGCCAGCGCCTTGCTCTTTTCGCCGCGTGTCTGGAGCTCGCGAGTCAGTTGCAGGCGGAGGCTCGCTTGCTTCGGGTGCTTCTTCACCGCCGCTTCGAGAGCCTCGAGGATGTTCTCCGTTCGTCCGATTTGTCGCAGCAGAGAGAGGCGGTTGTTCGTCATCGCGACGCTCGGCTTGCGCTCTTTCTCCAGCAGGTCGAAGGCTCCGATCAGGGCGTCGCCGTGCTCCTTGCCGAGTGAGCGGGTGAGTCGGTGGTAGACGCTCCGCGCCATCGGGTCCGCCGTCCGACCCGACTCGGGGTATGTCGCGGCGAGGACCTTCTTGAAGACCGCGAGTGCTTCATCCTTCCGGCCGAGCTTCATCAGCAAAATGGCATGTCCGCCTTGCATCCGAATGCCCGACTCTCCGCTCGCGACCATCGCCTCGACGAACTGCAATCGCAGACCGATATTGACCTTGCCGGAGTCGGCGAGGTTGTCGACCTGAAAGCCGAGTATGCGTTTGTCGTCCGACTCGGTGAGAGCCTGCTTGAAGCCCGCGGCGAGGAAGTCGCTGAATCCCTTTTCGAACTCGTTGTCGAGGACCGAGACCAGGCGCAGCAGGAAGTACGCGCGCCGCGACTTCGGGAGGCGGTTCCACACGGACCGCAGCACGGGCGAACGATCTTCCGCGGCGAGCAGAACGAACAGGTCTTCGATTCCGAAGAGGTAACGGTCGCTCGCGTCGAGACGACTCTTGATCAGTTTCTCGATCTGGTCGCGCGTCAAGAAGTCCGATCCAGCCTTCTCGCGCAGTTGGGGGAGGCGGCGCAGGAAGACCGTGAACGTGTCGGGGTTCTCCACGACCTGCGTGAGCAGGTGTTCGGTGAGGCTCCTGAGTTGAGACTTGTCGAGCATCCTCCGACCCTGCCGCAGAATCGATTCGACGGTTCCGTACATCGTGCCCGGTGATTGCTTGATGCCGAGGTTGAGCCAGTGTCGGCACAGCGTCAGGGTGAGGTCAGCGTCGCGGAGGTAGGTCGCGGCGCCGACGAGCATCGGCATGTGTTCGAGCGCGCTCTTGTCGCCCGTGGAGAGCGAGAGTCGTTCGAGCAGGATCTTGGCCGCGTCGTCCTGGCCGTCGACGAGCATGGGGAGCAGCAGGCCCGCGGCCTCGGCGGCGGAGACGATGCCCGGGGTCTCACCTGCACTCGTCCCACCGGTGAGGAGTCGGAGTCTCTTCTGTTCATTCTCCGGTCGATCGCTCGAGGCGATCAGCCTGCGCGCCGAGAAGACGAAACCCCAGTTCAGTCGGAAGCGCACGGCTTCTTCCAGTAACGTGTTGTCTTTCACGAACTGCGCGAGCAACTTGCCGTCGAGTTCGTCTACGACCTCGATGTCGCCGAATGCGGCGGCAACGCGCCGGAAGAGCGTGACCCTTCGATACAGCCGGGTGTGGTGTGAGAGCTTTGCGTCGGCGGCGATGCGGCCATCCTGGCGTTCCGCTGCGGAGCGCGCGAGTTCCGTAGCGATCACTTTGCGCTGGTCCGAGAGGAACGTGTTTGCTGACTCCTCGGTGAGCGTCGCGAGTAGCCCCTGGACCAACCACACTTCGTGCCGCTGCCAGTCGTCGGTGTTCCGATTGCCGGGCATGTAGAGGCGCGGGTTGATGACCTTGGGCTTGTCGCCTGCCTTCTTCACGCCCGTCTTCACGAAGATACTGCGTCCGAGCAGCAGATCGAGGCCGTGTTTGTAGAGACCGAGCGCCGCGTCATCGCGGCCCGTCTGCTCGAGCAGTTCCCCGACCTTCGTGACGAGTCCCGCGTCGCCGTTGTCCACGCTCAGGATCTGTTCGTAGATGCGCTGGGCTTCCTTTGGATATCCCGCCTCTTCGAATGCCCTGGCGAACTGCCGCCGCAGCTCCGCGAACTCCGGTAGTTGGCTGGCTTGGTTGAACGTCTTGGTCGCGTTCTGCACTTCGCCCGCGTTCAGGAACGCTGAGCCGAGTTCGAGGTACGTCTGCGGTGGGACGAGCTCGCCCTGGCCGAGGATGCGTCGACCGAACATCAGGAGGTCGGGGTGGGCGGGTCGATCCTGCTGCGGGTTCTGGCCCATGTTGATCCGACTGAACGCGGGCCTGTTGCGCAGGTGGCTCGGGATCGACAGGTTCTTCGTCATCGTCATCAGCTCGCGCAGGATATGCGTCCGCTGTTCGCCGGCAACGGGCACCGCGGTCTTGAGCGCGCGGATCGCCATGGCCGTGTCGTTCAGTTCATCCGAGAGATCGGCGACGAGGCGCAGCAGGTAGAGCTTGTTCGGTCGGCGCGCGACCCGCTCGATCACGACGCGTCGCGCCCATTCGACGAGTCGGTTGGGTGCGCCGAGGTTGGCGCGACCGTCGCGCATGTTGAGGATGCCGTCGATCGCGATCGTGAACAGATCGTCCTTTTCGGCGGTGGCGGCGAGGTGCTGGAACATCCCGGCGGAGCGCTCGTGCCTGCCGAGTTGCTTCTGGATGTTCGACAGGAGAAGGAACGTGTCGATGCGCTCCGGGTACTTTGCGATGCCGCGCCGGTACGCTTCGAGGGCTTGGGTGCGCATGCCCGCGAGCGCGAGGACGCCGGCTTCGAATTCGTCGCTGATCGAATTGGCCTCTTCGGCCTTGAGCTGCGCAAGGATCTCGCGGGCCTCCCGTCGCTGGCCGCGCTCCATGTTGCTCATCGCGAGCTGACGCAGATAGTCGGGGCGTCCCTCGGGGTCGACCTTCATCAACTCCTGGATGACCAGCTCGTAGTTGTAGTAGTCCTCGCAGGACTGGAACACGCGCGCTTTCTCGGTGAGGACTTCGATCGGCTTCTTGCCGGACTTGGCCATGTGCTCCTGGATGATCTCAGTCGCAGACACCGGGTCGTTTACCTGGATGTAGAGGCGGACGAGCAGTCCGGCGTCCCGGTCGTCGGCGGTGCCGGCGATGAGCTTCTTCTCGAGACGAATCGCGATCTTGGCGAGCTTGCCGAGGCGAGACGCGACCGCCATCAATCGCTCTTCCACGTAGCGTCGTCGGGGCACCGAGTTGATCTTGCGCAACATCGATTGCCAGTGGTCGAGCGCCTTGTCCTCTTCGCCGACCTCGGAGAGCATCAACGCCAGCTTCATGCGCGTGTCCGGAGTCGTCTCGTCGCCGAGGGTTTCGAAGAGCTTCTTCAGGATTTCGACGGCCTTCTTCTTGTCGCCGAGTCGCGCCCACGCGTCGGCCAGTTCCTTGCGGATGCCCGACCGGGGCGAGGCCCGTCGATCGAGCTCTTTGAGGGCCTCCGCGGCTTCCTTGTGGCGCCCGCGGTCCTTGTGCAGTTCGAACAGGAACATCAGCGCCGACTCGCGGTCGCGAGCCCCGGTCTTCATGCACACGTTCGCGAACTCGATCGCGAGCCCGTCGAGTCCGAGCGACATCAAGCTCGCCGCGGCCGCCATGCGGTAGCGGTTGTCGTCCGTGATGTCGAGGTAGGTGCGCCAGGTGTCGAGCGCGTCCTCGCGGCGACCGCGCTCGAGGTAGAACCTCGCCAGTCCCTCGCGCCACTCGAGGAACCGTGGTTCGGCGACCGTGAGTTTCTTGTAGGCGGCCTCGAGGATCCCATCCTTGTTCGCCTCGCGGCAGATCTCGAGGAGCTCGCGGCGCATGTCGGCGGTGAACACTCCCTTCTTGGACTCGCGGAAGAGCCTCAGCGCTTCGTCGACTTTGCCGCGTTCGCGCAGCAGATCGATCCATGTCTCCCGTGATTGGATGTCGAGGTCCTTGGATTTCGCGAACCGATCGATTAGCACGTCGAGTTTCTTGTCTCGGCGGTATGCCTCGACCAGGACGGTGAGCGCGTAGCGGCGGTCGCGTTTGAGCTTGGCGTTGCGCACCGCGACCCACGCGGACTCCTGTGCCTTCTTGTAGACGCCGCCCTCGATCGCCCATTCGGCGATGCGCACCTCCTGACGAAATCTGGCGGTATCCTTGCCTTCGGGAACGAAGACCCGGATCGCGTCCTTCTGTTCCCCCGTCAACGCGAGGATGACGGCCGCCTGGTTCTTCAGCGCCCTGTCGAGGTTCGGTTGCGAGGCGAACTTCGCGAGCGGCGACTGGGGCTTCGCCACCAGCTTCGCCACCGGCTTCGCCACCGACCTCGCCACCGGCTTCGCCACCGACCTCGCCACCGGCTTCGCCTTCGTGCCCGGTCGCAAGGGCAGGGCTTTGGCGCGCCTGATCGTTCGAATCGGCTTGAGCGGTCGTTGCCCTGGCCGTGCCGCAGGGGCTGCTGGCTTCGCCTTGCCACCGATCAGGGCCTTGCGCAGGAGGATCCTGTTTTGCAGTGCCGGTGCGAGTTTCTTCGCGAGCAGCCTGTCGTAAGCGAGCAACGCGGCGTCATCACTCCCGAGCGCGTCGAGGACATCGGCCTTCGCGAGGGCGTCGGCTACGGTCTCTTCCGCGATCTCGATCTTGTCGAGCATCCGCCGCGCGTCATTCAGGTCGCCGAGCCGACGCAGGTAATGCGCGTGGACGCGGATCAGCCGGAGGTCTTGCGAGCGCGGGAGTTTCGTGGCGCGCCGTGCCGCGAGATCGCGAAACAGCGGACCGAAACCTCCGTGACGGATGGCGCAGCGTCGCCAGATCAGGTCGCGAGCGGCGTCGGTCGAATCGACGCTCGCGTTCTTGTCCGCGAGCTGGGTCAGGAGCGCATCGATCTTCGCGACGATGGCGGGATCGAGGCCCGCCGGTTTCGAGACAGCTTGTGCCGATGCGCCATCGGCGACGACGAAGATCGAGAGCGCGAGGGTCCAGATCGAGTGTCTTCGGAGATTCCGCTTTTTCATGTCGAAGCTCCCACGCGTCGCGGGCGGCGGCGCCAGACCAGGTCGCCCAGGTAACAGAAGAGTGCAAGCAACAGGCACAGTGGCCACAGCCGCTGCAGAGTCAGCGGTCGGGTCCCGCCGCCGGTCGACAGAACTGCCGCGGAAGCGCCGGCAGCCGGCACGCTCTTGCCGCCGGTCGCCGAGGCGGCGACGGTGAGGTCGAGGGCAGACTCCGGGTCGACTTGCTGTTCGTTGTTGTGATCCTCGTGGGCGCGGGATGCGAGCCGCAGACTACCGCGGGTCCTTCCTTCGGCGCCGGCGACAACGCGTGCCGGTTGATCCGCAGCCCAGTCGAT
>CAYYAQ010000010.1:42380-59750 GCA_964469555.1 uncultured candidatus Brocadiaceae bacterium | reverse complement strand
GGACGGGCCATTACACATCTCTCCACCGTTCAGATTGTGCGAATTGATTAACCAGTGCATGCAGTTTTGGTGAACGATCGATCTCGGATTCATGGGCGCCGCAAGTATGGTCGCAGTCGGCGGTAGCGAGTCCCCTCGTTGGGATTGGCGTCCCCGACGAACTTCAATCCATTCAGATCTCGGTCCGACTACGAATCTGGTACGCTCGCGGTGTTGTCGATCCCCATCGAATCCTGACTGTCCAACCGACGGAGGTGCGCATGCACTCGCTCGTCTCGAACCCCGCGCTGTTCGCCAGCGCACTCGCCCTGTGCAGTTCGTTCGCCGCCGCGCCTCTCGATGCACAGACGCCCGCGAGCATCCCGTCCTTCCTGCTCAGGGTCGGGAAGGCCGGAACCGTCACGCCCGTACCGATGGGTATCACGGCCGACCACGCTCGCAAGGTCGCGGCGTTGCTCTTCGCGCGCAACGAGGAGCGTCGCATTCGAGCCCTCAAGAACATGCAGTCCGAGCTCGGCCCGACGAAGGTGCCAGTGAAGTCGTTCTTCCTCGGACGGTTCCCGGTGACGAATGAACAGTACCTCCGCTACGTGAAAGCGAAGAAGACGCGTTTTCCCTTCCACTGGTGGCGAGAAGGACAGCCCGACAGCTTCAACGAGTTGCGACCGGTCGCGCACAAGCAGTTCCCCAAGAACCGTCATGCTTCGATCGAGTACTGGTCCGTCAACTGGAAGGATCTTCCGTACGCGATCCCGACGGGACAGGAGAAGCAGCCTGTCCGATTCATCAGCTTCCTCGAATCCATGCGCTACGCCGCTTGGATCGGCATGCGGTTGCCGAACGAGCCCGAGTGGACGTTCGCGGCGAACGGCGGCTTGAAGAAGGAATACGTCTTCGGGGAGACCTGGTCCGACAAGGTTCCCGAGAGCGTTGGGATCAAGATCCCACAACGGGCCGCGATGCGACCTGTCGGAACCATGGGCCTGCCCGCGCGTGGACCATTCGGCCACGACGACCTGTTCGGTCAGGTTTGGGAGCTGGTGATTCCGATGGGCTACGCACCGCAGACCGGAGCCGACCTGTTCGAGGCGCAGGTGCGCAAGCTCCGCCGCAAGGAAGCCCGCATCAAGGATTCGCCTGACTTCAGCGACCGACACGTCATCGCCAAGGGCGGCTCGATCTACTCCTTCATCTACGAGAACTGGGTGGAGATGCGCATCAACTGTCGCGCGAAGGTTTGGGAGTACGATGTCATCGACGGCGTGGGGTTCCGCGTCGCGAAGACCGCCCGCCCCGCGTACGACATGACCTACGCTCGCATGCGGGTCGACCGTCCGACCGTGCTCCTCGGCGCACAGGAGCCGATGCTGGATCGACAGGTGGGCATCGAGCAGTACGAACTGGAGAGCGAGGGGCAGGTCGTCAAGAGTTACAACGCGGTGTCCTTCGTCCCACTGGACCATCTCTCGGCCAAGGGGGCGGACAAGAACAACTTCCTGGCCAAGAGCCAGGCGATACCCCAGGAGGTCGGCGTGATCATCTCGACAGAGCCACTGGAGTCTCCGAGTGTCGGGCCGGGAATCCACGTCGTGTACATGCGCCCAGCGGGCGTCCCCAGAGCCCTGGTGGACGCACTCAAGAAGGCAAAGAAGGCACTCACCGCCCAGGCCAAGGCCAGGGCGAAGAAGGAGGCCGCAGCCAAGAAGGCCGGCAAGAAACTGACCGAGGAGGACGAAGAAGACGAGAAGGACAAAGGGCCCCAACGGTGGCGCAAGGTCCTGCGACCCTTCGGCTACTCGGACAAGGAAGTGCTCGAGAAGACCGTCACCGAGCTCACACGCTACGTGTACGTCCTTCACCACGGCAAGGACATCAAGGTCGATCGTAGATTCAAGGTCGACACGTCGCGGAACATCTACCTGATCAGGGAACCCGACGGACGCTGGCTCACCACGATTCCGAGCGCCAGGTTCTGCACGAAGAGCCGGTCAGGTGGCGAACCGACCGTGCTCGACAACGCCGCGAATCCAAAGCAGCTCGACATCGCATTCTCAGTGGCAGCGACACGGAAGGACCAGTTGAAGACCAGCGGCAAACACTGGCGCTTCACGATCAGCATCGTGCGCAAGTGATTGACTAGTCGCGATACCAGGCCTTCGTGTCGAATCCCTGCGGCGCGCGTCGCGCCATGAACGACACCATCCGGCGGACCAGCTCCGCGTTGTTCACGTGGCGCCACCCGTGGACCTTCAGCGGGCTGCCGTAGAACACCTCACCACCGTAGGCCGGATCCTTCAGACTCTCCAACGTCTGTTGGAACTTCAGCACCGAGAGGTTGAAGAAGTAGTCGTCCATGTCGCCGACCGCAACGTGGATCTTCCCCGCGAGATCCCTCCCGATCCGCGCCCAGTGTGTCTTCACGTAGTGCGAGAGGTCGTAGCCTCCGTCGCGCCAGTGCGAGGCGACTTCGCGGTCGATCTCGCCCGTCGCCTTGTTCCAGAGCGGGCGCGGGTATCCGTCGTCGCCGACCGGCCCGAACGCCGCTTCCCAAGCCTCGAGGTAATCACACGAACGCCCGCGGCTACCGAGCACGCGTGCCAGAGTGCTCAGCTGCCTCATGGTCTGCAGGGGTTGCCCCTCACGGTCGCGCACGGCGATCCGTTCCGGACGAAGACCGCCGTAACCTGGCACGCGAAACGCGTTCGCGTCCTTGTAGATATCGATGCCGAACAGTCGTCGGAAGTCCATCGAATCCGGGTAGAGGCTCCACACGCCGCCGAAGGACTTCGGTCGGTGAATCTGGAGCGCGAGCGATTCATATCCCCCGGTCGACCCTCCGGTCAGCGCCCGCGCGAAACCCTGCGGCACCAGGCGGAACTTCTTCTCGAGATACGGAATCAACTCGTCGATGAGCGCGTCCTGGTACGGCCCGTTGTTCGCGGAGTTGACCGCGTACGAGTCGTCGAAGAACGGGGTCGGGTGCTGGAAGGTGATCCCGACCACGCGCGGGAAGCCGTCGCTATTCCAGGCTCGGTAGAACTGGTAGGCGTTCTCGATCCCACGATCCTTCCGCTTGGCGATCGATTCTCTGCTCTCGCGAACGCGCTCGGTGCGAAACCCGTTCGGCGGCGAGAGCGAAAAGTGTCCCTGGTAGTAGATCGCCGGGTACCTGTCTCCGGGGTGCTCGTCGTAGCCACGCGGCAGCAGCACCGTCGCACCGATGAAGATCGGTCGACCCCAGAACCTGGTCAGCTTGACGCTCTGAATCTTCACGCGCTTCACCCACTTGGTGTCCACTGGCGCCTCGATGTCCGGCAGGCGCTCGACGAGCGCGATGCGAATACGCTCACCACCGGATGGCGCCACGCGGACCTTGTGTATCGCACTGATGTAGTTTCCGGGCGCCCAACCGAAGTGCTGCCCCTCCCACTGATCCATGTGCGCCCAGATGCGGTGCCCATCCGCGCGATCGAGCTTCGTGTAGACGTTGAGGACCGCCTGCACCCAGTAGTCCCCCGCCGGCAGGTCACGAAGACTCGCGAACGGATAACCGAGCGTCGACCCATCGATCGTCGCGCCGACGCTGTTCGGCGGCGCAGCCGCGATGTCAGTCGCGAAGAACGGCACGCCGCGGCCTCGAGCGACGGGCTGATGCCCGAGACTCCGCTTCCCGCGTTCGGGATTCGCCGGGTCCCTGCCAATCGTCAGATACACACGCCCGGTGATCGGCCCCGCGTGGTCGCGCGGCATCACGATGTCAAAACTCGTCGGAGCCGAGCCATCGACCTCTGCTTGCTGGCATCCGGACATGCCGGCGAGGACAACGACCAGGAACCGCGTCCTCATTTTGCCACCTCGAACCCGCGCCAATCCGATGCCGCCCGAATGTCGCCCGATACGGCGACCACGCGCCATCGATACGTCGCTGCGGGCAGGTCGCTGATGTCGACCCGGGTGTCGCCCGAGCTCTTCCAGGTTCGCGACCTCTGGAATGAACCGCTCTTCTCGACCTGCAATTCCACGTCGTGCGTCGGCAAGGGCACGCCGCGATAGACGGCAGGCTTGAACACGAGCTCGTCGACACTCCCTTCAGCGAGCTCCGGTGGATGCACTCCTGGCAGCACCTGTTCGTACACACGCTTGAAGTTCAGCCCGAAGATCTTGTGCAGCATCTCATCCGAGTAACCAAAGTCCCGCCGCAACCGTTGCGCCACGATGAACCAGCGCTTCGGATCGGCGAGCGTGGCGTCCGCGTAGTGGATGTCGTCGACCGCCCAGCCGTCGACGCGGGAATCCGAAGAGATACCGACGTGGTCGATCCCGACGAGCTTCACGATGTAGTCGACGTGGGCGAGGAAATCGGCGATGTCGGCTTTCGTGTCGCCGTCGCGATCGAGCATCCACGCGACCGTGGTCACACCGATCACGCCACCGGTCTGGGCGATGGCGATGAGCTCGTCATCGCTCTTGTTCCGACCGAGGAGCATCGGACCACGGACAGCCAGCGTGAGAGCCTTCGCGTTCGCATGGTTCGCGAGGATGGGAACGTCGGTCATCGCCAGGATCTCCGTCGTCGTCTTCTCACTGCAGTGCGAGACGTCGATGATCATGTTGAGCTTGACGAGTTCCTTGACGACGTCGCGACCCAACGCCGTCAACCCCTGACGCGGCTCGTCGGAGCCACCGGCGAGCTTGTTCTTCTTGCGCATCGGCGCCAGGGGGATGCGGCTGCTGTACGCGAGTTGCACGACGCGCATGCCTGCGGCATACCAGTCGTGCACCGCCATGGGATTGCCACGGATCATCGGCACCTGCTGGGTGTAGAGAAGCGACCCGTATTGGTTCTCCCGCCGCGCGGCCCACATGTCGTTGAACGTGCGGATTACCCGACCACCGGCATCCCTGTCCAAGTATGCAGCGACGCGCCGGCACCTGTCCACCTCGCGTGACACGGTGATCGTGCCGATGTGCGCGCCCGTGAGGGTGATCATCTCGCCGAGCGGGACGAGCTTCGACTCGCAGTCGCGCCGACACGTCGGGTCCTTCTTGACGGTGTAGTTCAGGAGTCCGTCGATGATGAATCCGTCGCGAAACAGATCCTCGATCGGGATCTTCGCCGTCGACCCGAGTATAGGCATACGCCTGATGTTGAACCGCCGCTCTTGACACCCGGAGAACACGAGCACAACGAGCAGGAGGACTGGCAGTTTCATGGCGCGTGAAGCTACCATCTCGTCGCGATGAACAAAACGTGCACATTCACCATCTCACTCGTCCTCGCCGGCTGCCAATCGACCGCGTCGGAAAACCAGCAGATGGAGCAGATCGCGGAGGAGGGGGTCCGCGGCAAAAGCACGAGAGGCGTCGACAAACGTGGCGAAGACCTCCGCGGTCGGTCATTCCGCGAAGCAGACATGCGCCGCTGCTACTATCCCCACGCCTTGTTCAACGGCAATGATTGCCGCGGTGCTGACTTCACCGACAGCGACCTCGCCAAGGTCGACATGACCGGCTGCGATCTCGTCGATGCGAAATTCCTGCGCGCGAACATGACTCGGTGCTACCTCAACCGGGCCGACATGACGCGCGCCAACCTCACCGGATCAAATCTCGTCGGCGCCCAGTTTGCGGGCGCAAACTTGCTCGATTGCAAACTCGACGGAGTTTGGTTGACACACGCGGATCTCCGCGGCGTGCGCAACCTCACGGCTCGACAGCTGCAGTCCGCTCTCTGGAGCCGAGGCTGCCCTCCCCACCTCTCCGGCGCCCTCCGTTCGCAGCTGATCACTTCGGGACGCATCGTGCCGAAGACGCTCGGGTTCACACAACTGCGCGGTCCCAACCTCACCGGCGCGAAGCTCGGCTACGCAAACCTGAAGAACGCAAACCTGCGACGGTCGGATCTTCGCAACTGCGACCTTCGCCACGCGCGAATGAACGACGCGAACCTCTTCGATGCAAACCTGTCCGGTGCGAATCTGGAACATGCCATCCTCAAAGGCGCGGACGTGCGCGATGCGGACCTTCGATCGGCAAAGAACTTGACCGTCGAACAGCTCCGATCTGCGGAGTGGTCCCCAGACTCCCCACCCCTCGTCGACGACTCACTGCGCGCCGCGCTGCGCAGCAAGTAGCTCGCGTCTGGACGTTCCAAACGTTCTCGGGACAACGCTGGGAGTATGATCCGCCGCTCTGTCGGATCACCTCACCTCGAACGAAGGGTCGTGAACACCCTCCCCGCGCTCGCATGTGTCGCTCTCGGACTCGGCTCCTCGATCCTCGCTCAGGGGCAGAACGTCAAGAGAACGGTCGCCCCGACTGCGAAGCTCCAATCTGTCGAACCACGAAACGCTCTGGCGTTTCCGACCCGGCGTCGCCTCTGGAGCGATCGCCTCAGGCCTCGGCTACATCCTGTGGCACCACGCGCTCGCGTACTTGAGCGCCACGCAAGCGGCCATCGTGCAACCTGTTGCACCCGTGCTCGCGGCGCTGGGCGGCGTGGCCTTCCTGGCCGAATCCTCGTCGCCGCGCCTGGTGATCGCAGCGCTCGCCGTGTTCATCGGCGTGGTGCTCGCTGCCAGCGCCCGGAAACCAGATCCGCGCCAGATCGCAAGCGACGACAGCGCACGCGATTCGCCGAGAAAAACTCCCGATTTCGGGAATTAGCCACGATCCGGATGAATTCGCGTATTCCCGGCGAAGTTTCCTTTTCTTCCGTGACAGGAACCACCGCGAAAAGCGCCCTTACTGGGTAGTAGGGCGCCGGCCACACCACTCCCAGGGCGCCAGAGGGATCACACATGAATCAAACAAGAGGTATCAGTCTGTACGTAGTCGGTGCAGCCGTCTTCGCGCTCACACTCTCGAGCGGCGATGTTGGTGCACAGACTCACGCAGCCATGACTGTCAACGTCGCCGCATCTTCCAAGGGTGTCGACGCGGCCATGCGGAAGTTCGCCAAGCTGAGCGAACGCAGGCAGAAGGCTGTCCTCGCCGAGGTTCGCGCCGCAGTCAAGCGGATCGAAGACCCGTACCTCCGCAGCCTCCTCGCCTACCGGCAAGCCGGCACGAAGGGCGGCAAGGCCCGCAAGAAGCCCCTCAAGATGGCCAAGCGCAAGATGAACTCCGAGACGGGTGTCGACAAGTCCGTCTCGATGGTCGAACAACTGCCGTTCAAGCCGCGCTGCGAGTTCCGCTTCGCATACGGCGACATCGTCGACCGCGAACCCGTCGCGACCAGGAAGCGCGCGAGCAAGCGAACGAAGCACCGGGCACGCATGAAGGCCGAGATCGAGGATCTTCTCGCGGGTAATGCCATCGACTCGGACTACGCCCTCGCAGCGATCCTCCGTGAACTGGACAACGACCGGTCCGCCGACGACCACGCTGTCTTCCTCGACTCCTGGAAGAACGGCGCGGAGACTTTCTACCAGGCTCTGGAGCGCACCGCGGGCAATGGCACGGGCGTGTTCTGCTACGACGCCATGCTCTCGGATTGGGTGAAGCGTTGCATCCCCAAGAAACACGAAGACCGCAAGGCCATGATCCGCTCGCTGAGCGACACGCACACGGCGTTCTACCGCATGGCGGCGACCTACCGAGCCTATCGTAGCGTCCGTGAGCTGATCGCACTCAGCCTGATCCTGCCATCAGACGTCCGCCTGCCGGAGCAACTCGCGAAGCGCTACGAGGACAACGGCGGCAACGCGTACTCCACTCGCGACGTGATCGAACTCCTTCTCGCCGCCCACGATGGCGATGTCGGCGCCACCGTGCGCACCATCCTGACCCACCTGGAACAGATGCCCCCCGTTCTCTGGAAGCCCGGGTTCAACTCCGTGCAGGGTCTCTACCACGCGCAGGACGCCCTGATGGCGAAGATCATCGCCGGCGGTCGCCACTCCGACCAGACGCTGGCACAACAGAAGGCCAAGCGGGTGGATCTGCGGAACACGATCGCGAACGTCGCGTGCGACGCGTTGCTTGCCGCACTGAAGATCTAGCAGCAACCAAGACTGCGATGCCCGGAGCTAGACCCCGGGAGAACTGCTCTAAGTGAAACCACGCTTGAGAGTGGTGATCTACATCCTGGCCGCAGGGGCGAGTGGATTCCTGGCAGGCTCGATCTTGGTGGGCTCAGGGTTGATCGCGACGGCGCTGCTTCAGCTGGAGAACTCGAAGCCCTGACCTTCACATCCTCGGCTTTGTGAATCACCACGGTCGTGTGATGATCCTCGCATGCGATTGCTCCTGATTCTCCTTGCCGTCCTTCCCGCCTGCGCTGAACCCCGCGCGAATTCCTCGGAGCCACAGCGAATCCGAGTATTCGTCCTCGCCGGCCAGTCCAACATGGAAGGTCAAGCCGTCGTCGATCTCGTTCATGAGAAGCACTACAACGGCGGTCGCGGCACCCTGATCCGCCTGATGGAGGACCCGAGAAAGGCATCCAAGTTCCGGCACCTGCGCGACGCGGGCGGCAAGTGGGCCGAGCGCGATGACGTCCGCGTCTGGTACCGGGCGGGTGAGGACGCGCGGCTCAAGGCGGGCAAGCTCTCGATCGGCTACGCGGTCTACCCGGGAAGACATCACTTCGGCCCGGAACTCCAGTTCGGCCACGTGATCGGCGACGCCGTCGACGCTCCGGTACTGCTCCTGAAAGCCGCGTGGGGTGGCAAGAGTCTCTACAAGGACTTTCGTCCCCCGAGCGCCGGGGGCGATGTCGGCCCCTACTACACCAAGATGCTCGCGGAGTGCCGCGAAGTGCTCGACAACCTCGGCAAGTATTTCCCCGATTACGCGGGCCGCGGGTACGAGATCGCGGGATTCGTCTGGTTCCAGGGTTGGAACGACATGTTCGACAAGGCTGCCGTCGCGGACTACGAATCAAACCTCGCACATCTCATCCGCGACGTGCGAAAGCACTTCAACTCGGCGCGCTTGCCTGTCGTCGTTGGAGAAACAGGCAACGCTAGCAACGAAGTATTCCGCGCCAACCAGGCAGTGATCGCGACACGACCCGAGTTCGCGGACAACATCCGGTTCGTGAAGACCCGCTCATTCCTACGCCCCAAGGAGCATTCGCCCAACGTCGGTCACGGCCACCACTGGTTCGGCAACGCCGAGAGTTACTTTCTCATCGGGGACTCGTTTGCCCACGCGATGCTCTCCATCCTGGGGAAGTGAGCCGATGCCCGAGGACGGCACCTATATCTGCGACTCCTGCGGCGAACAGATCGTGATACCGATCGATTGGTCCGCCGGTTCTCGGCAGAGCTTCGTCGAGGACTGTCCGGTTTGCTGCAACCCCAACGTCATTCACGTCGAACTCGACGCGGACGGCGGCGCCCACGTTCGCGGCGAAGCGGAGCAGGACCGCAACTGACCCCACTCACGGCGCGCGTGGGGATTGTAATCTGTGCCATCGGAGTTCCGTTGGGTCGAAGACTCCTGTCGAATAGGCTGCGCGCCCGACTACCTCTACTTCACGCCGAGCCATGTCCAACTTCGACAACTTCATCGCAGGCCGTTTCCAACCCTCATCCGGGTCCGAGCGGATCGATGTCATCAATCCTGCGACCGGGCAGCACCTCGCGACGGTCCCGGAGAGTACGAACGCGGACGTCGATGCCGCGCTGGACGCCGCCGCATCTGCGCAGAAGTCCTGGGGCAACCTCCCCGCGAACGACCGCGCGCGCCACGTCCACGCCCTGGCCTCGATCGTACGGGACAACCTGGAGCCCATCGCGCGCATCATCACCGAGGAGCAAGGCAAGACGCTGGGCCTCGCCCGCGTCGAGGTGGGTTTCACTGCGGACTACCTCGACTACATGGCGGAGTGGGCGCGGCGGATCGAGGGAGAGATCATCCCGTCCGACCGCGTCGGTGAGAACATCTTCATGTTCCGCCACCCGATCGGCGTGATCGGCGGCATCCTGCCATGGAACTTCCCGTTCTTCCTCATCGCCCGCAAGTTGGCGCCCGCGCTCGTCACCGGAAACACGCTTGTCGTGAAGGCGAGCGAAGAGACGCCGATCAACTGCGTCGAGTTCTGCAAGCTCGTCGAGCAGAGTGACCTCCCCCCGGGCGTGTTCAACGCTGTCCACGGTCGGGGACCGACGGTCGGCAACGCCCTGGCCAGCAGTCCTAAGATCGGGATGATCAACTTCACCGGCAACGTCGGCACCGGCACCCACATCATGGCCGCCGCCGCCCCGAACATCACCAAGGTCAACCTCGAGCTCGGCGGCAAGGCGCCTGCGCTCGTCCTCGCCGATGCCGACCTCGATCTCGCTGTCAATGCCATCACCGCGTCCCGCGTCATCAACTCCGGCCAGGTCTGCAACTGCGCCGAGCGCGTGTACGTCCAGAGCCAGGTTGCCGACGAGTTCACCGACAAGCTCACGACCTCGATGGCCGCGTCCAAGTTCGGCGACCCGATCGCCGACGAGTCCGTAGACTACGGGCCGCTGATCAACAAGCAGGGTTTCGAGAAGGTCCAGTCCCTTGTCAAGACAGCCATGGACGACGGCGCACAACTCACGACCGGCGGGAAGCGCGGACCAGGCGATGGCGGTTTCTACTACGAGCCGACCGTCCTCACCGGTTGCCGTCAGGACATGGAGATCATCCACAAGGAGGTGTTCGGCCCGGTGATCCCGGTCGTGAAGTTCGACGACATCGACGAGGCGATCGCCAACGCGAACGACTCGGACTACGGACTGACTTCGTCGATCTACACCAAGGACATCAACGTCGCGATGCGCGCGTGCAACGAGATCCACTTCGGCGAGACGTACATCAACCGCGAGCACTTCGAGGCAATGCAGGGCTTCCACGCCGGTTGGCGCAAGAGTGGAATCGGCGGTGCCGACGGCAAGCACGGGCTGTACGAGTTCACCCAGACCCACATGGTCTACATCAACTACACCTAGCGCCGTACAAATGGGCTTGCTCACGCTGCAGGAGGTTTCCCTCACCTATGGAGACCGAACGCTCCTCGATCAGGTGTCGATGGTCGTCGGAGACTCGGACCGCATCGGCCTGCTGGGTGCAAACGGCTCGGGAAAGTCGACCTTGACCCGGATCATCGCCGGCGTGGAGCAACCCGACCACGGTCAACGAACCGTGCGACGTGGACTGCGCATCGGATATCTCGAGCAAGAGCCCACGTTCGACCCGGATCACAGCATCGTGGATGTCGTGCGGCAGGGTCTCGCCGAGCGAATCGGGACACTGCGGTCCTTGGAAGCGATCCACGAGCAGTTGGTGACCGCCGGCACCGACGACCTCGACCGCCTCCTCACCGAGCAGGCGCGGCTCGACGCGATCCTCGACGCCCAGGGCGGACACGACATCGAGCACCGCATCGAGGCGATGATCCACGACCTCGGGCTCGCCGACGTCAACGTCCCGTGCGGCGAGCTGTCCGGCGGCGAGCGGCGACGCGTCGCCCTGGCGCAGTTGCTGCTCTCCGCGCCCGAACTCTTGATCCTCGACGAGCCGACCAACCATCTGGATGCCCACGTCACGAACTGGCTGGAAGACCACCTGCTTCAGTCACGCACCCCTCTCATTCTCGTGACACACGACCGGTACTTCCTCGACCGCCTCGTCACGCGGACGATCGAGTTGGAGAACGGGACCCTGCACGAGTACGACGGCGCGTACACCGAATTCTTGGCCGCCCGTGCCACGCGACTCGATCGAGAACAGGCATCGGAGTCGACCCGCGCCAACCTCCTCCGGCGAGAAACCGAGTGGATGCGCCGTGGCCCCCCCGCCCGCACGACGAAATCCAAAGCACGCATCGGTCGCTACCAGGATCTCGTCGACGCCGCCCCCGCCGGGGCCGGTCGGGACCTGGCGTTCGCGATCCCCTCCGGCCCGCGTCTCGGCGAGCGCGTCCTGAAACTCTCGGATGTCACCGGCGGATACGACACGCCGCTCTTCGACGGCCTCGACCTCGAGATCGGCGCCCGCACGCGGATTGGCATCGTCGGTCCAAACGGCTCCGGCAAGAGCACGTTCCTCAAACTCTGCACCGGAGAGTTGTCGCCGATGTCTGGAACCGTGCACCGTGGATCGACGGTGAAGTTCGCTTCCATCGATCAGCGCCGATCCGATCTCGACGAGTCGAAGACCGTGTTGGAGGAGGTGGCGGGCCAGAACGACTACGTGCACGTCGACGGGCGCACGATCCGCGTCGAGAGCTTCCTCGAGCAGTTCCTGTTCCCGGGAGCGATGAAGCACGCCAAGGTCGAGAACCTCTCGGGTGGCGAACGCAACCGTGTCCTGCTGGCGAAACTCCTCTGCGCCGATGGCAACGTCGTCATCCTCGACGAACCGACGAACGACCTGGACCTGATGACGCTGCGGGCACTCGAAGAGGCGCTCTGTGCATTCCCCGGGGTCGTGCTCGCGGTCAGCCACGACCGCTTCTTCCTCGACCGAATCGCCACTCGGATCCTGCACTTCGACGGTCACGGCAACCACCGGGTGCACGAGGGCGACCTCAGCCTCCTTCTCGAGAAGATGGCCGATGAGCGGGCGCAGTCGGAACACAAGACGGCATCGACCCCACAGGCGAGCACTTCCGTCACCAAGCCGAAAGAGAAGAAGCGCAAACTCAGCACCCGCGAGCACGCTGAACTCGAGAAGCTACCGGAGAAGATCGGCGCGATCGAATCCGAGCTCGCTGCCCTCGATGCGAAGCTCGAGGACCCCGTGCTGTGGCAGGGAGGTGGCGAGGACCCGCAGGAGGTGACCACGTCCCGCGCGAGGGCCCAGGCGGATGTCGATCAACTGTACGCTCGTTGGGAAGAACTCGAGGCGATCCGCGAGAGTCAGTAGCGCTTGTTTCGCTTGTCCCCGCGAAAGCGGAACGGCTCGCCACCAGCCAGATCGCCACTGGTGATGCTCGGGCACCAGTGCGCTTCGATGTGCTCGACCACGAGTTCCGTCCCGGAGAAGTGGTCGACCTTCGGCGCCATCCGCGGGTCGTACATGGTGTCGGTCAAGTCGCGCACGAGCACGACGTTCTTGCCGAGGTTCACCATCTGGCGTATCCCGAACGGGCGACCGAGCACGCACATGTTGAGGTGCACGCCCATCAGGATCACGTTGTCGATACCGCGCTGCTCGAGAAGGTTGTAGGTCTCCTGGCCGTTGTCGGTGATCGCGTCCGCATCATGGATGCGGATCGTGTCGATCTGCCGCGACCACGCCTGGCGAATCGTGCATTTCTTCGCGCAGTCACACCCCATGTCCGAATCGTCGATCGGCATACCGGGCTCGCGCTCGGGATCAGGCCAACACCACGCCGTCCCCCATCGCGCCTTCTCAGACAGCGCCTGCGGCGGCTTGACGAACGGAGCGTTCTTGGCTCTCTCGCGCGCCGGCCTTCCTTCGTACGGAGCGACGGTCGTGCTCGGCGCGTGGATGATGAAGATGCCCCGCGCGCGCGCCGCTTCGACGGCGGCGTTCATCGGGCCAGCCATTTCGGCCACGCGGCGCGAGGCGCTCTTGCACCAGTGATCATCCCACATGTCGCAGATGACGAGCGCGGTCTTGTGCGCCTCCCAACGCACCGTCTCCGTGACGGCGCGGAAGCCACCGGACGTCACCATCGGGAGGCGCTTGCGAGTGTGCAGCTCAAGTGGAGCCACGGCCACGGAGCATCCTTGTGCGAGCACGAGCGAGACGAAAAGGAGGCGAATGAAATGGTGTGGGAGCATTGTTCAGTAGAGGACGTGGAGAAAGGAAAGCAGCCCGTCGACCCACGTAATGCCGCGCCCGGAAGGGCGGCCCATGCCAACGGCATCGATCTCGGACTTTCTGGTCTCGACGCGTGTGCGGTCTCGCCGCAATGTTGATTCCCGGCGATCAAGTTCCTTGTCGCGAGCGCTCTCGAGTCCACCATCAGCGATGAACTTGATGATCCGTTCGAGTTCGTTGCGGTCGAACCAGAACCCGTGACCGCGGCACCAGTCGATGAGGACGCCTGAAGCGTTCGCGAAGTTCTTGCGGTGCATGAACTGGGCACACGTTGGGCACTTCAAGTACTCGACCTTCGAATCGAAATCAGAAGCTTCCAGATCGCCGTCCTCGTGGGTCCGCCTCGCGCGGGTCGCGACATGTTTCGAGATCGCGTGTTGTTCACGCTCGCGTGAGAGCGTCTCGAACACCGACTCCTCCAGCCAGACACCACCGCAGGCGGTGCACTCGACAATCGATCCGTCCTCGAACTCCTCCACCGCGAGCGTGCCCGTCCTGCAGCGCGGACACGGCTTGTCATGCAGCGGCTGGAGCTTGGCAGTCGGTCGAATGGCGACACCACACGTACAGCAGAAGCTGGCCCCTTTCGGCATCCGGGCGAAACACTCCGGGCAACTGCCGCCGTACCCCCTTTCCGCGAGCGACACCTCGGAGCCACAGAACCCGCAAGCCTTCGCGCCGCTCTCCAACTGCCCGCCACAAGACGCGCAGCGCAGCATCTGCATCTCCAGCGGCTCCCTCTCTTCGACCTCGAGCAACTCCCCGCACAAGCACCGGATCTTGTCGCCAATCTTCAGATCCGTGACGTCGAACTGGCGGTGGCAGCTGCTGCAAGCGATGAACATGACACTGGGTTACGATGGCCTGACGGTCCATTCAAACCCCGCGGATCCGCAGTCTCGTCAGAAATCCCGAATTCGCTGTTCGGTTCGCCTCGAGCGCGCCCCACCAGGAATGACTGAGGTACTCCAACATGAATCGAACCACGTCCTGTCTCTCGACCGCAATCCTCCCGACCTGCGCGGCGCTCCCGGCCCAGTCCTGCCCCCTCGTCCTCGACATCAACACCTGAAACTCCGGCAAGGACGGCTCCTGGCCCGCGATCATGAGCGGCGGCTGCGACTGGGCGAGCGCCCTGAAGTTCGCATCATCCTCGCGTCCACGACTTCGGCGAACTACAAGCTGCCGCTGGCCATCCCCAACCAGGCGTCGCTCGACGGCGCCCGACATCGAATGGCGGTTCCCCGTGACATCGAAGACCACGTCGAACGCATCGCCGTCGACCTTCGCGGTCTCGACGCCAGGAATCGAGTCCTCGACGAACCGCAACCTGGAATCGTCACGATCGGACACGACGACCCGCGCGCCTGCGTTCTTCGCGAAGCACACAACGCCTCTCCCGGACCGGCGACCGGGTCGGGACGCTCGACATTGCAGACCGGGTGGGCAGTTTGCGACCCGGACTTGATGCGACGCTGATCATCACGAACAGCAGCCCACTGGATCTGACCACGGTGATCGAGCGCGCGTTCGTGCAAGGCCGCGATGTCATCCTTCACAACAAGCACCGAACCCTCGCCGCAAAGTACCGGACGAAGTATCGGCAGCTCCGGACGCGGTAGACGCGTGCGCACCACTCGCCTCTCGAACCAGGTGATGCGCGTCGTATGGCAACTGCCTCACGCGGTCGAGCGGAATGGAAGCTCGCTCGACCGGTGCTACGCCTACCTGTTTCATAGGATTGCCGCCAATCATCGAGCCCATATAATTCAATGTCGCTCTCACTCACCCAGGGAGCTAACACGCCATGCTGACCAAGATCTTTGCTGTCACCGGTTTCGCTGCGCTCGCAGCGACGGCCTCGGCGCAAAAATGCACACTCGTCAAGGACATCAACAAGATCGGCGCCACCCCTATCGATAGCGCGCCGTCCGCGGCGCGATCCGGGTCCGGCGGCGCCAACGCCCCCGCCGGCATGCTGAAGGTCGCGGGATTCTGGTACTTCCAGGCCTCGACGATCGCAGCCGGAACCGAGCTGTGGAAGACCGACGGGACCGCGGTCGGAACGACCATGGTGAAGGACATCAACCCCGGTCCGGGCAGCTCCAGTATTTCTCACATTACCGAGTGCAACGGGAAGGTCTTCTTTCGCGCCGACAACGGCATCGTCGGTGCCGAACTCTGGAAGAGCGACGGCACCAAGGCCGGCACCGTGTTGGTCAAGGACATCTGGGATGGCAGTTCCAGTTCCAACCCAGCAGACCTCGAGTGCATGGGCAAGAAGCTGTACTTCTCGGCCAACGACGGCATCCTCTCCAACGGCGCCGAACTCTGGTGCTCGGATGGCACCCCGAACGGCACCGTGCTCATCAAGGACATCCGTCTGGGCTCGATAAGCTCTGAGTTGCGCCACCTGAAGACGAACCCCGCGGGCACCGCGATCTACTTCCAGGCCAACGACGGCGTGACGGGCACCGAGCTTTGGAAAACGGACGGGACCGCCATCGGCACTGTCCAGATCAAGGACATCCACACGGGAGCCAACAATTCCTCTCCGACCTACTTCCAGCACCTGGGCACAACCACCCTGTTTAGCGCCACGAGCGGAGCCAACGGCACCGAGTTGTGGAAGACGGATGGCACGACCAACCACACGGTGCTGGTTCGTGACATCCGATTCGGCGTCGCGAGTTCCACGCCGAACATGCACTACGGTGCCACCATCGGCAGCAACTTCTACTTCGTCGCCGACGACGGAGTGAACGGCAACGAACTCTGGAAGACCGACGGCACCTCGTCCGGAACCATGCTGGTCGCGAACATCGGTCCCACGTCGAGCAGCAGCACGCCGAGCAACCTGCACGTGAACGGTTCGACGGTCTACTTTTCAGCCTCGGCCAGCGGCAGCTCCGGACGCGAACTCTGGAAGTCCGACGGCACGAGCAGCGGCACGAGTCTCGTCAAGGACCTCTTCGCGGGCGCGATGAGTTCCATGCCGAACAACATGGCCAACATTGGCTCGAAGATCCTCTTCACGGCGTTCGTCTCGGGCACCGGGGGCAACGGTCGCGAGCTCTACATCTCCGATGGAACCACCGCTGGCACCTCGGAACTCAAAGACATCTTCACGGGAGTTTCGAGTTCGGATCCTGCGTCATTCACCGCGTTGTCCGCAACGCGCATCGCCTTCTTCGCCGACGAAGGCATGCCGGCCGGGTCAGGACGCGAGTTCTGGGAGACCGACGGCACAGCCCTCGGGACGAAGATCCTCAAGGACATCAGCCCCGGGATTCGCACGAACTCTGCTGTCCCGACCAGCCTGTCGTGCAGCAACGCCAAGGATCTGTACTTCGCCGCCGACGACGGCATCGTCGGTGCCGAACTCTGGAAGTCCGACGCGACAGGCACCGCGCTCGTGATGGACATAAACACGGGAACGGCCAGCAGCGCCCCGAGCCAGTTCACTTCCTGCTGGACCGGAACCGACTGGATCACCGTGTTCACAGCGACCGACGCGTCAACCGGTCGCGAGCTCTGGGTCACCGACGGCACCGCACCCGGGACGAAGCTGTTGAAGGACATCCTGACGGGCACCGC
>CAYYAQ010000010.1:0-42337 GCA_964469555.1 uncultured candidatus Brocadiaceae bacterium | reverse complement strand
ACTCGTCGCCTTCCGCGGGAACATCTTCTTCCGGGCGTCCTCCGGCTCCTTCGGCTCCGAGCTGTGGCGCACCAACGGAACCCCGACCGGAACGGTCCTGGTGAAAGACATCCGCCCTGGTACGTCCGGGGCCGCCCCGACCTACTTCACGCCTTGCCGGGACACGCTGTTCTTCGCTGCGGACGACGGGGTCTTCGGCAGGGAACTGTGGAAGACCGACGGCACCGCTTCGGGAACTGTCCTCGTGACCAACCTGCAGAGGGGTTCGTCGAGCTGTTCGCCTGCCGAGATCGTGTGCCACGGCGACAAGGTCGTGTTCCGCGCGTTTACCAGCGTGACCGGAGTCGAGCTGTTCATCAGTGACGGAACCTCGACCGGCACGACTCTTCTGAAGGACATCCGATCCGGGACCTCGAACTCTTTTCCGTCCGGTCTCGTCGTATGCGGCAATACGCTCTACTTCGCAGCTGGCGACACCAGAAACGGCATCGAGTTGTGGAAGTCCGACTTGACCACCGCCGGAACTGTCATGGTCAAGGACATCCATGCGGGCAGCTCCGGCAGCTTCCCCCTCAATTTGACGTGCTGCGACGGGCGACTGTTCTTCACGGCGACTGCCGCGGGCACGGGCCGTGAGCTGCACGTCACGGACGGAACCACAGCCGGAACGCACCTCGTAAGAGACCTCCACAACGGCACCAACAGTTCGTCGCCGATGAACTTGACATGCGCAGGCGCCGGCGTGTTCTTCAGCGCGTCTGTCTCCGGCCGCACAGGACTCTACTTCTCGGACGGCACAGCGTCGGGCACGGGCATCTATTGTGATCTCACGAAAGGTGCCCCTTCGAACTCGCCATCCCAGTTTGCGATCTGTAACGGTCAACTCTTCTTCGTCGCGGACGACGGTCTTCTCGGCTCGGAGGTCTATCGCTTCACCGATTGGACTGGCACGGTCGAACACGTTGGCGAAGGCTGCGGCACGAACAAGGCGGTGCTGGACGCCACGAACCCGATCATCAACACGTCGATCTCCATCAACGGTTCCTGGGCGCCGATCGCACCCGGCCTGCTGGTCACCGGACCGCCCGCAGCCCCGTTCAACATGCTGCCGCTCCTGTCGCCCGAGTGCGCCTTGTTCGTAAGCCCACTCTTGTTCGAGATCGTCCCCCAACCTGGCGGCACGAACTGGAGGTTATCAGCCCTCATGCCAAACGACAAAGGGCTCATTGGGGCCAAGCTCATGCTGCAATCGCTTTACGGCATGCCAGCCGAACTGAGCAACGCTGTCCTCTTGGCCATCGGGACGAAGTAGACCCAACGTCGACGCCAACCACCCTTTCGTCACCCGCCAGGGTATCCTTCTTCGCAACAGCCACCTCGACCAGAGTCTCTACCCAGATGCGAAGCCTATTCACCGTCATCGCAGCCCTTGTCATGGCGACCACCGCGTACTTCATCGTCTCTTCCAAGAACCCGGCGTCCGCCATCGGCGCGGGGTCAGGCGAAGAACAGACGGGACGCGAGGGCGCGAAACCGCTGACCGGCACGCCCGCGAATCGTGGCGTCAAGTCGTCGGCAGCTGGGAACGAGAACGGGAGTGAGTGGAAGAGGGGATATCCCGGCCCGATCAACCAAGGAGCCACGGCGGAGGATCTGGCGGAGGAGACATTCGAAGCCATCAAGAATCCAGAGCTGCCACTCGCGCAACGACTGGACCGCGTGAAGACCTACATCGCCGACGCCTCGCGTTTTCTCCCGAAGGAGGAGGTCGCCTGCCGGCTGATGCAGCTCGTCGATCCGAGTCTCGATCCTAGCGACGACGGAAGCTTCCACGGCGGGCTGCTCGCCGCGCTCAAGGGCCTCAAGGCGCAGGTATTGGTCACGACTCTCCTCGAAGGAGTGGACGACCGCCGCCCCAAGGTCCGGTTGGGGGCGCTGACAACTCTGGCGGACTTCCAGGAGGACGGAGCCGTCCGCAGCAGGGTGCGTGAACTCCTGCGCGACGCTGATGATGCGGTCCGCGCAAAGGCCAAGGAGCTTCTCGGAGCGGGTTCGCAAGCTGTCGAGGAGTCCGATCCCGTCAAGGACCCGGACAAGCGACCCTAGTCGCCAAACGATCGAGGTCAGAGTCTCTCGACTCCATCACTTCGTGAATCGAATCGCCATCGCGTTGCTCAGGTCGCTGCTGATCGCCTGGGCGTAGACCGTGAACCCCGCTGCGCTCGCCGGCACGCTGTTGGGGTAGCTCCGCGAGCCGGTGTTGTCGACGGTGAGACCGATGATGATCATCCCGTTCGGATTGATGTTGAGCGTGCCCAGCAATCCAAGATCGATCGCGGCTGGCCCGGCGCCAAAAGCCAGCAGCGCGGTCGAATTCGCGGTGGCCCCGGCGAGTTCGATGCTAAAGACCTTGCCGACGACAGCATCTCCGAGGAAGCCGAGCGTGAACCCTTGCGCGCTGCCCTTCTGCCGCCGGTCGTATCGCGCAGCAGTTCCAGCGCCGACCCCGGTGACCGGAGCCTTGCCCTTCGGATCGTAGAGGAAGTAGCTCACGTTGCCGCCGTCCGGCACGAACCCGAACGAGGTGTCGCTGCGTTGATCCGGATAGATGAGCGCGTCGAGCATCTCGACCCCCTTCACGTCACTGCTGAAAAGGGCGACCTGTTCGCCGTCCTTCGCCAGCTTGAAGTCCGCGTGATCCGGTCCTTCGGTGGGTTCCTGATCACACCAGACGCGGTAGAATCCCCTCGCGGGGATGACTGTGTTGACCGGGAACTTGTAGGCCTTGGGGTTGTCGAAACGATCGGAGAGGTAATACCCCGAGATGTCGATCGCCGCGTTCGTCGTGTTGTAGAGCTCGACCCAGTCCTCGAAGTCGCCCGCGGGATCCTTGTCGACCGAGTCGTTGTCCGCGAGCACCTCGTTGATGCGGATGGGTGAACTGAACGGAGTCGGCATCAGACGATAGCGCTCCGCTCCAACGCCTGCGTGGGACGGCAGGAACCGCACGGCCCCGCTCGTGGCCGTCGCACCGACGTAGTACTGGACTTCGTATCCGGGTCGCTTGTGCGGA
This sequence comes from uncultured candidatus Brocadiaceae bacterium, assembly GCA_964469555.1. GTDB lineage: Bacteria > Planctomycetota > UBA1135 > UBA1135 > UBA2386 > CAYYAQ01. The sequence goes on along the minus strand of CAYYAQ010000010.1, from coordinate 39,264 downwards.
ATCGACGCGCCGTACGTGCCATCGTTGGCCACGCCATCCTGGTGATTGCCGTCGTCCCACATCTTCGTCTCGGTCCACGCGCCGGAAGTCCGGCTGTACAACGTGACCGCAGTCGCCGCCTGTCCGGTGACCTTGGCCGTGACCCAGACCGTGTCCGTGAGCTTCGGTTGCAGTGGTTTGCGGGCCAGACCACTCAGCGTCGGCGCGACCTTCTTGATGTCGGTGAGGCTCAGCAGATACGCGCGGCGCTTGTCGACGAAGGACTTTAGCCCGGGGACGGTGTACGTGCCGTATCGATCCGAGACGCGCACGTCCTTGATCGCGTTGTCGAAGAAGAGTTGAGTCGCGTAGAGCTTCTTCGTGTCGGCCTTCACGCCGTCCTCGATGAGCTTCTGGTACTTCGCCACGATCGGCCCCAAGACCTTCCAATCGAAGAACTCGTCCAACATCGTTCGGTAGTGCGCGTGGTACCGCTCCCGGTATTGCGGCACTGCGAGCAGCCTCTCGATCATCGGTCGAAGGCTGCTGCCCCCGCTGTAGTCGATCTTCATCAAGTGGCGGTTGGTGCCGAGGATCCTGCCCCAGTCGTAGCCGCCAAACGTGGTGTTCAGGTCCCACGGCATGATCTGGAACCGACCGTGTCGCGGATCGCTGTAGGCGTAGTAATCGTTCCCGGTCCCGAGATAGCTGTCCGTGTTTACGAAGATGTTGTTGAGAGCGATGTACCAGAGCGCCTCGTCGACATCCAAGTGCGGCGGAAGTTTCTTCGGAAGGTCCACGATAGTCGTGTTGTTCAGGACGCGACAGAAGTCGATCAGGTCGGTCCAGGGATTCGGATTCCCGACGCTCTTGTACTCATACCGCGACGAGTAGCTGGAGATCGACGTGCCCCAGTAGCGGAACACCGGTCGGGAACTCCTGGTCGCGTTGTCACCGCGGTAGAGGTTGCCGTCCTTTGCTGCGAAGTGCTCGCCCAGGAAGCGCTTGTTCGGCTGCTGGACGATCACGTAGACCCCCCAGTACTGGTTGTTGAGGTAGAGCTTGATCCAGCAGGACTTCAACGACGGGATGTAGCGCCGCATGATCTCGTAGGTGATCGGCTCGCGGACAAACGTCGCGTCCTTGTAGGCGTTCTGGAGATTGATGTGCTCGTAGCCGAACAGATCTTGATCAGGGACGAACGCGTCGAACCTCAGGTTGAACGGCTTCTTCTGCGAGCTCGGATTGTACGAGTAGGAGGTGTTCCCTTTGAACCGGACGCCGATGTCCTTCAGCGTGATGCTCCCGACCTGCAGGTCCGCCTTGATGTCCCTGTCATACCGCTTGTTCTGCCCTAGCAACGTCCACCAGTTGCTCTGCTTGAACGTGAGGTAGTACGAACGGACGACGTTCGGATCGAAGAGGTCTGGTTGCGATTGCGCGACGACGGATGCCGTCTGCGTCGTGAGGATGACCGCGAGCAAGGCGAGTCGCGAGTTAGGGAGGGGTCGATCACGCATGATCTTCAACGGGACGAACCGGGGCGGCGGCCAGCGCATACTACACCTTGCGCCCTCCCTCGTCACGCCGGTGGGCGGCTTCCGCTACTCGTCCTTGAGAATCGCGAGGTCCTCGCAGACTTGATCCATCGACTGGCGCTCTGTGTAGCGGTGACTGGCGAGGAACACCGTCCGGGTATCCGCCTGGTTGATCCGCTCGAGGATCTCGTAGAGTCCGGTCGTCTTGAGTTTCTTGCCTGGGCGCACGCCGCCGAAGAGCGCCTTGCTGATCGGTCCATGCAATCGGGTGATCGAATCGGCGGAGACGGGCAGGCGATTCTGATCGGTGAAGTGCGCGAGCGCATCGCGCAGTTGGATCACCCGCGTCGCCTGTTCGTCCTTCAACTCGATGCGCGCGTAGTCGTCGGTCAGGATGATGGTCGATCGAAGCCGGTTCAACGCCTCCGCTTCCGCTGATCCAGGCGCCCACCCGTGGGACGACGCAAGGGCATCGACATGCCGCCACTCTCGTGCAGCTGGTCGAACAGTCGCTTCCGCATTGATCCGATCTGCTTCTGGTACGCCGGCACCGTGATCAGGTTGTGCCGCTCGATGGGGTCGGTCTGCAAGTCGTAGAACCCGTCGATGTCCCAGGTGCCGTGGTAGTAGACGTACTTGTAGCGATCGGTTCGGATCGAAAACGTCGTCGGCGTCGCGGGGAAGTTCCACTCCCAGTGGTACTCGTAGAGGATGTGCTTGCGCCACTCGATCTTCTCGCCCCGCAGGATCGGCGCGAGCGAGCTCCCGTCGAACTTCGCCGTCGAGGGAGCCTTCACGCCGGCGATGTCGAGCAGCGTCGGCGCGATGTCAATGTTCTGGACCATCGCCGTCGTCTTCGATCCCGCCTCGATCGTCCCTGGAGCCCAAGCCAGCATGGGGACGCGCATCGACGTCTCGAACGCATCGCGCTTGTCGTAGAAGCCGTGCTCGCCGAGGTGGAAGCCGTTATCGCCCATGTAGATGACGAGGGTGTTCTCGCCGAGCGGTCCCGCCCGCAACTCGTCCATCACCCTGCCGATGTTCTCGTCCAGGCTGTGCACCGCCTCCGCATAGCCGCGGTAGAGCGCGTCGAAGTCCGGCACCGGATCCTTGTCGAAGGCACCCGTCTCCATGTGGTCGATGCCGTGGATCGAGTAGCGCCTGTCCCGCACCCACCGCGGTTGCGAACGGTAGTTCCGCTCGGTGTTTGCCATCGTCTCCGGGTAGTCGATCTTCTTGTCTGCGTACCGACCGCGATGGCGCGGCGCGGGTTTGAACGGGTAGTGGACTGCCTTGAACGAGAGGTACATGAGGAACGGCTTGTCCTTCCCCCTTCGCTCCCGTAGCCACGTCACGGCCAGCCTGGACAACACGTCGGCGTTGTAGCCCTTGAACTGCTTGCGCTGACCGTTGATGTTCAGCTCCGGGTCGAAGTACTTCCCCTGGCCCTTGAAGCTCGCCCAGTAGTCGAACCCCGGCCTTGGATCGTCCTTCTGGTGACCCATGTGCCACTTGCCGATGAACGCAGTCTCGTAACCACCCTTGCGCAAGTAGTCCGGAAAGAACACGGTCCCGGGTGGCACGGATCGCTGGTTGTCGACGACCTTGTGGTGGTGCATGTACTGCCCGGTGAGGATCGAAGCTCGACTCGGCGAACACAGCGACGTGCTGACGAACGCGTTCGCGATGTGCATGCCCTCCCGAGCGAGCCTGTCGAGATTCGGCGTCTCCAGGAACGCCGGCGCACGATCCATGAACCCCATGAAGTCGTAGCGGTGGTCGTCGCTCAGAATGAAGACGATGTTCTTCTGCGACTTCGACTGGGCGGGGCTCGACTCCGGTGCGGAAAAGCACGAGGTCAGGGTCAGAGCGACGAACACGAAACGTGTGTGGCGCATGGATGGTCTCCGGTACATGGACTTCACCCACCGGGTGAAGGTTGGGGATCCTACGCCGACTGGCTCGCTTCTCCCACTGGTCGTTGAGCAAGTTCTATTGGGTGTACGCCCAGCGGCTTGCACTGGGAACCGGAACCGAAACACCTGGAGCGCTGTCGGACCCCGTGGGGTTTTGATACGAAGACCCGGCTCAGTGGACTTTTGCGCCGCCATCGGTTGCCTGTTGCACGCGACCGACCGAGCCCGTGCAATCTCTCCCGTGGCGCAACCCCCCAACGAATCATTCGTCGGCAGATGGAAGCGACTCGGGATTCACTCGGGCGCCAGCTTCTCACGCGTGCTGCTCTACGTCCTCTACTGGACGCTGCTCCTGCCCTTTGGAATCGTGGCGAAGCTAGGTCGTGGACGACCCGCGTTCCGCGACGACGTCCCCCCACCGAACGCGCGCAGCCAGTACTGATGAGAATCCTCGGTATCTCGGCCTTCCACAGCGACGCAGCCGCCGCGCTCCTCGTCGATGGCCAGACTGTCGCCGCCGCGCAGGAAGAGAGGTTCAGCCGCATCTCCCTCGATCCCTCGTTTCCTGTCCAGGCGATCCAGTTCTGTCTGGAGCGGGCTGGGATCCGGGCCCCCGACCTCGATCACGTCGTTTTCTACGAGAAGCCACTGCGCAAGTTCGAGCGAATACTCGCGGCGCAGATGAAGGCCTTCCCGCGTTCCGCGCGCAGCTTCGCGCACGTCATGTTCGCGTCGCTGGGCGACCGGATATGGATCAAGAACCGCATCACGAAGGAACTCGGCGTCGACGCCGCGCGCGTGCTGTTCACCGACCAGCAACTCGCGCTGGGTGCGAACGCATTCTACACATCCCCGTTCGATTCCGCCGCGGTGCTCACCGTCGACAACGAAGGCGAGTGGGCGACGGCGTCGATCGGCGCCGGTCACGACACGCGTTTCGAGGTTCACGCCGAGGTGACCTTCCCCCACTCCCTCGGTCTGTTCGCTTCCGCGATCACGCAGTTCCTCGGCTTCATCCCCGGCGAGGACGAGCACAAGGTCGAGGCCCTCGCGGGGTACGGCAAGCCGGCGTTCGCCGAAGTGATGGACCACCTCGTGCAGGGTGCCGACGGGCCCTTCGCCATCGACCAGGCGCCGTTTCGCTTCTCGTTCGACTCCCAACGGCTCTACGACGACTCGCTGTGCGACCACCTCGGGCCAGCGCGCTTCTCGGGCGACCTCCTCCTGATCGAAGGCGCGGACACCCGCCACGCAGACATCGCGGCGAGCTTGCAACAGGTCCTCGAGGACCGGGTCCTCGCGCTCGCTCGGACCGCGCACGAACGCACGCCCAGCCCGCACCTCTGCTTCGCCGGGCAGTTGGCGACGAATCGGCGGGTCAACGCGCGGGTGCTGGCGGACGGACCGTTCACCGATCTGTTCATCCCCGCATCCGCGACGAAAGCCGGCGGGGCACTCGGCGCCGCGCTGTTCGTCCACCACGCCGTCGAAGGAGGGAGCCGCACGGACTCCAGCTTCGATCTGAACCTGAGCCGGACCGCCGCGCCGGGCACCAGCGACCTGTCCGATCGACTGGTCGCGGAGATGAAGCAGCGACTGCTGGGAGGCGAGGTCATCGGCTGGTCGCGCGGAGAGATGGAGTTCGGCGATCAGAGCACCCCAAACCGCTGCGTCATGGCGTGCCCAGGCGCGGAAAACGCAAATCGCAGGTTGCTGGAGGCGATCCAGGTCTTCGAACCGTTCCTGACCTGCCGCGTTGCCGTACCTGAAGATCTCGCGGCGGGATTCTTCGAACTCCCATCCGGCGACGCGCCCTTCCTTCGCCTGCAGCTCGCCGCGCGGGAACGGTTGCGCGACATCGCCGCCTCGGCGGTGACCCCGGATGGCACCGCGTGGCCGCACATCGTGACGAGCCGGCGCGACCCGGAGCTCCACGCACTCCTCATGACACTCGACGATCCGGTGCTACTGATGGCCGACTTCAAGCTGCGCGGCTCGCCCCTCGTCCGCACACAAGCCGACGCGGTCAGGGCATTCGAACGCAGCCGACTCGACGCCCTCGTCGTGGACTCGCGCGTGGTGGACTCCAACGGACAGGCGCACGACTCGGTCAGCCCATCCGGCGCATGAGGGATTCCCGCGAGACTGTGGAGCAACCGTCCCGCGTCAAGCGAGTGGCGCTCTTGTCGGCCTTGTTCATCATCGTGCTCGGCGTGTACGCACCATCCGTGATGAACCAATACGCGCTCGACGACCCGCTGCTCGCGAAGGCGAAGCTACCAGGAGGAGACCCGAATCCGATGGTCGCCGAGCTGCGACCGTTGTCCGACTACTTCGCCGCGAACTACTGGGAAGGGGACCACGGCACGAAGACCCGGCTCTACCGTCCGGTCACCATCCTCAGCTACGCACTCACCAACGAACTGCAGGGTGGCGTCGACGCGGACCCGCGCCTCGAAGCAGTCCCACACCACTTGATCAACGTCTTGCTGCACGCGTGGTCCGTCCTGCTCGCGTTCTCTCTCATCGCCCGGTTGACCTCACGTTTCTATCCGGCGTTGCTCGGCGCCGCGGTCTTCGGTCTGCACGCGCTGCACAGCGAGACCGTCGCCGGGATCGTGGGCCGCGCCGAGTTGTTCGGTTTCTGTTTCGGGGCGCAGGCGCTCCTGTTCGCGGTGTCGTCCGCACGCTGCTGCCGGGCGCCGTCGCATCTCCATGCCCTCGGCGCGGGAGTGCTGCTGTTCATGGCGTTCGCATCGAAGGAGAGCGCGCTCGCGTGGCTGCCGTTGTTCTTCGTCTACGCATTCGCGCGGGCGCACACCGGTGGTCCACGACTGAATGCGACCGCTGCGATGCGACTCCTGGCGATAGGCCTGCCGCCACTGATCCTGTTCCTGGTCTTGCGTCAGTTCGCCCTCGACGGAATCGAGAACACGCCCGCGGCCTACGTGGCAAACCCGCTCTGGCACGAGGGCATGGCGACCCGCATCCAGACGGGAGTGATGTTGTGGGGATACGGCCTGTGGAAGTGCCTTTGGCCCGTCGGTCTCACTTCGGACTACGGCCCTGTCACCTTCGACCTGGCGGCGTCCACGTTCGATCTCCGGTTCCTGTTGGCTGGGGCGATCCTGCTCGCGTGGACCGCCGCTGGCATCGCGTTCCGCAAGACCCGCCCACTGCTCCTCGTCTCGTGCGCGTGCTTCTTCGGTTTCGGGTTCATGGTCTCGAACGTGCCCTTCCCGATTGGGACGATCTTCGCGGAGCGGCTCTACTTCACCCCGACACTCGCCATCGCATTCCTCGTCGCGTGGGGCTCGACGCTCGCGCGGCGACGCTGGATGGTCCCCCTGGTCGGCCTCTGGCTGGTGATCTCCGCGACCGTCATCTACCAGAACAACGGCGCGTGGCGAGACGACACCAACCGCCTCATCCGCGATGCCTCGACCAACCGGCGTTGCGTTCGGAACCTCGACGCGCTCGCTCGACTCAGGCGCGGCTTCGGCGACTTCGACGAGGCGGAGAAACTCTGGAAGGAAGTGCTCGCGCTGGACCCGGGATTCCTGAACGCGATCAACGAGTACGGGAACTTCCTCGCCGACCGGAAGAGGTACAAGGAGGCCGAGCGGATGTTGGTGCGAGCTGTCGGCGTTCCTCTGCGCTTGGGTCGGACCCGCCACATGTCGTTTTGCAATCTCGCCCGCCTCTACCGCCAGATGGAGCGACCGGACAGGGTCGTCGAACAGGTGCGACTCGCCTGGCGCGAAGAGTCCGCGTTTGAAGACCCCCACGAACCCCTGATCGTCCTGACGATGCAGGTACTGCCGACAACCGAGGCTTCGACCATCGCGTCCGAACTAGAGCGCCGTCGACCAGAGGACCCGGCGTCGCAGTTCCTGCGCGGCCTCCTCGCATTCGATGCCAGAGAGTACGAAGTGGCTGACCACACGCTCCTCGACGTCATCCGGGCGCGCCCGCGCCACGCCTCGGCACGGTACTACCGCGCCATCACCCTCCGCTTCCTGAATCGCACGATCGAGTCTCGGGCCCTCCTGCAGGAGCTGACTCGAGACCCGACGGTGCCGAAGTCCATCCGGACCCAGGCCATCAAGTCGCTGCAGATCCGCTAGCTGCCGGTTCCGGGGCGGCGGCGGGCGACGTAGCAGACCAGCCCCGCGTCCGGGTCGCGCAGTCCCCGCAGCATCCAGCTGAATCGCAACATCGCCAGCGACGCACCCGTCGCACCCGGCGTCGCCTCGAACATCGACTGCCCCAGCGGCGCCGGCGGCACCGTGCGCACCCACTCGAATCCCAGCTCGTCCAGCACACGCACCACTCTCGGCAGGGGCACGATGTGCTCGAGCGGATGCCGGTACTGATCCTCGATCCAGATCCGCTTCTTCTCTGCGTCGACGTCGCGACGGCGGAGAATCGGATCCAGCAACGACACCGGTCGCCGCGTCACCCACGCGATGCACCGGCGCGCGCGGTGGAACAGCCGGGCCTGCGACTCGTAGAAACCCAACACCAGCACGCCACCCGGCGCCACCGCGTCCGCCACGCTCGCGACGGCAGCGTCCGGATCCGGGGTGTGATGAATCACGCCCCGGCAGATGACGACATCGAAACTCCGGGCCGTGATCGGCAAGCCGAAGAGGTCCGCCCGCACGAGCTGCAGGTTCGAAGTCCCCGTCGCCGCACGGAAGCGCTCGCCGAGCTCGAGCGACTCCCGACAACCGTCGAACCCGAACACGGTGCGCCGAGGCCCTGCGAGTGCCAGGAACGCGGCGAGTTGGGCTGTTCCGCAACCGCAATCCAGGACCCGGGCGCGCGCGGGAATCGCCGCGTCGAGTTCGCTCAGGAACGCGGAGCGACGCGACCGATCGAGGAGCGAACCGGCATCGTCCGCTGGCGCGTACCCAGGAAAAGGATTCTTCGCGTAGAAGCGCTCCACCCGGGCCGCATCCGCCCCGCGCTCTTCCGGGCCCAGGGTGTCGAGCAGGTTGCCCGCGAGTTCGAATTCGAGACCACACCCGGCGCATCGCGTGCTACTCCCCGGCGCCGCGAAGCAGCGAGGGCAGATCGGTCCCGCGATGGTGCCTTCCATGGACCCACTCAACCCGCCAGGCCGCGGCGGGGTCAACCGAAAACGCGCTTGTGCTGGCAGTTCCACTCGGGTCCGGGGGGAAGCCCCATCGCGGCCGGGGCCAGCCTGAGCCGGGCCGTGGACCAGCCGCGAAAGGCTCAGATCGAGACGGTCCGGAATGAGCGAAACCGCCCGTACAAACGAAGATGTGATGAATCTCGGGAGATGCGGGAATTGCCTCTATGACCAGGGCGGACTACAGTGCTCCTGCGTGACTACGCGCCTATCTACTAGCGTCACACCGGTACAGACGACCGGCTTACCATCGTGGCGTTGCCCTGCCAGTTGATTTGCCCCCCGCAAGGATTGAGGTCCATGCACGAGACATCACCTGTGATCCCAATTCACACGATCTTCACGCGCTTCGCCCTGTCAGGCTGCCTGCTTGCCGGCCTCGCCCTCAGTGGCTGTAGCGGCTCCGGCGGATCCGGGACCTCGGGCATCGGCGCCAACACCGGCGGGCACCTGGTCAGCATTCAGTACGGCAAGCTCGTCGACGTCTACGGGCTGCGCAACATCGCCGGGAGCACGGTGATCGACCTGTTCCAGTCCGACACTCTGGTCGGCATCGACATCCAGGACGAGCGCGACAGTGGATCCAACAAGAGGGACGATGAAATCCTCTACGACTTCATCAGTGCCAATCCGGACACGCTGCAGCCGCGCCTGCTGATCACGCGTGAGATCGGATCCCCGGAATTCGTCACTGCAGTGGACAGGCTTGACCGGAACGTGCGCTCGGTGTCGCCGAATCAGTTTGGTCGAAACTCGACGGTCTCTCCCTACTCGGTCGTGCCCCGCAACGCCGGCATACGATTGGTTTTCTCCAACACGCTGGAGATCACCGACGACTTCTTCTACGCGAAGGACCAGTACGGCCGGGTCCTCGGCCCCAAGAACACCGAGGCGATCCAGCTTCTCCAGATCGTGGGCGACCCCAACGACAACAAGTATGAGGGCGACTTCCAGGTCATCGACACGCGCATTGCCGTCCGCGACAACCTCATCATCATCGACGCGATCCTCCTCGGAACCGAAGGTCTCATCTACGGCTCACGCAACACTGCGAGCGGGATGCCCGAGTCCCCGGACCAGAAAGGCGCGAACATCCGCCTCGCAATCGCGCTCGAGGGGAAGCTCAAGATCGACCGCATGGCCCAGGATCCGAACGGCACGCTGCGCGGGCGCAACAACAACGGCTTCAACAGCATCATCCGAGACTTCCGGTCCGGCAACGCCAACGACAATTCCGCCGACCTGGCCCGTGGCTTCATCCGGGACGCCGAGCCTCCCCGGGTCATCGGTGAGATGCTGATGTACCTCGAAGGCGTGGAACCAGTGAACTCGCAGACCAAGCTGATCACGATCTACAAGAACGGCATCGACCACGAGCTCGACCGTGGGGACCTGATCCGCTTGCTCGTCCCGACTTCCGGCGCGCCGATCGCGTCCATGGAGATCTTGCAAGACCCTGCGGACGACCACGGAAAGCCTGGAGTCCAGCGCGTTCGCGTGCTGGTGCGCCCGCTCATCGGGCACAACGGCGAAGACATCCTGGAAGACCTCGATCCCAGCAACGATCCGAACTTCCCGATCCGCGCCGGCAAAGAACGCGAGGAGTTCCTGCGCGAGTTCGCGCCTCGAACGGTGATCATCGCGGAGTACACCCACCGTCGACTGCGACCGCAACCGACGAGCAACAGCAATTATTACGGCGACGACGCGCGGAACTTCATGAGCTTCAACCCGACTCCGCTTCCCGCCGGATCCGGCGTCGTGATCGCGAACGAGTTCGTCTCACCATTTGCCGGCGCCATCATCCGGTTCAGCAAGCCCATCGACATGGACACGCTGATCGCGCTGGACACGGTGTTCTTCGCAACGCGGAACATCCTGGACCGGGTTGAGATGGCCAAGTTCGTCAAGGACCGGAAGATCGAGCCGAGCACGTTCAATCCAGAGAAGTACAAGACTCCGCATCTGATCCACAGCCGGATCTTCGACGAGAACGGTTCCCAGACCGCGATTCGCGTCCAACCGACCCTGGGGTTCTTCCTGAATCCCGCCATGCGCGAGGCCGCGGAAGAGGACAAGAACAAGCCGTTCGCCGAGCGCCGCTTCAACTACTTCCTCCACCTCGTCGGCGGCCCCAATGGCGTCGCGGACCTGTCGGGCAACGCACTGGACTTCCAGGCCGAGCCGATCTCCAACCTCGAGGTCGTCGACAACGTAGTGATGGGGTTCTCCATCGACACGCGCAACCGACCCGGCACCACCGAGCCGTGGTTCGAAGACAACATCGTCGCGTACGTCGTGCGTCGCTTCGCCCACTCGGACGAAGACGAGAAGCCGAATCTGTACATCCCAGGGGAAATCACGAAGGAAGGCGGCCTCACCCCCGCCGCAGCGTGGCGCAGCGATGACTTCTTCGGCCCGGTGTCCTACCTGCCGACCGGCGAACTGATCGCACGACCGGCTTCTCGGACGACTCAGGTCGTGGACAACGTCAACCAGATCCCGGCGCCACCGCAGTCCTCGAACCTCCGCTGGTGCCCGGTCACGGGTCCCACCGCGTTCGCGTCTGCGCAGCAGATCGTGTTCAACACAGCGGGCACCCCGTTCGGCCAGCCGATCCAGAATCCGCTCAACCCCTACGGCTGTCGCCTGCAAACGGTCTGGCGCGAGATCGACATGAGTCTCTCACGCACGGATCCGCTGGATTTCAACCTGGATGTCGAGCAGATGTACTGGGCTCCGTTCGCCGGCAACGCGATCACGTTCGACGAGTTCGACCAGGTGTCCCTGTTTCTCGGGCACAGCGAGTTCCGTCCAGAATCGTGCGTCGCCAGTGGCAGCGCGTTCCCATCATTCCCGAACTCCGGCCTTGCCACTTACTTCGCGGTCAACTACGCATCCAACCCGCGGACCAACGGCTCGGTCGAACACCAGCCAGGGCGGCACCCCGCGTATCTCGACGCAGTGCTCTCCATCAACGCCAAGGATGCCATCCTCGAACCCCGCGGCGTGAACCGATATCTCCCGCTCCCGAAGTTCACGGACGCGACGAAGGGCACAACGCTCAAGAACCCGCTCTTCGTCTGGCGTGACGAACTCGAGATCGTCCAAGGTGGCGTAAACGGTAGCACGGCCACCCAGATGAACCCGTATCCCTACCTCCTGTCTCCCTTCATGGGCGGCTTGGGCAACCGGATCATCGGCTCGCCTCCGAACCTCACGTTCAAGGACGGCGGCTGGCACAACGCAAACAACCGCAGCCTCTCGACAGGCGGCAACGACTGGATCACCGGTGGCTGCGTCGGCACCATCGCACTACCACTGCTGGCGGACTTCTGGAGCTACCCGGACTCACCGGAGAAGCCGGTGAGCGACCCCTTCATCGCCAGCGGCATCAACGGGTGGCAAATCAGCCTCGCCGTGACGTCTGCCCCGACGCCGTACTTCCGAGCCTACTCGGCGGGTCGCGGCGGAACCTCTCCAATCTCCGTCGGGCCGAGCCATGTCGGTTGGACCCGCGCGAGTGGCGGTTACACCCCCACAGGCGGCGGCACTCCTGGTCGTGACAACTCCGTCTACTGGGTCATGGCCGACTTCCTCAAGCGGACTGCGGTCGTCACAGGCGGATTCGTCGAGATCGCCGATCCGCACAGGATGACCACCGCGGCAACAGATGACCCGCGCCTCGGCCCATACAATGCCGTCGACACCCTGCCGAACTACGTCTACGACTTCGAGCCGCCGCTTCAGAGGCTCCCCCCGGGAACATCGATCGTCGCCGAGTTCCGTGGCGCGAGTGTGCTCGACGGCAAGAGCCCGTTCTGGCCGGTTGTCGGCACCAACAAGACGAACCTCGCGAACTTCCCGTTGGATCCGCTGAAGGCGGGCGATGCGCATATTCGCCACTACGACGATCGCAATGGCCGGAGGTGGTGGGCGTATCTCTACAACCGCACCGTCACGAGCTACACCGAGAAGCCAAACGACCTCGCCACGACCTCGTTCACCAACAGTTTCAGTGGACCCAACGGGTCGTTCCTCGCCAAGGACGTGAAGTACTTCAATTGGCGCTTCATCATGAGGAACAACATCCAGACGGATCCTCCCGTGTCGCCCAAGGTTGAGTCCTTCGCGGTTTCCTATCGGCTCAACAAGCAGTAATAGCGCAGGCAGCCGGTAATGCGCGCACCGCGTACGAACGCGCCCTGAGCTCGAAGTCCAACAGTTGGAAAACATGGCAAGGCTACGGATACGCCCTGCAGCAGATGGGGAAGCGCGACGACGCGTTGCACGCGCTGCAAAAGGCGACCGCCCGGAACCCGCGCGACGACTCTCGCAAAGATTCACCCGGACAATGGTCGCTCACACCTTCACCTCGCGTTGGCTCTCCTGATTGCGGGCGACGGTGCTAGCGCCGCGACCTCGATCGAGTCGGCGAGACGCCACGGCGGAGACCCGGCGTGCCGCACGGCCCTGGACGTGCTCGTCGCGGCGCAACGGAAAGACCGCGACGAGACCGGACGGCTCCTCGAGACGTTGCGATCGGATCTGCGGCAGCCGAATGAGGAACGTCTTCGCCCACGACTCATTCATCGCCTGCGTTCACTCGGGCTCCTGCGTCCCTGAGGACGCGGTGTGACAGAGAAGATCGGGATCTCCCATGCGGTCCTGGCACCCTTGGATATAGTCCCGCGTCCACGAAACCGTGCCCCCAAGACCACTACCCATGAAACGTTCGCTTCTCTCCTCGCTTCTCGTTCTACCCCTCCTTGCCGCGAGCCTGATTGCCCAGCAACACAAGGAGTTGGGCCGCATGTGGACGTTCGAAAACCCGCCACTGGACTGGATCGAGGAAGCCTACGGATTCCGTCCGGACCAGAAATGGCTCGAGCACGCCCGTCTCGCGTCTCTCCGCTTCGGCGGCGGCTGCTCCGCGTCATTCGTATCGCCCCGTGGGCTGATCATGACGAACCACCACTGCGCACGCGGAAACGTCGCGACCGCAAGCCCGCAGGACGCGGACTGGTTGAAGAACGGTTACTTCGCGCGCAGCCTGAAGAAGGAGGTCAAGCTCGCAGGACTGACGGTTCAACAGCTGGTCTCCATGAAAGACATCACCAAGGAGATGAACGCGGGTCTCGACCAGATCGAGGACCCTGGCGAGCGCAGCAACAAGCTGAACGAGAACCGCGAAGCCATCATGACGAAGGCCAGGGAAGCCAACGAGGGCCTCACTCCCCAGGTCGTCTCGCTCTATCAGGGCGGCATGTATCAACTCTACGTCTACAAGATCTACAGTGACATCCGGCTCGTCGCGACGCCCCACCTGCAGTCAGCCAAGTTCGGCGGTGACCCGGACAACTTCACGTTCCCCCGCTACTGCCTCGACTACACGTTCGTCCGCGCCTACGAGGGCGACAAGCCGATCGACACGTCCAAGCACTACTTCAAGTGGCGCACGAAGGGTCCCGAAGAAGGCGACGCCGTCTTCGTCACAGGCAACCCCGGTTCGACCGGGCGCCTGAACACCGTCGCCCAGATGGAGTTCATGCGAGACGCGTTCTATCCGCAGCAACTCAGCGTCATCCACCGCCTCATCAAGAGGGCCGAGGACCAGAGCGCTGCGGACCCGAGCCGGGCGAAGTCACTTCGGACACGCATCCTCAGCCTGGAGAATGCCCGGAAGGCCTACGGCGGTTATCTCGACGGCCTGCGCAAGCCCGCCGTAATCGACACGAAGCGGAAAGCTGAAACCGCGATCCGCGAGACCATCGACAAGGACCCCAAGCTCAAGGCGAAGTACGGCAAGGCCTGGACGCGTCTCGAGGAGATCGTCGAAGAGAAGATCAAGATCGCGAAGGAAGGCGGAATGCGCGGCGCGCGGTTCCAGGCCCTGGCCGGCGAAGAGAAAACCGTGGCCAAGCTCATCGGCGAGGCGTTCTTCGCGGTGTACGGCACGGCGATCCCACCTGACGCGACGTTCACGCTTCGACTCAGCGACGGTACGGTCAGGGGATTCCCGATGAACGGCACGGTCGCGCCCTACTTCACCACGCTCTATGGGTTGTACGGACGGTACACCGAGTTCGGCGGCCAGGATCCGTTCCACCTTCCGGAAGCCTGGCTCAAGAAGGAGTCCAAGCTCGACCTCAAGACGCCATTCAATCTCGTCAGCACGTGCGACATCATCGGCGGCAACTCCGGCAGTCCGATGGTCAACAAGAACCTCGAAGTGGTCGGACTCGTCTTCGACGGCAACATCGAGAGCCTGAGCAACCGATTCGTCTACATGGACGACGTCCCGCGCACCGTGTGCGTGCACCCAGCCATCATCATCGCGTCTTTGCGTCATGTGTACAACAGCGCCAAGCTCGCCGATGAGATCGAGGGGAAGGCCACCAAGGGATACAAGTAGCCCGTTGGGTCAGCCAGCGCTGCGCTGCTTCTTCGGCCTCCAACTCGAGGCCGAAGGAAGCGCGCCGGCCCCCCGTACACCAACTCGCGACGGCGAGCAGAGCAGCCTAGAAGAACGCGTAGACGAACGGTGCGATCAGCGGCGCGGCTTGCAAGGCGATGAGCACAACCGAGGCCATCAGCAGCATGAGCACCATCGGGACCATCCACCAGTACGGACCGTTCCAGAACGCGACCAGTAGCTCTCTAGCGGTCGAGAATCGAGTTCGAGTTGCCTGCCAGAAGCGTCCCATCGGCGGGGAAGTATAGCTCACCCGCGGACGGTCAGCAGACCATCTCTCAACGGGCCACGATCCAGGCCGTGAGCTTCTTCAACAGCGCGTCGGCGATGAGCTCGCTGTATGCGAGCGTCGGGTGGGCCTCGTCGAACAACAGCGTCTCTACGGGTTGCTTCTCCTGCAGTGTCAGCCGCGTAAACTCCGTCACGGCGTTGACGTACGCGGAACCCTGGCCCGGCCATTTCCGTGGCTTCGCGAACCGGAGTTGCTCCGCCTGAAGCGGCGTCAACACCTGTGCGGCGACGTTTTGACGGCAGCCCGTGACGAGCAGGAGAAAGTCCACATTCTTGCTGCTCGTCGTGTCCGCGATCTTCCGCAGGATGTGGCGGAACTGCGCCGGAGACAGCCGAGAGCTGCCGTCGTCGCTGGACTCAGGCCACTTCGCGTAGGTCCACAGAAGCTGACATAGACGGCTCGCCGCGAAAAACCCCGGCGGGCGACACGCCCGCAGCGCCCGGTAGTGCTCCAGATCGCTCCGACCATCCCAGACTTCCTTCTCGTTCCACCCGAACTGCATCACGACGACGTCCGGCTGATAGTCGAAGCCCTCGGTCTCGAGCTTTCGCAGGCACTGGAACGCGGTGTAACCCGGCACTCCCGCATTGATGCACTCGATGCGGCGGTTGGGGAATCGACCGCGCAACCGTTTCTCGGTCATCGCCACGAACGTCTGCGACTCATCGAGCAGATAACCGAACGTGCACGAATCACCGAGAAACAACACGCGCAGCTCGTCCTTGGGCTTCGGGACGACGACGTGCTCCCGTTCGCGCAGTCCCTGGTCGTTGGAAATCCGACCGAAGAACGGCTCGGCATCCATCGGCAACTCCACGTCCAGCGCGAATCTCCAGAACGTCTCGGCGTCGTCCTCGATCGTGCTCATGAACTGCTCACGTTTGCTACCCGCCAGCACTTTGTCGAGCTGCGTCAGTCGCAGCAACCGACCACCGGGAACGGCAACCCGCACGAGGATCTCCGCGACCGCGAAGAACACGACGAACATGACGAGGGTGACGACCAGTCGCCGACACCCTCGACTCTGCTGCTGCGGGATTTGTTCTGCTTGGTTTGGCCCCACCTACTTCTTCGGAACGCGCACAGTCAGCACCCCCACCGCGCGCGCCTCGCTGTCCTTCTTCAGCCTCACGATCGGGAAGTTGCGCCCGGGAGCTGCCTTTCTCGTCTTGTCACTCAGCAGTGGGTCAGCGTCGAAGAAACACTCGCTCGCGAAGTCCGCGTAGCCCTCGGCCCATACACGGTAGTGCACGTGGCGGGGCACGGACGAGTCCTGGTAGCGCTCGGGCATGATCGTGTCGACCGTGAACTTGCCATCGTTGTCCGTTCGCAGGTAGGCCCACAGCCGCGGGTTCCCGGCACCGCCGCTGGCATCCATGCCCGGGCGGTACTCGCCAGTGGCATCCGTGTGGAAGACCTGCATCAGCGCGCCCGAGATGGGCTTGCCCGTCTCCATGTCCACGATGCGGCCATCCAGTCGGATGCGCCGGCCGGCTTCGAGGCGGTCGACAACCTGCACCTGGTGGGTCGCGACGTTCTTCTTGACCAATTCGAACAGCTCCAGCCGCCGCGCCGGATCCTCCCGCAAGGCACGCAGCGCGGGGTCAGTGGGGATCGACTCCGGCGCGTATCCGGCCTCGATCGCCGTCGCGAGCTGCTTCACCGCAGCTTCGAACCGCCCCATCTTCAAGTCCTTGACGACGGCAGAGAACTCCCTTCGGCCGGGAACATTGCGCCGGACGAGCTTTGCACCGTGGGAGCGCATTTCACGACCGATGACAGTCCGATCCTCGTCGGACATGTGCTTGCGCGTCGAATCGACCATCTTCGACAAGAAGTAGTCGATCTCATGAGGCTGCGCCGGGCAACCGACGTTGCCCTTGGGCGCGTCGGAAGTGACGCGCTCGTGACCGTCCTCGTCGAGGATGACCATCCACGGGATGCCGCCCCTCTTCCCCTTTCGGAGTTGCGATGCGGTCTCCTTGCCCTCGGTCATGCGGTCCTGATCAATCATCACGACGACGTAGTCCTTGGCGAAGCGCGACTGCACGTTCTGGTGCTCGAGGAACTCCCCGAGCCTGTGGCACCAGCCTCACCAGGGCGCGCTGAGATAGACGAAGACCTGGCGCTTGGTCTTCTTGGCGACGGTGAGTGCATTCGCGATTGTCTTGCGCGCGTGCACGGGTTCGCATTTGTATTCCTCGAGGAACTTCTTCACCCGATCGACGACGGGCCCTTCGTCGTCGATCTGCGCGGCGCTCAGGGTTCCGAGCACCTTGTCCCTCGTATCGAGCACGACCAACGCCGGCAGACGGATCTCGCCAAGAGCCAGCTTCGAATGCAGAGCCCGGCCAGGAAGCGAAGCGGCGGGCAGCGCGGTGAGCTGGTATTCGTACTTAACAAACCTGCCGAGCGCGCGATAGTTGCCGAGCGCCCGATCCAACGCCTTACCTGCGGTCGACTCTCCCTTCGTCAGGTAGAGGAGAACACGTTGATTCTCCGCCTTTGCCTTCTCCCGCGGCAGCGCGAGAGCGTCGTGACTCTTCTCCTGCGCGGGTGCGAGCGCAGCTGCTGCCGCAAGCGCGACGGCGCACAGCATGCAGGGTATCTTTCTTCTCTTCATGACAAGGCTCCGTATCCGATTGCGATCGATCGCTCAGCAGGGTAGAGGCTGCCCCTGTCCCTGAACAGGGTTCCAGCAAATCCAGTGGGTAGACGCCAGTGCCGCGCTGCGCCCGATCGTCTCAGCGGACAGGAACCACTCTCACTTGTCTGGCAACCGCGCCTCGAGCTTTCCATACCTCGCGACCCTCCTCTCGAGCGCGCCGTACGTGCTGGGAATCGGCCACTTGCCATCCTTCGCGTCGGCAAGCCACGTGGTGTAGGTCTCGAGATACGCGTGGAGATCGGCGAACCGCTGACGACAGTCCTTTACGAGCCTGTCGTGCTCCTCGGTCTTGCCCCCCTCGTCGGCGATCTCCGCCTCGGCGAACAAGGTCCTGGCCCTCTGGAAGAGAGCGTCGGCGTTCTTGATCGTCGTACCCTTGAACTCCGGAGCCGGGCGGTCTGCAAACACCTCGGGATCCTTCTGAGCCGCTCCACCTTCCGGTGACCCGGCCTGCACTCCTTGAACCCCGCCATCTGGTCCGGCGGCGGGATCCTTCTCGTCGTTCATCCTGTTGAAGAGAATGAACGAGACGACGGCCAGTGCGCCAAAGACGACGGAGAATACAATCATCCCCGTCCAGTTCATTTGCTTGCTGTACCGCCGGTGGCGACCACCACCGCGATCACCCTCGTCTCGTCGCGAACTCCTGCGGGAAGCCACGCTACTTGAGGAAGTCGACGCGTCGCCGACTGTCAACAGCGCCATCGCAGACGACGTAGGCATGTTGATCGATCGTCATCCCCTTGAGCTGCATCCACGCTGCCAGAGGCATGGGAATCGATGCCGAGACAGATTTCTTCTCGAGACCGTTGAGCTTCACGGAGTTGCCCATCGTGAGAGCGAGCGGCCCTCCCTTGCCCACGTGTAGCAACCAGGCGACTTGCACGGTCACGGTCCGCCTGGTGAGGTTGGAAAGGTCCACGGACCATTGCACGCTGCGTCCCGACCACGATGGTGCCTGCGCGGCATCCATGGTCACGCGAGGCTCGCGGATGTGGAAGCGCTGATCGCCCGGCAAGCCGACGATCTCCTGATGGATCCCGGATGGCCAATCGATGACCAACCTCGGGATCTCCTTGCTCGAGCCGAGACCGAACTGCACGACTCTGGTGCCGCTCGACAGGTAGACCGGATCGCCGAGCACCTGGCGTCGCAGCACTCGCCCACCGACCTCGGCCATGAGCCGCGCGCCGAGCGCTTCGCGATTGCTCAGCCAGCCGAGGAGACGGATCTGCAACCAGTGGTTCCCCTTGCCGAGTTGTCCCTTGTTGACGAACAAACGACAGCGATCGTTCGCCTTCGTCACCGCGATGCCGCCATTGTTCATGACGTAGAAGTCCATCTGACCGTCGCTATTCACGTCCGAGAGGGCCAGACCGCGTCCCGCGCCGACATCCGCCATTCCGGATGTCGCCGGCACGACGCGCTTGAACGTGCCGTCGTGCTTGTTCAGCCAGAGGTGGTTCTCAGAGTTCGGATCATTGCGGTTGGAGGCAGCCCCGCGGACGAAGCCGTTGACGACCAGCAGGTCCTCCCACAGGTCGTTGTCGAAGTCCCAGAAGGCCATCCCCCAGGACGAGAGGATCAACGTCTTCGAGCTGTTCCATCCCTCGGTCGGGCCCGCCGCGGCAGCGACGTCGACGAAGTAGCCGTTGCGATTCTGGTGGAAGATGTTCGGGCCGAGATTCGCGTTGTAGAAGTCCCAGTCGCCGTCGAGGTCGTAGTCCGAACTGACCATCCCCATGTTGTAGTGGCCGTTGTTCGAGAACCCGGTGGCGGTCGACACGTCCGTGAACTTCAGGGCACCACCTCGCGGCGTATCGTTGCGATAGAGGCGGTTCGGAAGGATGAACTCGCCGAAATCGTTGCCGACCATCAGATCCTGATCGCCGTCGTTGTCGAAGTCCACGGTGTGGACCGACAACGTACAACCCCAGGCCTGCGCACCGGGGATGATGTTCGAGAATCGCTTGGGGTACGGGAAGTTCTTGACGGCTTTTCGGAACGCGCCCGTGTCATCGACTCCGAGTTGCTTCGCTCTCTCGACGAACTGCGGCTTGGTCGCGGTGCCTACGTTCACGTAGAGCTTGTTCGGCGTGCCGATGTGATACGGGAAGTTCATGGTCGAGACGTAATCCCCGACGTAGAGGTCGAGGTCGCCGTCACGATCGAAGTCCGCCCACGACGCGCTCACGCTCCACGAGTTACCCTGCACCTTCATCGCGGCGCTGTCTTCGCGGAACTTGCCGCCACCGAGATTGGTGAACAGCTGGTTCGGACCAAAGTTGGTCACGTAGAGGTCCGGTCTCCCGTCCTGATTGTAGTCGCCGACGATCACGCCCATCGTGTCCGGGAACTTGCGCGGCGTGAGTCCGGATCCCGCGGTCCGGTCCACGAACTTCTTGCCCGTGTGCTCGAACAGCCGGTGCAGACCATCGGAACTCGTCACGAGGAGGTCTTCGTCGCCGTCGCCGTCGTAGTCGAAGAACGCCACGCCACCACCCATCGTCTGCGTGTTGGCCGTGTCCTTGTGCTGGAACAGGACGCCCCACGCGAGGGATTCGTCGGCAAAAGCAGTCGTCTGAGCTGCCGAGGTGACTGCCGTCAGGGCAATGGCCAGGATGCCGACGCATGACGTAGCATTTTGCATTGGCAGATCATACAGGCCACGTGGACGGGGCACCGAGCGAAACCCGGCCAGAGTCCCTGTCCGGGCCACGGGTCCTCCCCCCCCCCAGTGCCAAGGGGGCGAGCGGTTCCGAACGATCGGTGCGATCAGCGGCGGCGTCGCCGCTTTTTGCCCTTGTTGCTCTTGGCACCGGGTGCGGGCACGCGCTGGATCTTGATGGTCCCCGAGAAGACCTCGTCGTGGAGTGCGCGGAGCTTCGCAGCCGGCAGATCCTTCGGCCTCGCGGTAACGGTCTCGACGATCGAATCCCACGCCTGCTCGGGGAAGGAGTACCTCGCCAGGCCCTCGACGTGGAACATCCACTTCGACCCCTTCTTCTCGATCGACCGACCGTCGCGCTCCTGGGAGACGAACTGCTCGATGTCGAGCTTGTACTTCAGCGTAAAACCCGAAGCCGAGGCCTTCGTCCACAGGCCGTCGACGCGTGTGTTCCGGTACCCGAGTTTGAGGTTCTGTGTCCCGTCCCGAATGATCCGCTTGCCGCCGATCACAGCTTCACCGACGAGGTCCATGGTACTGACCAGCGTGGCAATCCAACACGGCAAGGGATACGTCCAGATGACCGGGATCAGGTGATCGCCGAACTGTGTCCGCAGATCTTCCGGCTTCGTGCCCTTGCGCGTGGCCCGCGTGAACGTCTTGCCGAAGCGGCGCTCGATCGCCGCGAGCGGAACATCCATGCCGGTTTCGCCCTTGGCCGACGGCAACCCCCAAACCCAGCTGATCCGGTTGTTGCCGAGGTACGCCACGGCGGACGTCTCGGCAGTGGACGCATTCTTCACCGTACCCGGGGACTTCTTGGGCCGGCGCACTCGCATGCGAAGGGATTGCTTGCCGAGCTTCGTCTTGTAGGTACCGACGAACTTGTCCCCGTCGACCCGCAGCTGGATGTCCATCGACATCTCGATGCGCTGCCTGGGTGACCGGCTCGGGACGTAGAGCTTCGCAGCCTTGCGCGCGGCCTTCTCCGCTTTCTGGATGTCCTTCGGCAACTTCCGCTCCTTGGTGAACGTCGCCTTGTAGTGCAGTGTCTTCGACGCCGCGGGCGGCCAACGGAACGTGCCGACTTCCCCGGGAGCCGGACCGCCCCTGGGCCCAGGCTGCTGCAAAAGAGGAACGAGAAGGAGGAGGTATGTGAGACCCATGGTGATTCCGGCTCGGAACCTCAGGAGTGTAGGGCCGGAGACCTCGAACCGGGCACGAGAACTGGTTTCCGGGGTCCCAACACCAGCCTCGCGAACCTGCGAGCACGCAGGATGACTTAGGGAATCGGCTACTTGTTCTTGTTCAGGATGTCGGCGCCGGTCTGGCGTTCTCCGAGGAGGTGCTCGGCCCAGAACTCCCACGAGCGCTGCGTGAAGTAGCGGCCTGCGCGCCCGTATCCATGGCGAGCGCCCCGGGATGATGAGCATGTCGAAGCGCTTGTTGGCCTTGATGAGCGCATCGACGAGGCGCATCGTGTTGGCGGGGTGGACGTTGTTGTCGATCTCGCCGTGTACCAGGAGCAGATCGATCCGTCTTGACGATCCACTGCGGCGAGATGGATGTGACCAAGACGAATCCGAAATCACGATGGATCTCCGCTTCGGCGTCGCCCAGATCTTCCATTGTTCCCGGGCCCCGGTCGCTACTCACTCCGGGCGTCGCCGACCAAGGGGTTCAACTCCGCGCTCGAGTTCGAGGTGAAGCGAGCCGGACCAGGAAGGGTGCGGCCGTTTGCGTCGCCATCGGGTGCGGGAGGGGGAGCCACAAGACTGTCTGGATAAGGTGCTTAACCGCGAAGTTCAGAATACCGGACCGGATCGGGGCCAAATAGGCTACCTTCCACGCAGCAGTGAAGAGGTCGCCGCCTTCTGCGCGACCCCGCTGACCCCCTGGGCCACCGACCACGCTCGCCCCCAGGCGAACCCCGTCGAGCCCAGAAAATCCAAGGCCCCTGGCCAGAGCGCGCTCCCAGGAGCGGCCTAGCCGAGCCCCGACAAGAATGAAGAACATCACATTTGCAGACCTCCATCTGCTGGAGCCCATCCAACGCGCCGTCCGCGAACAGGGCTACGAAGTCCCGACGCCGATCCAGGCGCAGGCGATCCCACACCTCATCGAAGGACGCGACCTGCTCGGCATCGCCCAGACCGGCACCGGCAAGACCGCGGCATTCGCACTCCCGATCCTCGACTTCCTCGCCCACGACCCACGATCGCCGGCACCGGGCAAACCCAGCGTGCTCGTGATGACTCCGACGCGCGAACTCGCCGCCCAGATCGGCGAGAGCTTCCGCGTCTACGGCGAACACACCCCCATCAACCACACGGTCGTCTTCGGCGGAGTCGGCCAGAATCCACAGGTGCGCGCGATGCGGCGCGGGGTCGACGTTCTCGTCGCAACTCCGGGTCGCCTCATCGACCTCATGGAGCAGGGCCACATCGACCTGCGCGCGATCGAGGTCTTCGTCCTCGACGAGGCGGATCGGATGCTCGACATGGGGTTCTTCCCCGCGGTCCGCAAGGTCATCTCGAAGCTGCCGGACGACCGCCAGTCGCTGCTGTTCTCAGCGACGATGCCTGCCGACATCGTCAAGCTCGCGAACTCGATCCTTCGCGACCCCCTGCGCGTAGAGGTCACGCCGCCGGCGACGACCGTCGATCGCGTGACCCAGAGCGTGCTGCTCGTCGACAAGAGCGACAAGCGCGCGCTGCTCGGTGAGGTGCTGAATGACCGGGCGATCGAACGCACGCTGGTGTTCACCCGCACGAAGCACGGGGCCGATCGAGTCGTCAAGCACTTGCGCCGTCTCGGTGAGAAGGCCGACGCGATCCACGGCGACAAGTCCCAAGGCGCACGAGAGCGCGCGCTGGAGGGCTTCCGCAACGGCCGGGTCCGCGTGCTGGTCGCGACCGATATCGCCGCGCGCGGCATCGACGTCGAAGGCATCACGCACGTGATCAACTTCGATCTCCCGAACATCCCCGAGAGCTACGTCCACCGCATCGGTCGCACCGCCCGCGCCGGTCGCGACGGCGCAGCGATCTCGTTCTGTGACACGGATGAGCGGGCGTATCTCCTCGACATCGAGAAGACGATCCGGTGCACGGTACAGATCGTCGAGGACCACCCGTTCCGATCGAAGACGCCATTCAACCGCCAGGCGAGCAGGCCTTCGCCCAAACAGGGTGCAGGCAAGCGGTCCAACCGATCCCGCACCAAGCGCCGTGGCCGTTCGCGCGTCGTCGCGCGCTCGGCCTGAGGTCCAGGAAGAGTTCGACCGCGGCACGGATCGCGATATATGGCACAACCGGTATCCGCCAGCGACTACGCTGTCGTCATGAGGACGACAATCGTAGCGGCGCTGCTCTCGCTGCCTCTTCTCGCCCTGACCCTTCCCGCGCAGGACCTGGCGTTCAAACGAGCCGCGGACTACTCGAAAGAGAAGGACGGCCTCGCCGTTCTGGTCTCCCACAAGGGGAAGACCGTTTTCGAGAGGTACGCGAACGGACACGACGCGGACAAGGCCAAGCACATCTGGAGCGGGACGAAGTCGTTCGCCCCGATGATGGCGCTCGCCGCACAAGCCGAGGGGTTGTTGAAACTCGACGAGTTCGTCGCCGACACGATCACGGAGTGGGCGGACGATCCGCGGAAGAAGAAGATCACGATTCGACACCTGCTCTCCTTCACGAGCGGGATCAGTCAGAAGTCGTCGTATTCCAGGTCGGACATCTACAAGAGCGCCGTGATGGCCGAGACCAAGGCGGATCCGGGCAAGCGCTTCAAGTACGGTTCGAATCACCTGCGCGTATTCGGTGAGTTGATGAAGCGCAAGCTGGCCACGAGGCTCAACACCCAGCAAAAGAACGCGCCCAGGGACGCGCTCGCCTACCTGAGACAGCGCATCCTCGACCCGATCGGGTGCGAGTTCGGGAAGTGGACACGGGACAAGAGCAAGAACCCCAACCTGGCCTACGGCGCGTACGTCACCGCGCGAAACTGGGTCAAGTTCGGCCACCTCGTGCTGAACAAGGGCCGCTGCGGTGACCGGCAAGTCGTGCCATCCGATTATCTACACCAGTGCTTCGTCGGCACGAGGACCAACCCGACGTACGGCCTCAATTGGTGGCTGATCGGCGGCGGGCTCCACAGGCGCAACGCTGCCGTGCCCAAGGACACGGTCGCGGCCAAGGGTCTGTTCGGGCAGATGCTGTACGTGATCCCGTCGAGAGACCTGGTCATCGTCCGTTTCGGCAAGGACCGCTCGCGCAAGGGCTTCAGCGACGCGGCATTTCTCGGTCGCCTGTTCGGGCGGGGAGCGGCGCGCACTGGCGAGGCGTCGACGCGGCGCGAGAAGATCAGCCAAGAGCAACGTGCGGGAAGCTCCGACGTGAAGGCCGCTCTCGTGCCACCGGCACCGGGATCGACGACAATCACGGTCGGTGATGCGTCGACGACTCGACTCATTGAACGAGACCACGACGGTGCGGGTGCCTCAAGGAACGATCCGGAAGTAGAGTTGGCACAACTCCCCTGAGCCGCATTCCCGTCCTCCGTCAAATACCCCCGACGTCCCCGTCAGGTGCCCGCGGCGCTTGCGCGTCGTACCCCATCCCTTTAGCGTCCCGCCCCGACATGAAACCCCAGCTCACCCCAGACCCGAACCCGGAAGAGACCCGTCCGGAAGACCAAAGCCAGAGCCCCAGCGAGGATCTCAAAACCGCGCGGTCGGAGCCCGAGGCGACGGTCTCGTCGAATCCGGCGGCCCCGTTCGACCGGGTTCCGGAGGTGCTCCGCCCGGCGCTCGAGCGACGCGGGTTCACCACGTTGACGACAGTCCAAACGGCGACTCTCGAGGTCGGGACTGCGTGCTGTGATCTGCAGATTTCATCGCAGACCGGGTCTGGCAAGACCGTCGCGCTCGGGTTCGTGATGACACCCGCACTGATCGACTCGGTGCGCGACTGGAATCCCCGGGAACGTCGCGGCCCCGGCGCCGTCATTATCGTACCCACCCGGGAGCTGGCTGCGCAGGTTCACGCCGAGCTCGAGTGGCTCTTCGCCGACGTCACGGGCGTCGCCGTGGACAGCGTGACGGGCGGAACGAACATCGCCCAGGAACGCCGCCGACTGGCCCGCAGCCCACGCATCCTGGTTGGAACACCAGGTCGGCTCCTCGACCACATCCGCAACAAGGTGGTCGACTGCTCCGGCGTCTTCCAGCTCGTTCTCGACGAAGCCGATCAGATGCTCGACATGGGCTTTCGCGAGGAACTCGAGGCGATCCTCGCGGGGATGCCGGAGGAGCGCCGCACGCACCTCGTCTCGGCGACCTTCCCGCCGGCGGTTCACAAGTTGACCGAGCGGTATCAGACGGCGCCCATCCAGGTCGAAGGAACGACCCCGGGCGCAGCGCACGCGGACATCGAGCACGTCGCCCATCTCATCCACGCCAGCGACCGCTACGCGACCCTGACGAACCTCCTCCTTCTCGCGGACGGCGAACGCACGCTCGTGTTCGTGCCGACGCGCATCGAAGCCGCCCAGGTCTCCGAGCGACTGTCGGGCGATGGCTTCGCCGCTCTACCGCTGAGCGGCGACCTCCAGCAAGCACAGCGCACCCGAACCCTCGCCGCATTCAAGGCCGGCTCGATCACGACCCTGGTCGCCACCGACGTCGCGGCCCGCGGACTCGACGTCCCCGACGTCTCGCTGGTGATCCACTCCGATACCCCGCAGGACGCCTCAGCCTACACACACCGGAGCGGCCGAACCGGCCGCGCCGGCAACAAGGGCCACAGCGTCCTGCTCGTCCCGCTCCGCGCGGAACGTCGCGTCAAGCGTGTCGCCGCCGACGCCGGCATCGAGCTGCAGTGGCACGAGGTGCCGACGGCGTCCCGCGTGAAGAAGCGCCTCGCCAAGCGAGCTCGCAGACGCATCCAGGCGCGTCTCGCCAAATCGGGCACACCCACCCAATCCCAGCTGAACTACGCCCGCACCCTGTTGGAGAACCGCGAGCCGGAGGAGGTCATCGCCGCACTCGCCGCGATGATCCAGCCCGAGCTTCCGGTCGAGCCCGCCGAAATCTCGGCCCCGACGAGCAAGGGTGCGAGTCGCAGTGACGGCAAGCTCGACTCGCGACCCGAACGATTCCACCGGGGTCACGACTACGAGCGCTTCTCGATCAACTGGGGCGATCGCCGCGGCGCGAATCCAAAGCGACTGCTGGCACTGGTGTGCCGCCGCGGCGGGATCTCGAGCCGCATGGTCGGCGCGATCATCGTCGGGCCGTTCGCATCCTCGGTCGAAATCGCGTACGACGCCGCGAGAGCGTTCGAAGTCGCGGTGCGCAAACCCGACTCGCGCGATCCCGAGTTGCGGATCCGACCCGCTGGCCGCGCGAGCGGGCCGCCCCGTTCGAGATCGGCCCGCTCGCGCGGCTGAGACCGCGTCGTAGCCGCGACGATCTCCGCGACCGCGACGTCGTGTAGTGCGTCCCAGACGTTTCGATGCCTTCCGCGACGTACTTCTTCATGCCGTCGAGAGGTGCTGACTCCAACCCGTGCCGCTGCGACCGATTGTGCGAGAGAAGGCCACCGAACGCCTGCCCATTCCCCGTTGTTCGCGCACGTATGCCCAATCAGGGCGCGCGCACCTGTTCCCATGACCGCGGCTCGGGAGACGGGATGCTATCCGCGCGGCTTGAACTGCACCGCGTTGGTGATGCCCGCGCCGACTCCAGCCGGGCAGACGACGACCCATTGGGGGCAAACCGTGAACCCGCAGAGGGCAGCACGCTGACGCCACGCTTCGCTTCCGTTCGCGTTTGCACTCCCGTGGCAGTCCGCAACGGCCTTCGCCGGGTGCACGGTGAGATTCAAGCCCCGACGATGACGTCGCCTCACTTCTTGTGAGACTTGAAGTCCTTCTGACGACTGACGACGCGATCCTTGATCGGCGAGCCGCCTGACGACCTCGGGTTGTGCCGGCCCCCACCCCCCTGACCGACCTGATCGCCGTGTTGGTTCGAGTGAATCTTCGGGCGCACGACGCGGCGACCCTTGTCCTTCTTGTGAAACCCGCCGCGGTTGTACTTGCCGCGCGCGATCTCGACCCTGTCGAAGGAAGCGGAGTCCAGATCCGGAAACTCGCTCTTCATGAACTCGCTGATCTGCTCGTCCGTGCGTCGGTCTTCTTCGTCACACTGTTCGTTCCGCTCGAAGACCTGAACCCAGGTCCCACCGACCCCGACGCCGCTCGTCTTGCCCACCGGCGCTTTCGATTTTTCGGCGGCAGCGCTCTTGGCGGCGGGTTCCTTCTTCTTCTTCTTCTTCGAAGCCATGCGAATCTCTCAGTCGGGGCCTTGGGGATCCGAGGCCCCGTGGGCACACCAAGATACTCGCGATCTCCCGCTATGAGAAGTAGGCCGCCGTCCTCTCTCTCTGGGAGGAACGAGGCAGACCACGTCGATCGATCCCCGGCCCGACTTCCCCTCCCAACACTCCGCGTGCGCTGACTCCTTCGACCCGGAAACGAACGCGACTACTTACCCTCGCACCCTGCGTCTCCGCCCGTGATCGAGACAATCGATGGCTGTGCCGTCAGGTCCATGGATCAGGGGCGAAGCCAGCACTCGTGGGTGGAGGAACTCGAGGCGACCGTGGCTGGGTTTGGCGAGGGCAAGGAAAAGACGCTGTGGATCACCGGTCACAGCTTCGGCGCGGCGTTGGCGGTATTGACCGTCGCGCGCTTGGGCAATCCACCGGTGAACGGGCTCTACACCTTCGGGCAACCGCGCGTCGGAAACGATGCGTTCGCAGACGGCTTCAACCAGGAATTCAACTCGCCTTCGTTCCGCTTCGTCAACAACAACGACGTGGTGACACGAGTGCCGCCCAGGGCGCGATGCCCGAGGCCTCCTAGGAATCTCTTGGAGCTGGAGCGACCGTACAAACAAACGCCTCCCGGCTTCCACCGGGAGGCGATGTGTTGTTTCGAACTCGAGGGCGATTACCAGCGGCCACCGCCGCCGCCACCGCCGCCACCGCCGCCGCCGCGACCGCCGCCGCGACCGCCGCCATCGCGCTGCGTACGCTCCTGGGCTTCGTTGACCTTGAGGTCACGCCCGTCCAGGTTGCTGCCGTTCATCGAGTCGATTGCCGCCTGGGCGTCCGCTTCACTGCCCATCTCGACGAACGCGAAGCCGCGGGAGCGGCCCGTGTCGCGGTCGGTCATGATGCGAGCGCTGCTGACCGTCCGTCCGTCCTGCTCGAATGCTGCGACCAGGTCGTCTTCCATCGTGTCGAAGCTGAGGTTGCCTACGTAGAGTCTGAGTCCCATCTTGTTTTCTTGTGGTTGGATCTAGGGGGTGTGCACGTCTATCAAAACCAGGCCGGACAGTGCACTTCGATCCGCCGCGGAGAGACAGCCGCCACCGGCCAAGCCTCAAGCCAGACCGATGACGACCGGCCTGATTTCAACGGCTTTCGCCCCCCGGTCAAGTCGCGAAAGCGATCTTTTCTGTGACAGGCCCGTCCTCGGTGATCGCACGCCGACTCAGACGCCTGGGCGATGAGGCCAAGAGATGGCAGATAGAGCGAGGTGGCGAGAGGCTTGATCATGCGCAGTACTCCGTTCCTCGGCGGGAAGATCATAGCCCTCGCTCCTCGCCACGGCTCTGATCGGATTCGGACGCGGCCTCTGCGCCAACCAACGGCGCTCCCAAGAAAGCCATCCGCACGGGTCCGGAGCGTGCGCCGCCGCCTCCCGTCCTGCAGTCTCAGCCGGCCAACGCGCGCAGCGGCGCGATGATCGTGGATCTGTGCGCACTGCCTCGTCAGGGTCGCCGCATCAAGCCCCAGTTCTCGAGCGCCGTGATCGCCGCATCGCGAGTTCCAAACACCGCGATGAACCGATTCTTGTGGCAAAACCGCGCACCGTTCACGCCGACGACTTCCTCGAGTTCCGCATCGACGAGGCCCGCCCATTCGGCGGGGAATGGTCGCTTCTTGTCGAAGCTCCCGGGCTCTGGCGGAATCGCGACCACACGCCAGTCGCCTTCAGCCGGAAAGAGAACGAAGTCCGTGGGATGCTCGACACCGCCCTTCTCGAAGTAGGCCGGCTTCCACACGTAGTAGTCGTCGAACTCGATCACAGCCAGACCCGCTTCGACCGCCTCGTCCATCCCACGGTGCACAGCTTCCCGCGCGGCGGCGATCTGCTCGATTCCCGCGCAAATCCCACGTACGACTTCCTCTGCCATCTCGGCGGCAACCAGGAATTGGATTCGGAACTCCTCGGACGAACCAGCCGTGTTGTTGTAGGTCCCCACCAAGGTCGAGAAGCAGGGCACGCCGAACGTAGGCGAGATGCGCCCGTTGTCCACCGCGTCGACGTGTTCGACGAGCTCCGCCCGCAGCGCGCCCGCGATGTCCGCGGAAACCCGCGTCGTCGCTTCCAACCAATCCAGCACCATGCCCGCCGAGCTCCGCAATCCGTCGTAGCCCGCCTGATGGTGATCGAACCGCCGGCGCTCCAGATCGAACTCGCCGCCGACGTCGATGGCGACGTCCGCCTCGCGGATACGATCGAGATCCCGCGTACGCACGAGCGTCGCCGCCGGGTCGAGGAACGCCCGGATCAGCGCGAAGGCGAGAACATCGTCGGCGTGGAAGGATCCAGAGTGGGTGGCGACGTCGATCGGCATGGCGGAAGACTAGGCGGATCGACGAGATTCCAAAGCGTGTGACCCACGATTACTCATTCCGGCGGAGGCCAGAAGAGAATCGGAAGCACGCTGCAGCCCGGGATCGCGAGACTGATGGCGGCCATTTTCCGGCCGTTCTTGTTGCCCATCACGAGCGCAAACGCCGAGCAAATGACAACCGCCATGCCCCAGTCCCGCCCCTCGTCGGAAGAGCGGGCAAGCAGGAGCGAATCAGAAGACGGTGCGGTCGCATATTGGCCTCCGGTCGTTGGGGCCGAGAGTACCGCGACGGAAGAACAACGTTGGAAGAGAGATGTGCAGGAATTGATCCGAAGTCACGCCGGGCCCTCCCGAATGACCCCACGCTGGCGGTTGAATCATCGTCAGCGCGAAGACTTCGTGAAGCAATACAGGTGCTCGCTTCCCCGGAGGTAGATGGCGTCGCCAACGATGACCGGTGACGCGAAGAACGTCTCGTCCAGTTCGTTGACCGCCAGCACTTTCACTTCGCGACCACGTTGCAAAACAACGGTGCTGCCTTCCTCGCTGAGCAAGTAGATGCGATCCGCCGCGCCCACTGGGGAAGCGCTGAAGTTGAGCATCCCGGGCAAACGGTGTTTCAGATAGTGACGCGTGCCATCGGTCGCACGGAGGCACGAGAAAAAGGTCCGATCCTCTAGCAGATAGATCTCATCGCCCCAGAGCAGGGGGCAGGGCACGTAGGGCGTGCCACGGTTGAGCGACCAGATCACGCTCTTGCTGCCGCTCAAGTCGCCGCGCTGCCCCAGCTTGATCGCCTGGAGCTTGTCCTTTCGCCAACCGCTGGCGGTAAATACCAAGCCGTGGCCGACCGCCGGCATGGGAATCGCGCCAGCGGTATGGCCGCCGCATTGCCAGAGAAGCTCGCCCGTCGCCAGGTCGTACGCTCGAACTGTCTTGCCGTTGACGACGACCTGGCGACGACCTGCATGGGTGAAGATGCGCGGCGTGCTCCAGTTCGAGGTCTCATCGCGATCCTGCTTCCAGATTCGCTTCCCGGTCCTCTTGTCGAGCGCCACCACGTACGACTGGGTTTCCTGGTCGACCACAATCACCAGCGTGTTGCCCCAGAGCGCCGGCGAACTGCCTTCGCCCAACGAGTCCTCCATCGCCTGCGGGACGAAGTCTTTCTTCCAGACGGGTCGACCTTCCAAATCGTAGCTGTAGAGCCCGAACGAACCGAAGTAGGCGTAGATGTGCTCGCCGTCCGTCACCGGTGACGCCGAGGCAAACCCACCCTTGTTGTGATGGCTCTGATGCGGCATCGCCTCGAGAACAGTGCGGCTCCAGAGGAGCTTGCCGTTGCTCCGATCGAGGCACACAATCGCGAACCTCTGTGCTTTCCACGTACCGACCACCTGGGGATGCTTGTTGATGTTCGGCGTGCCTTCAGGAATCACATCCGGAATGGGCATCTTCTTGTCGAGGGCGGTCGCGGTCAGCAAGAAGATCCTGTCACCCCAGACGATCGGAGTTCCCTTCCCACGGCCCTCGAGGCGTGTCTTCCACCGCAAGTTCTCCGTCTCGCTCCAGGTCACCGGCGGATCAGCTTGCGTCGCGATGCCGTTCCAGGTCGGCCCCCTCCACTGCGGCCAGTACTTGAGGGCCTCGTCCGCTGCGACACACCCTGCCGGCACGACCAGCCCGAGCAGCAGCATCCAATTACGTGCCTTCTTCATCGCGCTTTCTCGTTCGTGTCGCCAAGCTTCACAGCTGTACCATATGGGGTGGTGCTGTCATTCGTTGATGACCACTATCACTAATAACCACTCCCCCCATCCATACTCGTAGCCCTCGCTCTTCTCGCGACGCCGACACAGGCACCCGTCCCGCAGCGTCCTTGGCCTCCGGTCTACAAGATCTCGTCGAGTGAGAAGAAGCGATTGACCGCCGCCGGTCTCGTGGAGGACCATCGGAATGGCCGGCAGCACATCTATCGACTCGATCAGGAGCGCTTGCACGGCGTCACATCGGGTCTCGAACCTACCCCGCGCGCCAGCCGAGCACCAGCAACGCAACCGCGACGGTTCACGCCTGCCGACCCGCGCAGAGTATCTCACCGTCGCGCCGATCAGGTCGAAACCTGACGACGGTTTCGAAGAGCCGCGAAAGAGCAGACATCTCGCCAGGTCGGCGACCGACCTGCGTCCCAAATCCATACCAAACGCGGTGGCGGAGTCGGACAATAACGGTTCCCACTTGACATGCGACGGTTCCGTGGCAGCCTACGGCGTGCGATCCACGATCGCGCACCCAGGCTAATTCCCATAATCCCTCGCAAGGAGCAGCCATGCACAGATTCAAACTCTCGGTCGCCATCATTCTGCTCACGGCGCCGGTGTGCGCGCAGCAAGCTTTCCCGCCGGCATACAGCAGCGTGGACGGTGGTCACCACAGCCTCCAACAGTTTAGGTACAACGCCGGACGCTGGCAGATCATGTACGGCGATCTCTACGGCACTCTCAATGTCTTCTCCTGGAAAGCGATGCAGTTTCGCCGGAGTTCGACCAAAACGGACGCCAACGTCGGACGGACGTACAAGAACATCACGATGCAACTCGGCAAGTGGAACATGAACGTCACCGACAACTGGGCGATGAACCTCGGGACGACTCCGACAACGGTGTTCTCAGGCAACTTCACGCTCCCGAGCACGACGGGGTTGCCGTCGAAACCTGCCAAGTGGGGTCTCGGCGCCAAGGCCGGAGATCTGCAGATCAACTTCAAGTCGCAGTTCCTGTTCGTCTCGAGCGAAGGACTCACGGTCGACATCACGTACGACGGCGGCACCCTCGCGAACAGCGGGGCGTGGACCGCCGGAGTGAACTACATCATCGACGGAGTCCCCACCGCCAACATGTCGACTGTGGCCACCGGCACCACTGTCGGTTCCGGATCGTGCCCTGCAAGTGGCGTCTTCCAGAACTGGCTGCACGCGGACCGAATGCCCCCGAAGAAGTCGAGCAATCTCTTCCGAACCCAAATCTACGAGTATGGTCCGCCGGCCGAAGCCAACCTCTTCCACTTCGGTGTGATGACGATAGATGGGCTCGCCATCCCGCAGACGTTCCTCGCATCGTGCAACAAACTCTTCCTCGACCTGAGCAAGGGCTACGTGCTGTATCCCTACATGACGGACGCGCAGGGCGATCACTTCTCGGACTTCATGACGGTACCGTACGTCCCCGCAACTGTCGGAAAGATCCTCTGGTCCCAGGCGGCATGTGACATGAGTGGCACGCTCCAGTTGACTCGCGCCCGCAGCCACGTCTTCCCTGCGATCCCAACAGTGAACCCCTATACAGCGACCCAGTTCCTCTACGCGACCAACGGCGGCAAGGGTCTCGGCGGCAGCCAGTTCCGGCTCGGTTGGGGGCCGATGTCCGGCAGTCTTGGGGTCGTGAGGTTCCTGAATTAGAGGACCCGCGGTCGTCGCTCTCGCAAGCTGCTGCGCATCCTCATCGCTCAGTGATCGAGATCACTTCCGCGCCACTGGCAAATGAAAAGCCGAGAGGATCAGAGACCAGCGCGTGGAAGGTCAGGACTGTTTCGATGTTAAAACCTCATGCAGCCTAGTTCGGCGGGTCGACCGGCAGGTTGCAGAAGGTGAGCGCCGCCATCTTGTTCTTGCCCGTCAGGAGTCTCTTCTGGCTCCACGACATCTCCTTCAGATAGGTGATGCTCCGCGCCGTGGAAGGTCCCCTGAGCCGGAGGGTGACAACCACCCCGGCGACGCTGCCGGTGGCGACCTGCCCGCTGATACCGTCGAGGTAGAATTCGTTGACCAATGAGTCATCCCAAACCACGGGCTGATCGAATTCCAGTGCGATCGTGTCTTGCGCCTTGCTCGCAAACCACGCCCGCTTGACGTTCGGCGGCGTGATCGGCCCGGTCGGAACCTTGCCGTAGAAGTCCCGTTCGATCAGCGGCTGGACCATGTGCGCGAATTCGGACCAACCGAGCAGCGGAAAGTGACAGGTCCCCGGAGGTGTGACACCCAGCGTCGACAAGACGTCCATGTTGGAATACAGCCTCGGCAAGGTCCGCTGCACTTCTCTCAGCATGTTGCCATTGCCCCTGCCCATGCTGCAGGAGTTCGGCCAGATCTGGTAGACGTAGTAGTGCTGCAGATTGGGGAAGTCCTGCTTCCAGGCCGCGGACATCTCGATGAAGTACTGCTGGTAGGACTCCCAGCCATATCGGCCAGTGGGGCCCGCCGCGCCCTGGTCGTTCTCGCCCTGGTGCCACAGTACAGCGCGAATGCCGTGGCTCAGGCGGGCCTGCCTCACGCGCCACAGCAGACGACCGTAGATCGATTTCAGGTCTTGGGGGTTGCCCGGGTTTCGCTGATGTTGATCGATGCGGGTTCCGCCCGCGGCACCGTTGACGATGAAGATCGGGATCTTGTGGGCCTTCACCAGATTCTTGGCGAGCTCCATGCCCCACCAACCAAGTTCGGCCTTGTGTTGCTTCTGCGCTTTCCAGACCGGATGGCACCACAGGTTCGATGGCCCGGTCTTGGCGCGATGCCGCGGCCGCCCATAACTACGAATCCACTCGCTGGTCTCGCGGGGCGACTCTGCCCGGGTGTCGGTCGCCAATGCGTTGGACTGGCCTTCGATGAGGTAGGCATCGCCGCAGACCAGGTTGCCAGCTCGGTGCAGCCTGGTCTCGGTGTCGCCTTTCCTGGAATCGAGTTCGACTCTGTACTTGATCAGCCCCGGCTCGAGCCTGGTTGCGAACGAGTACGAGCCATCCGCCGCAGGTCCTTGTTCCAGCGTCCTGATCAGCGTGTCATCTGCGTAGAGCTTGAGGAGTAGCTTGTCCGCGGGATGATCGAGGATGCCGTTGCAGTGCAGCGTGCCTTCGTTCTTGTCGTTGCGGGCGTAGAACTGGTTGTCCACCGGCTTCTCGTGTTTGCCGGGCGTGCGCGAAACCCAGGGGTCCGTCGCCGGCTCCGTGATCGCGATGGTCGCCCTGGACGAGGTTGGCGTGCCGCCGTTGCTCAGCGCCAACGAGACCTCGAGCTTGCCACTGTTCTGCGCTCGCTTCAGGATCAATCGGTCCGCGGCGACTTCCTTGATGATCACAGCCAGACCGGACACGCTCCAGTTGTACGTCAGTTCGGCGGCGCCGGCGGCTCGCAACGCCGCCATGTTGCTGATCCGCGGCATCACCACGAGAGTCTCCCTGCCGTTCCAGGTGGCGGCTGCTTCGAGGATGAAGCGCGGATCGGGAATGGCCTCCTCGATCGTGACCGGGATGTTCTTGATCTTGACTTCGTCGCGATACACCGCCTTGAACTGCAGGACGCGAGATTCGGTGCTCGTGACCCGCCCGGCAGCCAGTCTCACAGCGAATCGATCCACGGCGATGACGCGCTCCACGCCACCCGACTTCAGCACCCAGTACACCTTGTGCGCACCACCGGCCTCACCGGTGACGATGGCACTCTGGCCCTCGGTGATCTTGATTGTCTGCTTCGCGGTCGAGAAGCGTCTACCCGGTCGGACCAGATGCCCGACGAGGGATTGCAGGGGTTTCTGGTTCTCGTATTGCAGCTTCACCCACTCCGGAGACCGGGTGACCGTGGAGACTCGGACCTCGTCGATATCACCGACAAAGCCGAACTGCCTGTACCAACCACCGATGTACAGCCGGGCCGGCGACTGGATGTCCAGCAGACTGCTCTTGCTCCGGTTGACACCGTCGAGCACTCCGTTCACGTAGATGCACGACTCACCGCTCTTGAAGGTGTGCACGACGTGCGTCCATTCGCCCACGGTCAGCGCACCCTTGCTCGACACGTCGCCGCTGGAGAAGTAGCAGTCCATCCGGATGTGTGGTGGACTGCCGAACCACATCTGGACCTTGCCATTTCGCTTTTCGTTTCCCCAGGCAACGGGACGGATCCTGGTCTTCTCCGCTTTGAACCAGACCGCGGTGGAGTGCGGGCTCGACCCCCGGGGGAGAACCGTCAACGCTTCACCGCAGTTCATTCCCTTGCCGCCGGGAAAGTGACGGCTCCTGCCAATGATCCCCGCGGAAGATGTCGTACCGGTGTCTTTGGCCGTCAGCGTCCCGACCGCATCGGTCTTCGACTCATCCATGTGCCAGACAGTCAGGTAGCCGTTGGCTGCGTTGAACACCGCGGCACCGTTGGACTCGCTCGCCGCATCCGGCTTGCCCCAGTGCAGCTGGATCTTCTGGTGTGCGTTGCCGGTGATTCGGGGGACGCGTATCCAAACAGTGGCTTTCCCCTGCGCTGCGTCCCAGGCCTCGATCTGATACGCCAACGGCTTCCCCTCGGCAGTGGAGACACGCAAGTCCTCACCCTCGGGCCTGGCTTGCTTGAAGTCGAAGGATGCCCTGGTCAAGCGAAGCAGCAGAGGGAAGTTCTCTACCGACGCGGACGCCGGCAAGTCGGCACCCTCTGGTGTAGTGAGGATGGTTGCGGCACCGGAGTGTGCCCAGCCCGAATAGGCAAACTGCGTGGTGGCGGCGCGCTGTCCACTTGCGGTCGC
Organism: uncultured candidatus Brocadiaceae bacterium; assembly: GCA_964469555.1. Lineage (GTDB taxonomy): Bacteria > Planctomycetota > UBA1135 > UBA1135 > UBA2386 > CAYYAQ01. The sequence goes on along the minus strand of CAYYAQ010000010.1, from coordinate 2,295 downwards.
CGGGAGTAGTGCGCAAGTGAGTAGGAGCGAGACGCAGAGCGTTGTGTCAAGGAGCTTCATCGGTGTCGGCACGAGAGTTGTTGGTATGCGAATCCTACGCTCCCGAATAGTCGTCCGTCGACACTCAGGCCATCTCGATCCCTGCCAGCGGAACTCTTCATGTTCTTTCCTGGCAGCACATCCAATGTTGTACACGCTTGGCAGCTGCACGTTCGATGCCCGACGACCGCAAGAAAACGGCCCTCCTCCTCAGCCTGATTGGGCTCACAGCAATCGTGGCATACCTGCCCGCGTTGCAAGCCGGGTTCATTTGGGACGATGATGACTACATCGAGAACAACGTCGCACTGCAGACGTGGTCCGGAGTGCTACGCATCTGGTCCGACCCGACGTCGATTCCGCAGTGGTACCCATTGGTGCACACGTCGTTTTGGATCGAGTACCGGCTCTGGGGACCAGACCCGCTCGGCTACCACATCAACAACCTGATCCTGCACCTCGCCTCGTGCGGGATGCCTGCCGATATGGCGTCTCCACCATGGCACGCCGGTGGAGCGCATCGCCACGCCCGTGCGGCCATCCACCGAGTCTTGTCGTCAGTGTAACAAGCGCTCTGGGGGGTGGACCCAAACAGGCATATCCCGTCAAGTCATCGCCCGTTAAGAGGAACCAACATACCCACCTCCCCAGAATCGAGAACCCCTAGATGAAGATACTCAACACCATATCCCTCGCGACTCTCTGCCTTTGCTTCCTGGCTCCTCTAGACGCCCAGAAGAAGGGTGCCAAGAAGGGCAAGCGCGACCGGGTTGCCGCCACCTTGAAGCGACAGGACGGCAACAAGAACGGCTCGATCGAAAAGGACGAGGCCAAGGGCCGCATCGGGAAGGCGTTCGCCAAGATCGATGCGAACGACGACGGCAAGATCGAAAAGGACGAACTCGCAAAGTACATCGCGGCCCAGCAGAGCAAGCGCGCCGGCAAGAAAGACGCCGAGAAGAAGAAAGGTCGCAAAAACAAAGGTGTCGAGAAGAAGAAAGGTCGCAAAAACAAAGGTGTCGAGAAGAAGAAAGGTCGCAAAAACAAAGGTGTCGAGAAGAAGGGTGCCGAGAAGAAGGGCTCGAACGAGATCGTGATGAGTAATGTCTCACTCGAGCTCGCCAAGGTTCCTTGAGGGGGTTGCGTCTCCGCCGTGCGCGGAGCCCTCAAGCCGTTCGAAGTCAAGATCACCGAACTGACGCGTGGCGAAACCAAGTTCAAGCTGAGCTTCGATCCGGCCAAGGCCGATCTGCAGAAGATGCTCACGGCCATGGCCGCGGTTGGCGAGAAAGCCAAGCAGATCAACTGAGTAGCTGAACTCGTAGCCAACGACGAGGCGTGCTTCGCTCTGACGAGCGGATCACGCCTCTTGTGCGTTGTGGTCGGTTCCAAGCCCAGATTTCTCACAGCCTGCCGGCAACCGAATCGACAATCACGGCGACCAACGCACGACGAGACCGAACGGTGGCTTGTGTTCGGGGAAGGGTTCGGACTCAGGGGCTCGATTTCGACCGCACCGATGCACAATCCGGTGTTCAAGAATGACTGAGCCGGTCAAGGCACAAGCGTGAACGCTGTTTGCCCTCGCCCGGAAATCAATGGGGCTTCGGAGAGGCGTCCTTTCACTCCCATTCTCTTGTGCAGACATTACAATCAGTCTGTAAGTCGGAGACGGAGACACTGCCACCATGCAAAGCCCAACCTCACTCTCGCCCCTCGCCCAACTCCTCACAGTCACCGCACTCACCTGCGTGCTACCAGCGCAATGGGCTGGCGAGTGGCACCTCGACGAAATCACGGGGACCACGGCCAACGACGTCTCAGGCAACGGCAATCACGGCACGCTGAAAGGCTTCAGTACCACCACCTCGCCGTGGGTTACTGGCAGGGTCAACAACGCCCTCTCGTTCGATGGCGTCGACGATCACGTCTCGCTCCCGATCGGCAAGAAACTACCCCTGACCTACGCGTCGGGTACACCGTTCACGGTCGCCTACTGGATCAAGGCGCCCGCGCAGGCCAACAAGTTCGTGTACGCCGAGGGACCGAATGCCACGAGCGCGCTCGTCATGTTCGGTAGCGGCCAGTACGCGGCGCAGAACCAACAGTTTCGCACCTACGCGCGAAACGACCAAGGCAAGTGGGTGTTCCAGGGGCTCTCGAGTGTCGTCGTCTACGATGACACGTGGCACCATGTCGCGCTCGTCGGGACCGCGGACAAGTTCAAGCTGTACGTGGATGGGGTGGAAGACACCA
>CAYYAQ010000009.1:48946-60655 GCA_964469555.1 uncultured candidatus Brocadiaceae bacterium | reverse complement strand
TCTTCTGCGACGGTCAAAGGAGCACGGCTACCTGACATGGGGGACGATCATTCAAGGGCAGTCGAAATATTTTGACTTTGGATCAAAAACCCACGCGATGCGCAGCCCCTCGGTTGGGCGAGATCCTCCCAGATCCGCTGTTCGGCGGCCAAGAATCCGGCGCCTTTCTTTTTGCTTCTCCCGGTGCGGCGGGCGAGAACAGGAGGCATGAACCGGAGGCTGCGCGACCTGAAGACCTATCCCATGGTTCGCCTCGACCAGTTCAAGGCCGAAGCGGTCGCCCGGGGCCTGACGATCTACGATTTCGGCACCGGAGATCCGCGCGAGCCGACGCCGGCGTTCGTGCGGGAGGCCTGCAAGGCGGGTCTCGCCGAGGTCAGTCAGTATCCGAAGGTGACCGGATTGAAGGCCATGCGCCAGGCCGCGGCGGGGTATCTCCAGCGACGTTTCGGGGTGGCTGTCGATCCGGACACGGAGATCCTGCCGACCCAGGGCAGCAAGGAGGCCATCTTCCATCTGCCCATGGTGTTCCTGGATCCGCAGGAAGACCGTGACCTCGTCGTGTACGGGGAGCCCGCCTATCCCGTGTTCGAGATCGGTGGGTTGTTCGCCGAGGGGCAGTTGCACGCGGTCAACCTCAACGCGGAAAACTCGTATCTGCTCGATCCGGACGCGGTCGGTGGCGAGGTGTTGTCGCGGGCCGCGGTCGTGTTCCTGAACTATCCCCACAACCCGACCGGCCAGTTGATGCCCGCTGAGTTGTTCGAGAAGTGGATTGCGGCGCGGGCCGAGTACGGGTTCGTGCTGGTGTCGGACGAGTGTTACGTCGACCTCTACTACGAAGAGGCGCCACGCAGTCTGCTCGAGTTCGGTCGGGAGGGCTGCCTGGTGATGCACTCCCTCAGCAAGCGTTCGGGGATGACCGGCTACCGTTCGGGATTCATCACCGGCGATGCGGAACTCCTCGCCTTTTATCGACGGTACCGCGCGGGCATGGGATTGGCGCCGACCGACATGGTGCAGCACGCTGCAGCCGCGGCCTGGCAGGATGGCGATCACGTCGAAGAGCGGCGGCGGCTTTTCATGGCGAAGCGCCAGGTCTTCCTGGACCTGTTCGCGGAGCTCGGCCTGGAGGTCTATCCGGGGAGCGCGACGCTCTTCCTCTGGACGAGGGTTCCCGAGGGCAAGACCGGCGAGAGCTACTCCGAAGAGCTGCTCGAGAAGGGCATCCTGTGCTCGCCGGGTTCGTTCTTCGGCGAGGGTCAGGATGAGTTTCTCCGCCTCGCTCTCGTTCCGACCCTTGACCAGTGCCAGGAAGCTTCGGCGATCTGGCCGCGATAGCCCAATTCTTCCGCCCCGCTCTGGTTCCACACCTCCAACAGGGTAAGAACGGACGGTAGTGCCATGACCGACCTCGACAAGAAGATCGATGAAGCGTTCGCGAATCGTGAACTCCTGAAGCAGGACGACTACCGCGATGCGGTGCTCACCGCCGTCGAGATGCTCGACAAGGGCGAGGCGCGGGTCGCCGAACCCGGCGATGGCGACTGGATCGTTCACGGTTGGCTGCAAAAGGCCTGCACCCTCTACTTCTCCGTCGCCGAGATGGGGGTGATGGACGTCGGGCCATACCAGTTCTACGACAAGGTTCCGCTCAAGCGTGACCTTCAGGCCGCGAAGGTGCGCGTCGTGCCGACCGGCACCGTGCGCTACGGCGCCTACATCGAACCCGGTGTCGTCGTGATGCCGAGCTTCGTCAACATCGGCGCCCGCGTCGGCTCCGGGACGATGGTCGACACGTGGGCCACCGTCGGATCCTGCGCGCAGATCGGGGCGAATGTGCACCTCAGCGGTGGCGTCGGGATCGGTGGCGTCCTCGAACCCGCGGGAGCGCGCCCCGTCATCGTCGAGGACGGGGCCTTCCTCGGGTCCCGTTCGATCGTCGTCGAAGGCTGCTCGGTGGGCGAGCGCGCCGTACTCGGCGCGAACGTCGTGCTGACGGCGAGCACGTCGATCGTGGATGTCACCGGCGACGAACCCACGATCACGAAGGGCAAGGTGCCGCCCAACTCCGTCGTCATTCCTGGCACGATACCGAAACAGTTCAAGGCCGGCGAGTTCCAGGTGCCGTGCGCCCTGATCATAGGCAAGCGCAAGGTGTCGACGGACCTCAAGACCAGTTTGAACGACACGCTTCGCGAGTTTGCGGTCAGTGTCTGATGTCTGATCACGCCAGTGGAATTGACCGGGTCCTGCGTCTGACGGAGCAACTGCTCGGCATCGAGAGCGTGTACGGCGACGAGGGGGCCATCGGCGATTGGCTCGAGAAACGTCTGCGGTCTGTCGATCCGCACACGTTGGTCCGGGCTGGGCACAGCATGTGTTTTGCGATGCACGCGCCGGATCCCGACAAGCCGACCCTCATGCTCGTCGGTCACACGGACACGGTGCCGAAGCTCTCCGAGAGCCCTGTCCGCCGCGAGGACGACAAACTCTACGGGCTGGGCGCCTCTGACATGAAGGCCGCCGACGCGTTGCTGCTCGACGCGATCGAGCGCAGCGCCAATCGGGAGAGCAGGTACAACCTGGTCGGGATTCTCTACGCCAAGGAAGAAGGACCCTTCGACGACAGCGAGATGCCGCTGGTCTACGATGCCGCCCGCGACTGGTTCGACCGCACGGATCTCGCGGTGTGCATGGAGCCGACCGACAACCACATCGAACTCGGTTGTCTGGGCACGTCGCACGCGAAGGTCACGTTCGCCGGCAAGCGCGCGCACTCCGCACGACCATGGCAGGGTGAGAACGCGATCCACAAGTCGGCTGCGTTCCTGTCGCAGCTCGCGGGTCTCGAGCGGGAGCCGCACGAGTTCCACGGGCTCACGTTCTACGAGGTGCTGCAGACGACGACCGTCGCCTTCCGCGGCGCTCGAAATGTCGTGCCCGACGAGTTCGTGCTGAATGTCAACTACCGCTTCTCGCCAGACAAAGACGAGGCCGCGGTGCGCGCGCGGCTCGCCGACCTGATCGGCGACCAGGCCACTTGGGAACTCCTGGATTTCTGCCCCGCTGGTCGCGTGTGCGGCGACAATGCACTGCTACAGGATCTCCGCACCGCTGCCGGCGACATCGAGGTCCGCGCGAAGCAGGCGTGGACCGACGTCGGGCGACTCTCGAACCTCGGCATCGACGCCGTCAACTGGGGCCCGGGCGCCACCGCGCAGGCGCATCAGGCGGGCGAATGGGTTTCGATTGCGGCGATCGAGAGCGCCCTGGCGACGCTGAACGCCTGGATCTTCGAATAGTCTGGGCGCGGCTCCCGTTTCCCCGTTTCCGGTTTTTGGGGAGTTCATGTCAACCTCGGGCTCGGACGCTGGACGTGCAGCGCCGCTGAGCCGGATCGCGCAGCTACTCTTCCGATGGGTCGAGCGGTCGTCCTTCGCCGATCCACCGCGCCATCCCGCCGCTCACGTTGCGGATGTCCTGGAACCCGATGCTCGCGAGGAATTCGCCCGCCGAATCCGAGTTCCTCGAGACCATCCAGCACCAGTCGGAGCGCCTGCGCGATCTGATTCACCAACTTCTCGATCTGGCGAGGATCCAGAGCGGCGCGGGCCAGTGGATGCTCGAGGACACGGACCTCACGGACGTCGTTCGGTCCGCCGCGGATATGGCGCCAGAAGACGTGAGTCTCGACTTGCCGGAGGGCGCGTGCCGGTTCCGCGGTGGAGCGAGCCGCATCCGTCTGATGATCGACAGCCTGATCGACAACGCGCGGAAGTTCTCACCCGACCAGTGTGCGTCCGTCACGCTCCGATCCACGGATCTCGGCTACGAAATCCGGGTCGCAGATCGGGGCCCAGGCATGCCCGACGAGGACAAGTCCCGGATTTTCGACAAGTTCGTGCAGCTCGGGGACGTCCTGACGGATCGTCCCGATGGCACCGGTCTGGGCCTGGCGATCTGCAAGGAGATCGTCAAAGCCCACGGTGGCCAGATCCGCTGTGAAGACAACAAGATTGGCGGGGCGGTGTTCGTCGTCCTTCTGCCGAACTGCAACCCGGACGCGCCACGGCTCGTGGACCGCCTCGCGCGCAAGTGGCTTGCGCGCCTCGCGAGTTCCTAGTCCAGGTGCGCTCTGTCGCTGTCGCCCATCTCCTGGCCGCCGGGGAAATACTCCCGCCAGCGTTCACCGACGAGCTGCGCTGTATCAGGATGCGCGAACAGTTCGTCGGGATACGTGGGCTTGGCGCGCGAGTCGATCACGATGGGGGCGCCGCGGACCAGGTGGCCGCGCACGACTCGCACCTCGGCGCTGTGGATGTCGGCAGCCGGTTCGAAACGCGTGAACGTGGTCCAAAGGAAGTTGATCGAGCTCCGCGTTGCTTTTTTGGCGTCGTCACACAACACGACCAGAGGCCAGGCGCTGACTGCGTCCGCGGCGGCCAGACGCGCGGCGGCGGCGGGCTCCGAGTCGTACGATGGGCCGGAGATGACGAGGCAACCTCCGCAGAACACCCGCGGCTCCGCGAATCCGACTGGGAGCTGACCGCCAAACTCGCGCGGGAGGTCGCGGACGGGCTCTCCTAGGCCGAGGAGCACGCCCTTGCTGCCTTCGTTCACGGTCGGGCCTGCGTAGTCGAGGGTGTCCATCGACAGGTTGGACAGGATGAACAGATCCGTCTCGAAGTCGCAGCGGGCGAGAACGTGTTCTAGCGTGCGAGGGAAATCGCGGAGGTCGATGTCCCGGTCGGTCACGAGCAGGAACTTCGTCAGCGACAACTGACCCTCGCCGAGGATGCGGAACGCGCTCATCATCGCTTCGCGCTTGTAGCGCTCGCGTACGACCGCGGCGGCGAGACTGTGGTACCCGGTTTCGCCGTACGCCCAGATGTCTCGCACGGATGGCATCGCCAGCTTGATCAGCGGGGCGAGGAGTGCCTGCAGGTAGTCCCCGAGAAAGGAATCTTCCTGCCGCGGTTTGCCGACGACCGTCGCGGGCAGGATGGGGTCCTTCCGGCGCAGGAGGCCGCGGACTTGCACGAGTGGGTAGTCGTGTTGTAGCGAGTAGTAGCCGTAGTGGTCTCCAAACGGGCCCTCGGGGTGCTTCTCTCCGGGCATGACTTCGCCGACGAGCACGAACTCCGCATCCGCGGCGACGGGCAGCGTGCCGAGCGGGTTGTCCGCCATGGGCAGGCGACTTCCCGTCATCAGGGAAGCCAGAAGCAGCTCGGGCACGTTTTCCGGTAGCGGCGCGATCGCGGCGAAGATCAGCGCGGGCGCACCACCGACGTGGATGTTGACGGGCATCGGGCGTCCGAGCCGCTCGTACTCGGCGAGGTGGAATCCGCCCCCGCGGTGGATCTGCATGTGCAGGCCGACCGTGTCCTCCGTGTAGCGCTGAACCCGGTACATTCCGAGGTTGCTGCCGAGCCCGCCGGGATGCTCTGTGTAGACGAGAGGGAGCGTGATGAAGGCTCCTCCGTCCTCGGGCCACGCCCGAATCAGGGGCAGCCGGTCGAGAGCCGGTTCCCGCTCGGCGATTTTGGTGACCGGGCCGCGCCGTCGTCGCCGCATCCCAGTCTTGAGGAGGGTCGTCACCACGTCTCGGTGCTGCCAGAGGTTGCCCAGTGTCGGCGGCATGAGCGTTTGCGGTAGCGCGGCGAGCCGCTCGACCAACTGCATGGGCCTCGGTCCGAACGCCAGCTCGACGCGGCGCGTGGTCCCGAACAAGTTCGTGACGAGGGGCCAGGCAGCTCCGCGGACGTTCGTGAACAACAGCGCTGGCCCGCCCGCGGCGATCACCCGGCGGTGGATCTCCGCGACCTCGAGGTCGGGGTCCACGAGCGCGTCGATGGTGACGAGCTCGTCCTCACTTCGCAGGACATCCAGCAGCGCGCGTAGATCTGACAGGCCGCTCATGATGAAACTTCGCAGAACGGGAGGATCCACTTGGCGACGCGGGCGCTCGCGCCTGGATCGCCGAGACGATCGCAGACTTCATCGAATCCAGCCAGGCAGTTTCGCCGAATCGTAGTGTTGTCCCACAAGTCGATCACCGAACGCGTCACGTCGCTCCAGATCTCGTCCCGCTGGAAGCAATACTCGGGAATCACCTGCCGACCGGCGATCAGATTGGCCGACGCTATCCAGGGTACGCTGATGAAGTTGCGCGTGAAGAAGCTCGAGAAGGCGCCCCCGAGTTTGTAAACGACGACCGTGGGGGTCCGGTGCAGGCAGGCCTCGAGCGAACCGGTGCCGGACTTCGCCAGGACGACCCTCGCCGTCGACAGGGCCGCACCGATCGGGCCCTGTCGAAACTCGACGAACGCCGCGTCGTGGGTTCGCAGCAGTTCTTCGATCAGCGGTATTCGCCGCGGGTCTACGTGAAGGACCACGACATTTGCGTTCGTATGCGTCGACCGCAGTTGTTTCGCGACCCGGATCATGCCGGGGAGGTTGGCGAGGATCTCCTTGCGTCGGCTGCCAGGGAGAAGGCACAGCGTCGTCGACTCATCCGAGCTCGTCGCTTCAGGATTCGATGGCGGTCGCGGGTTCTGGTCGAGCAGCGGGTGCCCGACGTACTCGCAAGGAATTCCAGCACGTCCAAAAAACGTCGTTTCGAAGGGAAGGATGGTCAGCGTCGCGCTGAAGCTGCGCTTGTAGCGGTGCATTCGCCACGGCGCCCACGCCCAGTACTGCGGAGCGATGTAGTGGAGGACCTCGATGCCGCGCCTGCGCGCGAGGCGCGCGAGCACGAGGTGCAGCCCGGGATAATCGACGAACACGACGAGGTCTGGTGGGTCTTCGTCGAGCATCCGAATGAAGCGCGCGACGGCCTTCAACACGAACGGCAGACTCGCGAGGACACTCATGACGCCCATCACGGCGCGATCGCTCAATGGGTAGAGCAGCGTCGCTCCCTCCGCCTCCAGCTGCGGGCCACCGAAGCAGGTCCACGTCGCGTCGTGGCCGATTTCACGCACGGCGCGTATGACTTTCGTCGCGTGCAACTCTCCCGACGTCTCACCGGCGGAGATGAACACCTTCCCGCGACCCTTTGCACGGGCGCCAAACTCCAGCGCGAGAGCGCCGTCGGTCGGCACGGGAGGTTGGGCGAGCATGTCCTTCGCCTCCTGTTGCCACTTCTTGCGCCGCGGCAAGTAGAGGAGGAGGTGCCACGGCACCAACACCGCGCGGATCACTTCGCGCGCGAACAGCCAGGAGATCGTGAGCCACACTCTCACATTCAGAGCGCGATGCGCCGCAGCAGTTGGTCGGAAATCAGATACAGCAGGATGATCGTGCCGAACATCCATAGCTCCAGCCAGGTGAGAAGGTCTGTGAATCCCAATTCGCCGCTGAGGATCGGAGCGTAGACATCGATATCGGAGAACTGGAACAGGCTGAACTTGCGCACCGTCTGGACGAAGAACAGGGTGACTTGGGAGACGATGAAGACGCCGGCGATTGCCGCTGTATGGCTCTGCAACCGGAAGATCACGGAGCACAGCGTAGTCAGGGCGAGTATGCACACGATGAAGATCGAGCTGTGCCAGGCGGCGAGCGTGACCTCAACAAAATGCAGTTCCTCCTCGACGAACCACGCGCTCAGAGGGATGCCGCTCCAGGTGACGAGAAAGATCGGCACCGTCAGCCCGATCGTCGCGACCGTGAACTTCTCGAAGAGGATTCGCGAGCTGGAGATCGGTCGCGTCATCAGGAATTCGAGCGTGTGATTCTCGCGTTCTCTCGCGATCAGCCCGGTGCCGACGAGGACGGCCGCCGCCGCGCCGCAGACGTTTGCGCCCTTGAAAAACGCCTGGAGGGCGTAGTAGTCGTCGTAGTCTCCGACCGCCTGAATCACGTCGCTGAAGACGGACTTGCCGAGGATCTTCGTCAGGCCGAGGATTGGACCGAGTTGATCGCCGATGATCTTGAGATCTGGCCAGAGCACGATCGCGGGCAGGAGGATTACCTCCATGACCAGGAGGTAGATCACGAACATCGGCCAGAACTCCTGAAAGGTCTTCCGGGCGATCACGTCTTCGCCTCTTCCGTCAGGATTTGATAGAGGTCCTCGAGATGCACCGTGCCGATCTCCGCAGAGATGAGGGCGTCCGAAGGAATCCGCGCCACCCACTCTGCGAGGTTCCCGTGCGGCGAGACGTGGAGCGTGCCGTGGGCGTCCGTGTGTATCTCGTCGGCGCCGCCGGGTAACTCGGTCCCTGGTCGGACCTTGATGCGGACGCGCTTGCGAAGCTGATCTTGTGCTTCGGCGACGCGTTCGTCGGACAGCGACTGACCGTCCAGCACGAAGACGAGCTCGTCGGCCAGGGATTCGACGTCGAGCAGGTGATGCGAACTCAAGAGAAAGGTCTTGCCGCGGGAGCGGAGGTCGCGGAGCACGTCGCGCAGGAAGAACCGCGTCGTCGCGTCCAGGGCGCGTTCCGGCTCGTCGAGAACGTAGAGTTCGACGTTGGGGATCAGCGTCGCCATCAAGGCGAGTTGCTGCTTCATGCCGGCGGAGTAGTTCCGGATCTTCTTGTGCAGCGGCAGTTGAAACGTGCCCATCAGTTGTGACATCACGTCGTCCTGCAGATGGGAGTAGAAGCTGAGCGCGAGATGCAGAAACTCCGCGCCGCGCATGCTCTGGTAGAGGCTGGTCTCCCCGGGCAGGTAGCAGCAACGCTGCCGAATCCGCAGCGCGTCGACGTCAGGGCTCATTCCGAGAATCCTGACGTTGCCAGAATCTGGGCGCAGCAAACCGAGCATGATTCGCAGGCATGTGGTCTTGCCGGACCCGTTCGGGCCGACCATGGCGACGATCTTGTCGGGCTCGACCTTGAGATCGACACCCCGTAGCACGACCTTTCCTTTGAAGCTCTTGTGCACCGCGGCGAATTCGACAGGGTTCATCCGGCGGTCACCTCGAGGAAGTTGCGGAGCACGTCCAGCCCTATCGGTGTGCGAAACGACTCGGGGTGGAACTGCACCCCAAACGTTGGATGCGATCGGTGTCGCAGCCCCATGATCAGGCCTTCCACAGTCGTCGCGTCCACGATCAGGCAGTCGGGTAAGTCGTCGGGGTTCACGGCGAGCGAATGATACCGACACGCCGTCAGCGGATTGGGGAGGTTTGCGAACAGTCCGGAGTTCTCGTGTTCGATCGGCCACGGCTTTCCGTGGCATGGTGGCGCGCGAAACACCGACCCGCCGAATGCCGTCGCGATCGCCTGGTGTCCCAGGCAGACCCCGAGGATCGGGATGCGCCCCGACCACTCGCGGATGAGCGCCACCGAGTTGCCAGCCCCCTCCGGTAGCCCCGGCCCCGGGGAGATCACGATTCGTCCCGGATCCAAATCCTCGATGGTGGCGTCCGAGGCGACCCCGCTCCGTACGACGTGCACATCCAGACCCAGGATCTGGAACGCCTGGGCGAGGTTCCAGACAAAGGAGTCCTTGTTGTCGAGAAGGAGGGCGGTGCTCAAGGCGGTAATACTAGTGGGGGCGGGCGGAGGTTCTAGTAGGGCGCTGCAGTGGTTGACACAAGTCCTTTTGGAGCCCCGGTCTAGACTCTGTGATCGGCGCGGGCTTGCTTTGCGGCGGTCAGGTTCCATGCTTTCTGCAAGCCGATGAAACACATCCTTATCGTGGGCATGGGAGAGGTCGGGGTCCACCTGGTCAAGGTCCTCTCGAAAGAGGGGCACGCCGTCACCGCGGTCGACTCGGACAAGAACCGTCTGATCGAGGTCTCGGATGCATTCGATGTGCAAACCGTACACGGGGATGGTTCCCGGCCCGACGTCCTGGATCGAGCGGACGTGCACGCCGCCGACTTGTTGCTCGCCGTGTCCAACGACGACAGCGTCAACATGCTCACGTGCTTGTTTGGCAAGCGCCTCGGCGCGAAGTCTACTGCCATGCGGATCATGGACACCGGGGCGATCCGCGGCAACCCGACGTTCTACCGCAAGAACCTCCTCTTCGATCTGATGCTCTCGCTCGAGGATCTCGCCGCCGAGGAGATCGTGAAGACGCTTCGTCAGAACCAGGCGGTCGGCGTCGAGAACTTCGCCGAAGGCAAGGTTCAGATGCGGCGGGTGAAGATGCAGGAGAACTCCAACCTCATCGGCGCACCCGTCAAGGAACTGACGATTCCACAAGGTGTGCTGCTCGCGGCGATCGACCGCGACCACGAGATCATCATCCCCGGTGGCGATGACATGATCTTGATCAATGACTACGTCTTCCTCATCGGCGAACCGAAGGCGATCGGCGTGCTCGAGAAGAAGATCGGCACGCGCCCGACGTTCCTCCGCGATGTGGTCATCTCCGGTGCGTCCGGCGTCGTCAGCAATGTTTGCGCTGCGCTCAAGCGACTGCATGTGAAGACGCGGGTGATCGTGGCGGACCGCAAGCAGGCGGAGCACCTCTCCGAGATCCTCGAAGACGTGGTCGTGTTGCACGGCGACAGCACCGACCTGGCGCTGCTCGAGGAGGAGCGCGTAGGCGATGCAGACGCGTTTCTCGGCCTGTCCCGCGAGGACGAGAAGAATCTCATGTCGTGTCAGTTGGCGCGGAGCCTCAACGTCAAGCGCACGATCGCACTCGTGCAGAAGCCGGACTACGCCTCGATCTACGAGCAGTTGGGCATCGACGTTGCGGTTTCGCCGCGCCTGATCTGTGCGGACCGCATCCTGTCGTTTGTCCGGAGTGGATCGGTCAGTACCATCGCTACGATCGAGGAAGGCAAGGCGGTCGTGCTCGAGTTCGAGGTCAAGGCCGGAAGCAAGATGGTCGGCAAGACGCTGGCCAAGGCGGGCTTCCCCCGCTCATGCGTTGTCGGAGCGATATGGCGGGAGGATGGCGACGTGATCATTCCCCGCGGCGACGATGAAATCAAAGCGCTCGACAACCTCGTGATCTTCGCCCTGCAGGGAGTCGTGCAGAACGTGATGGGGATGTTCGGCATCAAGAAGGAGTGACGCCGGGCGCCTGCTCAGGGCTCGTGCGAACGTCACGAGTGCGGTAGATTGTGAGGCCCTGCCTCGTCGACATCCCGAACAGCGTCATGCACGGACCGATCCGGTTTACTCTCCTCGGTGTCTGTGTGATCGCCGCGTGTGGCGAATCACGAGATCAAGCCGTCGCCACCCCGGCGTCCCTCGCCGGAGCCGACCATCCCCTGCTTCTCCTCCCGGACGGGCCCCGCGCCCAGGTCGGTCGACCATTTCGGTTGAGTTTCCACGGTGGCGGAGGCATCGACGGTCCGGTCGTCACGCGACTGTGCGACGTTTTTGATCCGTGCTTGGCTCGCGTCGGCGGGCACCAGATGAACGTGCTCGCGCCCGACGTGGTCGGCGGTCAGGCCGGGCTCACCGTCAAGATGCCTGACGACGGGAACGCGATGGTCGGCTACTCGACGAAGTCCCGCGTCATGCAGTGGCGTGGCGAGCGCGTGTGCTTTAGTCAACACGTGAAGAGCCTGTTCATCGTCGCGAGGACAGCCGGAGGCGTTCCTGTGTCGTCGGCGGCGATGTCGTATCGCCTCGGACTGCGGCTGGAGATCGTCCCGATGGTCGACCCGATGCCGCTCCTGCCTGGGGACGAGTTGCCCCTCCAGGTGCGTCTCGATGGGCCAGAGCTCGATGGCGCGGAACTCGTGTTCCACTGGCGACCTCGAGGCGATGACGCCGAGTCGCGCGA
>CAYYAQ010000009.1:38197-48936 GCA_964469555.1 uncultured candidatus Brocadiaceae bacterium | reverse complement strand
GTTTCGGGGCCGCACGGACGACGCGGGCACTGTCGTGGTACCGATTCGGAAGCCCGGGCGATACGTCGCCACCGTGGTGCATCGCGAGCCGGGCTCCTCGAGGCCTGCCGACTCGGCGCCGCGCGAAGTCCTGTGGTCCGCCCTGACATTCATGATCGGAGAGAAGTGATGGAAATCGGACACCCAGGAAGAGCACTCCTCGCTCTCGCAGTGCTTAACGGCATCGCCATCGCGCAGGATCGCTGGAAGGAACTCGGTCCGGCGCCGATCACGAATGGTCCCTACACCGGACGCGTCGCCGCCATCGCGGCCAGCAAGTCGAATACGAATCTCTACTACGTCGGTGGCGCCGACGGCGGAGTGTGGAAGACGATCGATGCGGGTCGCTCGTGGACGCCTATCGGCGATCATCTGCCGGTGACGGCGGTCGGGGCCCTCGCCGTGGATCCGAAGAACGACAATGTGCTCTACGTCGGAATGGGCGAGGCGAATTTCGCGAACCACAGTCGCTACGGCGAAGGGGTCGCCAAGACCACGGACGGTGGTGCGACGTGGATGATCCACGCCTTCGTGACGTTTGGCGGTCGGTGTTTTCACCGCATCGTGATCGACCCAAAGAACACCAGGGTGCTCTACGCGGCCATCACGCACGCCGGTGGCTTCCCGAGGAAGGTCGCGGCGCGAAATCATCCGGGGGCCAACGGTCCGCTCGGCATCTTCAAGTCGATCGACGGCGGTGAGAACTGGGCTCATCTGACCGTTGGCTTGCCGTCGACGGTGAGTGCGACGGACGTCGCGATCGACCCGAAGACCCCGGCGACGATCTACGCGGCGATCGGGGACATCTTCGGCCACTCCCAGAATGGTGTCTACAAATCGACGAATGGAGGGGCTTCCTTCACGAAACTGGGCGGAGGTCTGCCGACATCCAACGTCGGTCGCATCACTCTCGCCGTCGCACCTTCGAGTCCGAGCCGGGTGTTCGCGTCTGTCGTACGGCGGAGCAGTTCGACGGGAGGCAGCGCCAGCACGCTCGGCGTCTACCGCACCGACAACGGTGGGTCATCCTGGACCTCGGTGTCGCCGGGGAGTTACCAGGCTTCGTACGGCTGGTATCTCTGTACTTCGATCGTGCACCCGACGAACGCGAACACGATCCTCTGCGGTGGATTCTCGTGCCGGCGCTCGACGAACTCGGGCAGCTCGTGGTCGACGGTGACGCCACCGCACGTCGACTTGCATGCGTTCGACTTCGACGCGTCAGGGCGGCTCCTGTGCGGCAATGACGGCGGCATCCACCGTTCGACGAACCTCGGAAGCTCCTGGTCGTCGATCAACTCGAACCTTGGACTCGTGCAGTTCTACGCCGGCATCTCGCCGCATCCCACGAATCCGGACGTCGTATACGGTGGGACCCAGGACAACGGCACCAACCGCCGCTCGTCCGGCACGAGCTGGACCCGCGTGCTCGGTGGGGACGGTGGCTACACGAGCATCGATTCCACCGGGTCGCGGGTGTTCGTCGAGTCCCAGGGTACCGGAAACCTCTACCGCTCGGTGAACGGGGGGTCGTTCCGACGATCGAACAGCGGCATCTCCGGGCGCAACTGCTTCCTGCCGCCTCACGAGATCCACCCGAGCAACTCGTTGCTGATGATCTACGGAACGGAGAGAGTCTTCCGTTCGACGAATGGTGGTACGTCGTGGGGCGCGATCAGCGGGGACCTCGCGGGTGGAACCGGGGCGATCGCCGGGCTCGCCTTCGCGCCGTCGAACGCGGACACGATCTACGTCGGCACCAATACCGGACGTGTGCAAGTCACGGAGAACGGGGGGCAGTCCTGGCGGTCGAGTCTCACGGGATTGTTCGTGTGGCCGCGGACACAACGCCAATTCGCTGTGCATCCTACGGACCCGAAGAGGGCGTACCTCGCCGTGGGCGCTTTCGGGGCGGACCAGCTTCGCTACACGACAGACGCGGGCCGGACGTGGAGTCCTCTCGACGGCGATGAACTTCCGGACCTGCCGGCGCACTGCGTGGCGATCGACGTGACGCAGGGAATTCCGCCGATCGTCTACGTGGGGACCGACCGCGGGGTCTACCGCACGGAAGACCATGGATTGACGTGGGAGGAGTATGGAACGGCTTCACTGCCGAATGCGCCGGTGATCGATCTCAGGGTCGACCACAAGAACAAGCGGCTCTTGGCCGCGACTCAGGGCCGCGGTCTCTGGGAGGTGAAGTTGCTTGTTCGAGGCGGGAGACTCACGCAGCCGATCGTGAAGTGATCGCGAACCGCAGGTCTACTTGTGCACGCTGATGCCGTCGGGCCGATGCTTGACTCGATGCGGCTTGAACATCGGCCTCGGCGTCGCCATCGCTTTACGCATGCGCGCCGGCCCTGTGAACGTGACGTAGCTGATCGGCCCGGCGCCTGAGGTCAGCGTCGCGAGTCCGCTTGCGAGACCGACGAACTGAAGGTCGCCGGAGTTGCGACCGGTGCGAATGCGAAAGATGCCGGTGCCCGCAGGCAGGTTGCGCCCGGGCCATTCGAGGGCGTAGCCCTTGACCGGCGAGTCGCTGGGGAGCTTCACGTTGATGCGCTCGACATCGTCGCCGGAAAAGACCAGCGCGACGAGCTCATCTTCAGTGGTGAGCTCTCGAGTCATCACGGAGACATCCTGTGTCTTGAGGTCGATCACTGCCAACGCGTAGCCGCCACCGAGTGACGAGACGACCCCGTCTTCGACGAGCAGGTTCGACCCGAGGAAGTAGTGCACGCGGCACGCGCCAGTGGCGCCACCTTCGTTGAGGAACACGATCCCTTCCGTCGTCGAGGCGCCGAGCGCCGGCGGATGGTCTCGTAGTTCGATCAGGCAGACCGGTCGGCTCTGGTCCGGTCGCGCGATTCCCGGCGACAAGAGCCACCCGGAACACGAACTCAACATCGCCCCGATGAGGAGCAGGAAAGTAGCTGAGACCCTCATGGGTGACCGAGCATAAGGCATCGCGGCTTCCCGTTGGGTTCGCATTTCCACGGCGTCAGTTTTCCTTCTTGTCGTCCTTTGCGGGCTTCGCCGCGTCCTTCGGGCCGGAGTTGGCGGTTTTCTCCGTCTTCGACTTGGGCTTATCGCCCGAATCGGATTTGTCGCCACTCTCCTTGTCCGCGCTCGCGTCCTTCTTGTAGGACTCGCTGCGGTAGTCGGTCTCGTAGAACCCCGAGCCCTTGAAGATCAACGCCGCGCCGGGCCCGATCAGTCGTTGCAGCTTGCGTTCGCCGCACTCCGGGCACCTGCGGAGCGAGTTGGCAGACATGCTCTGGAACTTCTCGAACCCGTGGCCGCAGTCCTGGCACTCGTACGCGTAGGTCGGCATGGTCTCAGCCTTCCGTCTCGTCGTTCGCGGTTTGTGGCGCGCCTCCGACCATGACTCTCGTCGGTCGAAGCACGCGACCGTCAATCGTGTAGCCGCGTTGCACAACCTTCGTGACCAGGCCCTCCGTCGCATCCGGGTCTGGATCGATCCCGACAGCTTCGTGCACGGCGGGGTCGAACTTCTCACCGGCGGCGTTGATCTCGAGGACGCCGTGCCGTTCGAAGACTCCCTCGAGCAGGCCGCGCACCATGAGGAGACCTTCTCGCACCGACTGGGCGGCGCCGCCCTCTTCCCCCGATTCGTAGTCGGTCGCAAGGTGAAAGTTGTCGAGCACCGGCAGCAACTCGCTGGCGAGTGCCTCGATCGCCGAACGCCGCGCGTCCGCCATCTCTTGGACGCGTCGCTTGCGGAAGTTCTGGAGGTCGGCGAGCGTGCGTTGCAATTGTCTCTGCAACTGGTCGCGCTCCGCCGAGAGCTTGGTCAGGGGGTCGTCGGCCAGGGTTTCCTGATCCTCTGCTGGATTCGCTTCTTCCGGCGCCGCGACGCTCTCGTCGACCGATTCCTCGTTCGCGATTGCCTCCGGGTTCGGGGCTTGCTGAGCCGCGTCGGTCTTCTTGCGGTTTCGTTTCATGTCAGTGGAAGATGTCCTTCACGCGTTCGACGATGCTCTTCTTCTTCTTGTTGCTGCGGCGTTCCTCGAGTTCGTCGAATCGCTTCAGAAGTTCCTCTTGTTCGTTCGTCAGCTTGTTCGGCACGTGCACCTGAATCTGGACGTAGGTGTGGCCCTTGCCGTATCCGTCCATGCGGGGGAGTCCTTGGTTGCGTAGCCTCAATCGAGTGCTGGGCTGCGTGCCCGCAGGGATCTTCAGCGCGACGGTCTCGCCCGTGAGTATGGGGATGTTCACTGCGTCGCCGAGGACCGCTTGCCGGTAGCTGATCGTCGTCTGTGTCAACAGGTCGTCGCCATGGCGGGAGAATGCCTCGTGCGGTTCCACGGTGATGACGACGACGAGATCGCCGGCGGGTCCGTTGTTCTCACCGGGTTCGCCTTCGCCGCCGATGCGTTGGACGTGACCGTCCTCGATGCCCGGCGGAATGCTGATCGTGATCGACCGCCGTTTCGGCTCGACCCCCCGACCGCGACACTGGGGGCAGGGCGTCTCGATGACCTGGCCGCGTCCCTGGCACTTCGGACAGGGCTGGCTCACCTGGAAGAAACCCTGGGCGCGTACGACCTGTCCGTGCCCGCCGCACGTGCCGCACGTCGTCGGTGCCGTGCCGGGCTTGGCGCCGCTTCCCTCACACTTGCCGCAGGGTTCGTTGCGGTTGATGTCGAGAGCCTTCTTTACGCCGACCGCGACGTCTTCGAGCTGCAGACTGAGGTCCACGCGAAGGCTCGCGCCGCGCCGCGCGCGCGAGCGACCTCCGCGATTGAACAGCTGGTCGAAGATGCCGCCACCACCGCCGAAGATGTCTCCGAACGCGGAGAAGATGTCGTCGACGTTGGTGAAGCCACCGCCGAAACCGGCGGCCTGACCATCGACGCCGGCGTGCCCGAACTGATCGTAGCGACCACGCTTCTCGTTGTCCGAGAGAACGGAATACGCCTCAGCCGCTTCCTTGAAGCGGTTTTCGGCGTCCGCGTCGTCAGGATTCTGGTCCGGGTGGTTGGCGAGCGCGAGCTTCCGATAGGCGCTCTTTATCTCCACGTCAGAGGCTCCCTGACCCAGACCGAGCACCTCGTAGTAGTCGCGCTTTGCCGTCATGTCAGCGGTCGCTAGCTAACCGCACCATCGACAGCTTCCTCGTTGTCCTTTACCGAAGTGACCAGGGTGTCCGTGGTCAGCATCAGTCCGGCGATACTCGCAGCGTTCTGAATGGCGAAGCGAACGACCTTGGTCGGGTCGATAATCCCGGCCTTGATCATGTCGACCCACTCGCAAGCCAGCGCGTCGAAGCCTTCGGAGGCCTTGCGGCTCCGGGTCTCGTCGACGATGACTGCACCTTCCTCGTCGGCGTTCTCGGCGATCTGGTGGAGAGGAGCCTCGCAGGCCTTCCGGATAATCTCGACGCCGAAGCGCTGGTCGCCCTTGACCTTCAATTTGTCGAGGGCGGAGCTGGCCCGCAACAGGGCCGTGCCGCCACCCGTGACGATGCCTTCCTCGACGGCGGCGCGGGTCGCGTTCAACGCGTCTTCGACACGCTGCTTCTTTTGCTTCATGTCGGCTTCGGTCTGGGCGCCGACGCGGATGATCGCGACGCCGCCGGTGATCTTGGCGAGCCGCTCCTGGAGTTTCTCCTTGTCGTAGTTCGAGGTCGTGGCCTCGATCTGACCACGGATGCTCTCCGCGCGCGCGTTGACATCGGCCTTCTTGCCGGCGCCCTCGATGATCGTCGTCGCGTCTTTACTGATGACGATCTTCTTGGCGGTCCCGAGTTGGTCGATCTCGACGCTCTCGAGCTTGATGCCGAGATCCTCGCTGATGCACTTGCCCCCGGTCACGGTGGCGATGTCGCTCAGGATGGCCTTCCGGCGATCCCCGAATCCAGGTGCCTTGACTGCGCACACACTGAGCACGCCCTTGATCCGGTTGATCACGAGCGCGGCGAGGGCTTCCGACTCGACGTCTTCGGCGATGATCAGGAGAGGACGACCGGAGCCGCTGGTCTTCTCGAGAATCGGGACGAGGTCCTGCACGCTGCCGATCTTCTTCTCGAAGATCAGGATGTACGGGTCTTCGAGCACCGCTTCCATCGTCTTGGGGTCGGTGATGAAGTAGGGCGAGATGTAGCCCTTGTCGAACTCCATGCCCTCGACGAACTCGAGCGCCGTCTCCGCGCTGTTGCCTTCCTCGACCGTGATGACGCCCTCGGCGCCCACCTTGACGACGGCGTCGGCGAGAAGGTCACCGATCTCCTTGTCCTGGTTGGCGGAGATCGTCCCGACGGATGCGATCTGGTCGCGGCCCTTGACGGTCTTGCTCATGGAAGAGAGCTCAGCCACCACGGCCTTCACGGCGGCGTTGATGCCGGTGCGCAGGTCGTTGGGGTTCGCTCCGGAGGTGAGATAGCGCTGGCCGTCGACAATGATACTCTCGGCGAGGAGCGTGGCGGTCGTGGTGCCGTCGCCCGCTGTGTCGTTGGTCTTGCTGGCGACTTCTTGGACGAGTTTCGCGCCCATATTCTCGAAGGGATCTTCTAGCTCGATTTCCTTCGCCACGGAGACGCCGTCGCGGGTGACCATCGGGCCTCCGAACGACCTCTCGACGATAACGTTCTTGCCGGCCGGGCCCAGAGTGACCTTGACGACCTTCGCTAGCTTGGTGACGCCGTCGACGACCTTGCGGCGCGCGGACTCGTCAAACATGAATTGTTTTGCCATTGTTTGGTGACCTCGGGGCTTAGGTGTTCAGCTTGGCGAGGATTTCACTCTCGCGCAGGATCTTGAATTCGTCGCCGTCGACGGTGACGTCGGAACCGGCGTACTTGCCGAAGAGGACGACATCGCCCTTCTTCACGTCGGGCTTCACGCGCTTGCCGTCCTTGGTGCGCATGCCCGCGCCAACCGCGGTGACCTTGCCCTGCTGGGGTTTTTCCTTGGCGCTGTCGGGCAGCAGGATGCCGCCGGCGCTCGTTTTTTCTGCATCGAGAATCTTCAGGACGATGCGGTCGTCGAGTGGTCGAATTGCCATGAGTCTGTTCCTTTGTGTCTGTGTGTGTTCGTTTGTGTAGGTCTTGGGGAGCGATGGGGGGGGTTACATCATGCCGCCCATGCCGCCCATGCCGCCCATGCCGCCCATGCCGCCCATGCCGCCCATGCCGCCACCCATGCCGCCACCCATGCCGCCACCCATGCCGCCCATCTCGTCGCCGTGATCGTGGTGGTCGTCGGCTTCTTCCTTGACGGATGCGATCATGCAGTCGGTGGTGAGCAGGAGGCTCGCGACGGAACTCGCGTTTCCGAGAGCTGTGCGGGTGACTTTCGTCGGGTCGAGGATGCCGAACTCGATCATGTCGCCGTACTCTTCGGTGAGGGCGTTGAAGCCGAAGTTGACTCCCTTGCCCTTGCGGACCTTGTTGAGGACGAGGGCGCCGTCGATGCCGCCGTTTTCGGCGATCTGACGCAGAGGTCGCGTGATCGCTTCGCGCACGATGTCGACGCCGAATACCGCGTCACCCTTCAACTTGTTCTTCTTGGCGAAGTCGTCGGTCAAGACCTTGGCGGACCGGAGCAGGCCGACGCCGCCGCCGGGGAGGATGCCCTCCTCGATGGCTGCGCGAGTCGCGTGCAGGGCGTCCTCGTACAGCGCCTTGCGCTCCTTCATCTCCGTCTCCGTGAACGCGCCGACGCGGATCTCGGCGATGCCGCCGGTCAGCTTCGCCAGCCGCTCCTGGAGTTTTTCGCGGTCGTAGTCCGAAGTCGTGGCATCGAGTTCGCGACGAATCTGCTCGATGCGGGACTTGAGTTCACCTGTGCGGCCCGAGCCCTCGACGATCGTGGTGTCGTCAGCGGTGACGATCACCTTCTTGGCGACGCCCAGCTGGCTGAGCGTGACCTTCTCCAGCTCCATGCCGAGGTCCTTGAAGATCGCCTCGCCACCGGTCAGGATCGCGATGTCCTGCATCATGGCTTTCCGGCGGTCGCCGTAACCCGGCGCCTTGACCGCGCAGACCTTGATGATGCCGCGCAGTTTGTTCACGACGAGCGTCGAAAGTGCTTCACCTTCGATGTCTTCCGCGATGATGAGGAGCGACTTCTTCGCTTCCTTGACCTGCTCGAGGAGCGGGACGAGTGACCGGACGTCGGAGATCTTCTCCTCGTGGACGAGCACAAGACAGTTGGTGTGCTCAGCCCGCATCGCGTCCGGATCGGTGACGAAGTGGGGCGAGAGGAATCCGCGGTCGAATTGCATGCCTTCGACGACCGCGATGTCGGTCTCCGTGCCCTTGCCTTCCTCGATCGTCATGACGCCGTCCTGGCCGACCTTCTTCATCGCGCTGGCGATGATCTTGCCGGTGGCTATGTCGTTGTTCGCGGCGATCGCCGCGACCTGGCGGACCGCGTGGTCGTCGGTTCCGGGGACCTTCTTTGCGATACGGGTCAGCTCGGTGGAGATGGCGGTTGTCGCGATCTTGATGCCCCGGATCAGTTCGGCGTGGTTCGCGCCGGCGGCCAGATAGCGCATCCCTTCTTCGAGGATCGTGACGGCCAACAGGGTCGAGGTCGTCGTGCCGTCACCGGCAGCGTCGGAAGTCTTGCTCGCGGCCTCGCGGACCAGCTTGACGCCCATGTTCTCGTACGGGTCGTCCAGCTCGATCTCCTCGGCGACGGTGACGCCGTCCTTGGTGATCGTCGGGCCGCCCCAGCCCTTGTCGAGCACGGCGTTGTGGCCGCGGGGGCCGAGAGTGGAGGTCACTGCCTTTGCCAGTTTGTTCACTCCGCGAAGGATGGAGGCCTTGGCGTCGGATTCGAACGTGAGTTGCTTGACCATGGGATTCGGTATTGAGGGATGGTTGGGCGCGAGGGGGCCCAAGATTCGTTTTAGGGTTGGTGGTCTGGCGCGTCTTCGGTTGATCCGAGTCCCGCCCTTGGACGGGCGCGGGGGACGGGCCAGACTTCAGCCGGCGTCGGTCGGCGTCTGCAAACCCGGTGCCGGAAACCAACTCGTGGTCGATACAATGTCGTTGGCCGCGTTTTGGCGGTCGTGGGCCTGTTCTCCTGCGCTCTTCGCTCGTAGAGGGGGCCTCGCCACGCTGGTATCCGCAGGCGGACTGCGCCAAAGTGGCAGCACCGGATTCCGGGGTTCCAGACCCGGATGACATTCTGACATGAGACGACTGATCACGGTTCTCTTTCTGCTCTTGGCGACGGCCTGCGCCCCGTCTCAAGGCTTTCTTGTCAGCCGGGTATCGGGCGAACAGACGCGAGGTGCCCTGGTCGCGATCCGCGGGGATGCGCTGGTCTTTGCCTCCGGAGAAGTGCAGATCACGACGCCGCTGCGGGACATCCTCGCGCTGCACGGCGCGGCGCCGCGGGTGCGCGCCCCGGCCACGGTCTACTTGACCGGCGGGGAGGAGTTGAAGGGCGAGTTGTCGGGCGGTGATGATCTCGGCGATCACCTGATCTTCAAGTCCGTGGTGCTGGGCACGCGGAAGATCCCGGTCGATCGCTTGCGCTCCCTCGTGTTCCGCGAACGCACGAAGGGCGCGTCAGCGGAAGAGTTCTCGCTGCCCGAGGATGCGAAGTTCGACGAGGCGATCTTCCGCAAGGCGCGCCGGGGGTTCGACATGCTCGGCGGAGAGTTGGAACGGTTCGCCCCCGAAGGGTTGCACTTCGCGCAACCCGGCGGCAAGGCCCGTCTTTTCCGGTACGAGACCCTGGCCGCGCTGGCGATCCGTGATGGCGTCGAAGCGGAGAAGCCTGGGGATTGGCTGCTCGTGACTGCCGCCGGGGATCGGTTGCGCGTGACGCTCTCGGAGGTGACCGCCACGAAGATCACGCTCGCGACGGGGTTCGGTCCGGTCTCTCTGGCCCACGCCCAGGTCGCGGCGCTCACGAAGGTCGTCGGTGACCGCGTGTTCCTCTCAGACATGACTCCGCAACGCGTTGCGGAGTCGGGGAGTGATGGCAACCTCGGCGCCGAACCTCTCTTCTCGTTCCGACGGGACCGGACCGTCAGCGGCGGCATGATCGGCGATCAGAACGCTCTGGCCGACGGTTTCCTCGTCGTCGGGGGCCGCACCTATGGCAAGGGAATCGGCGTGCACAGCCGCTGCACGTTGACCTACCGCGTGCCGCCGAAGATGACCAGGTTCCACGCGAAGGTCGCGATCGACGATGAAGTGAAGTCACTCGGCGTGAAGGGCGATGTCGATGTCCTCGTCCGCGTCGGAGAAGACGTGTTGTTTCGACACAAGGGACTGCGGTTCGGTCAGGGCCCAAAATCTCTGGGTACGCTCAAGGTGAGGCCTGGCTCCCTTCTCACCCTCGAAGTGAATTTCGGCAAGGGTCTCTTTCTCGGCGACCGGGTCGACTGGTTGTCCGCGGTGTTCTTGCGGTGAAGGGTCGAGCCTGACGATGGAATACGCGCTGGTCATCCTGCTGCTGGCAGTGCCCGGGCTCGTGGTACGGCGAGGCGGGCCCGGGATGGCAAGGTTCGCGGCTTTCGTCGCGCTCCTCGCGATCGGGTTCGCGGCGCTCGACCTCACGCGGGAGATCCTGACGCCGGTCCGATCGATGGTCGTGGTCATTCCGACCGCGTCGCTCAGCGAATCGAGCGCCGATTCTCTACGGAAGGGGCTCGGAGCCGCCGTCAACGTTCGCTTCGAGCCCGGTCGCGCGACCCTCGACCATCGCATCGGT
>CAYYAQ010000009.1:1634-38187 GCA_964469555.1 uncultured candidatus Brocadiaceae bacterium | reverse complement strand
GGCTCCGGCACAGCGAAGACCCTCGGCTCGTGTTGTGGTGGACGGGGCCGCTGCGTGGTGCGGAGTGGAGCGGGTTGGCGCAACGCCAGAGTTCGGCGGATGCCCTGAGCGACGTGCCGGTGATTCCGCTCGATCCAGACGACGTCGAAGTCCGCGTTCTGACGGCGCCGCGAGCCGGTCGTCCGGCAGCGCTCGAGGTCGCGTTGGGAAGTGGTGGAGGCGACGTCCGCGGTCGTGTGTGGGTCAACGATCCAGAGGGCCAGATGGTGGCGGAGAAGCCATTCGTCGGCGGCGCTACGGCGAAGATCGAGTGGCAACCTCGCGTGCCGGGAACGCACGAAGTCCATCTCGTTCTTCATCTGGAACACGTCGAGCTTCGCGGCGCCGGAGTCGTCGAGGTCGCTGATGCCCCGACGGTCACGATCGTGGGGCGGCGCGGCAAGGCCCTCGCGAAGGCGCTGATCGTGCAGGGGCTGAAGGTGCGCCATGCCACCGCGCTGCCCGATGAACTGTCGGGGACGCTCGTCCTGTTGGATGCGCTCGATCAGGCTGAGCAGCAGCGGGTGCGGGTCTTCGTAGAGGATGCAGGGGGCGGGCTGTTCCTGGTGGGTGGTGAGAACGCGGGAGCCGTGCCTGGGGACGAGGAGGTGCTCGCGGCACTGTCGCCAGTGCGCCGCCCGCCGCTGCCGAAGGCGACGGGACCGAAGCCAAAAGGCGCGGATGACAAGGGGAGCGACCCAGCCAAGGGCGACAAACCGACGCCCGGAAAGCCCGACAAGCCGAAGAAGACCGATGGCCCTGCCAAGGGCGACACCACCGGGGCGCGTCTCAAAGCGGAAGAGCGCGAAGTGAAGCGCCGGTCTATCGCGATGGTGCTCGTCATCGACCGTTCCGGCAGCATGTCCGATTTTGTCAAGGGGAGCGTCTCTCGCATGGATCTCGCCAAGGCCAGCGCCAAGCAGACAGCTCAGGCCCTGGACGAGCAGGACAAGATCGGGATCGTGTCGTTCGGGGAACGCAACAAGGCGGCGGTTGTCCTTCCGATGACGTCCACGACCGAGACCGCGCGGATCGCGAAGAAGCTCGCCAGTCTGCGTGCCACCGACGGCGACACGTGCGTGGCCCACGGTCTGGATCTGGCTCGCCAGCTCCTCGAAAAAGTAGATGCGACTATCAAGTACGTCGTCGTGATCACGGATGGCGAACTCCACGACGTGCGAGACTCGCACACGGGCTTGGTCGCCGATCGCTACAAGAAGGAGGGCCTCTCGCTGTGCATCGTGCAGGTACTCGCTCCCAACTCGCACACAGCGTTTGATGCGGCGGCCACCACCCTCGAATTGGCGCGCCGTGGCAATGGCGACGTGATCGAGCAGACCAGTTTCGAAGCGGTGCCCAGGGTCATGAGTGCGGAGGTGGAGCGGCTGCGCGTCCAGGTCGGGCGTCCGAAACGTCGGGGCGGCGATGACGGCAAGGGCGACAAGAGGCAGCCTGACAAGCCTGACAAGCCGAAGCCGCCCGACCCGACCCCGCTGCCGAAGAAACCCGACGCGCCGAAGCCGCAGCCGGCGGCCTCCCTCGAAGTCAACCTCGTCGAGGCTTCGAGACTCCTCGAACCCAGGGATTCCGACGTCTTTCCACCCGTGGCCGGCGTCCTCCAGGCCCGCGGTCGACCCGGCGCCCGCGTTTTGCTCTCCGCGGGGACGGAGGGCTACGTCTTGCTCGCGTTCGCCAACCGTGGCCTCGGCAAGGTGGGGGTGTGGAGCGCGGACTTCCTCGGTCCCTGGGGAGTCTCGTGGGCGGCGGATCCCGCGTTCCCCGGACGCCTCGCGCAGTGGATCCAGTCGCTCGAGCCCGCCGCCGCGGCATCCCGAGGGACGCGAGTCGTGCATCGACCGGAACTCTCCCCCGCGGTCCCGGTTCCGCGGGAAGCCGCGCTACTCGAGTCGATCACCGGCTCCGCGTTGCGGCCCGTGGACACGTTTGTTCCGCCCGCCTCTCGCATCCATACCGAGATCCGAGGACGCGCCGAGCAGCACGCGTGGTACGGTCTGGTCTTCCTGGTTCTCTTGGCTGCGATCGAGTGCCTCTTGCTGCGTCGCCTTGGACGACGAACAATCTGATCATGAACGTCACCTCCATGTGCATGTCCCTTTTGTTCGCCGTGCTGCTCACGAGTTGTGCGGGGGGCGCGTCCGTCGGCGAGGGTTCGGGAAGCCCCCAGCCCACGACACCCGACGGGTACAAGGGGCCGGCGATGGACGTGAGTCTCGACGCGCTCGAGCTCAGCGTCTCGATCGAAGTCCGATCCGGGGGCTATCGTCTGGAACTTCGTAAAACCGCGCGTGCCGATACGCACACGGACGTGAAGCTGCGACTCACGGCGCCGGCGAACGACGAAGGGGTCACCCAGGCGTTCGAGGTCAAGGTGGTCAAGATTTCGCTCAAGCCGGAGTCTGGTCCGATCCACGTCCACCTGCAGCAGATTCAGCGGGGGCTCGAGTACCTCGTCGAGCCGGAGTTTCAGCTCGGCAAGATCATCCCGCGATGACGATGTTCAGTCTCGCGGAGGAATCTGATTCCAGATGGGCCACCGCCGTGGTGGAGCACCTCGACGAACTACTCCTCGAGCTCGCGAGCTTCTACGACGGGCTCGTGCGTGCAGAAGCTCGCCACTTCAGCATCTACGTGGATCTGGCGCGGCAGCTGTTTGACGCCGAGGTGGTCGACGACCGGCTCTCGGAAATCTCCGCCCATGAAGCCCGCATTCTCGCAGATGCGCCGGATGGACCGAGGATGCACAATGGGGTTCCCAGCAGAAGAGCCGGCAGAAGAACCAGCGGACGCGCCAGTGACTGATACCGAGGCAAGAAAGCCCTCTGTGTCGAAGCGCCGCCGCCGGCGGAGGATCCTGCGCTGGGTTCTCGTGGTGGCAGCGTGCTATTTGACGCCGGTGATGACCGGGTGCATGAACCTGTCGACGCCGGTCGACTACGTCATGAACCTCGGGACGTTGTCGCACGACCCGACCCTGAAGGCTCCCGATGACAAGGTCCGTCGGCTCGTCGTGTTGCGCCACGGTCTCTGGCGCTCGGCGGGGGCCCTCTGGAAGCTCGAGCGCGCTCTCGAGGACCACGGCTACGAGGTTCTCAACAAGAGCTACCCGAGCACGAGTGGCTACATCGAGGATCACACGGCGATGCTCAAGGCGGAGTTGGATGAAGCACTTGCCCAGCCAGATGACCGCCCCGTCGAACTCTATTTCGTGGGCCACTCGATGGGCGGTCTGCAGGTGCGCTACTACGTTTCCTCCGAGGGGGCGCACCTTCCCGAAGCGTGCGTGTTCATCGCGACCCCGCACCGCGGCGCGGCCCTCACGGATGCGCGGAAGGACTGGTTGCTGTTTCGTTGGTTCCTCGGCACCGAGGCTGCCGTACAACTCAGGCCGTCCCACACGTTCTACGACTCTCTCCGTCCGCTCACGTGCGATGCCGGGGTGATCTTCGGTGGCCGCGGGGACAGCGATGGCCACAACGACGACATCCCTGGGGATGACGACGGCACCGTCGGAGTCGACGAGGCCCAGCTACCTGAGGCGAAAGATCGCATTCGCCTGGCGCTGGGCCATACCGCGCTCAGCTTCGCCGATGAGCCGATCCGCCAGGTGCTCCACTTCTTGAAGCACCGGCGGTTCGCACATGGCGAGCGCAAGTAGCTAGCGCTACTTGATCTTGCTCTTGGTGACGTTGGTGTTCCCGTCGAAGATCGCCGGGAACTTGTTGATCGTCACGACCTGGCTGTAGAACACGAGGCCGAGCGTGTTGCTCGTGGGCACGGGGTTCACGACCAAGCTGCCGTAGCCGGCGAACGACAAGTTACCGCCGGTGAGGATGACCGCATTGTTCATCCACGTCTGCCCCATCAACTTGAAGGTGATCGGGCTGGTAGAGACCGTCAGGAAGAAGGTGTCGTACACGCCTGCGCCAAACTCCCAGAGCATCAGCCCACCGCGTGCAGGGTCGGACGTGGCTTCGAGCAACGGGGGTTCGGTTTCCCTGAGGCCGTAGGACTTGATCGGGCTCACGCCCTTGGAGGTCTCGACGGTGACGGGCACCGGGACCAGGGTCTTGGCCGTGGGTGACTCAAACCTGATCACGGTGTCGCTGACGAGCGTGAAGTGCAGCTTCGGGTTCGAACCCGGAGTGAGGATCACGGCGCCGACGCGGACCTTGGTGGCGCCGGTGAACTGGGAGCCAGTCGCCGTGATCGTGCCGCCGCGGAAGGCGTTGACCACGCTCGGCGAGAGCGATGTCACGATCGGGCCACCGCTGCTCTTCTTCGAGAGGCAGCTCGACCGGTCGCGGAATGCGATGATCGCGCTCTTCGATGTGGTGCCGAATTGGGTCAGGCTGCGACCGCAGCCGCCGAGGCCCGCGCACATGATGTAGCACGCGCTGCCGCTGCAGTGGTTCGAGCCGAAGGAGTGGCCGAGCTCGTGGGCGGTCAGGCCCACGCGCGACGTGAAGTTCGAGGTGAAGTGCGTGTACGAGAGGCCGTAGCCGATGTTCGTGCTGCAGATCGAGCTCAGGTACGCCACGCCGATGACGCTGGAGGAGCGGCCCTTGGCGGTGAACAAGTGGGAGATGTCCCGCTTGACGCCGCCGTGGTAGTTCCTCCACTGGGAGCGATACGCGGACAGCAGCTGGCTGTAGTTGAGGCTTGCGGCGTAGACCCGCGTAGTGCGGACGATCGTCTGGGTGATCTTGTACTCGACCTCGACGTCGCGCTTGTAGATGACGTTGCACGCATTGATGATGCTGGCCACGTCGTTTTGCGTGTTGATGACCGAGCCGTGCCGCTGATACTCCTCGAAGTCCGCGTCACACGCGATCTCACATTCGTGAATCACCGCGCCAGGCGTGGTCGGGTTGTTGTTCGGGACCGCGTGGGCCGCGATGCCGCCTGAGCCACACTTGTAGTTCGGGACCGTGCTGTCCTTGGCCTGGTGCATGACGTGTGTCATGCGCGCCGCGCCCTTGAGAACCGTGGTCAGAGGCTGCACGTTCCATGGGGCCTCCGTCGGTTTGAACTGCACGATCGCGGTTATCTGGCCGTCGACGACCGAGGCCGCGATGGCGCTTTCGCCGTAGCCGCTGACCACGCCCTGGTAGGTGGTGTTCGGCGGCGTCGGGACGACGTGCATCCCGTTCTTGTCCGACACGATGAGCTTGAAGTTCTTTGCGCGGACATCGTTTGCCCGCAGGACGAGTTCGTATTCCTTCCCGCCGAGGCTGACCTTGACCTCGAAGCCGGCGACACTGGTGCGCGGCAGCGAGAGATCTTGCATCGTGGCCTTCGATGTTTCGAAGCCCTTCAGGATGGTCGGGGGCGCGTCGAGGACGACGAGTCCCGTGGTTGGGGTGGAGGATTGCCCACCCTGCGCCAATAGCAGGGTGGAGATGGTGAGTGTGGTGACAGCGGCTCCGACGGAGCGGGTGAAGAGCGAACGTAGTTTCTGCATGGGTATAGTTTGTTCAGGGATGGTCGGCAGGGTGACGTGCGTCGAACAGGCGACTTCATTCTAGCCCCTGTCACGGGGAGATCATAGCCGCGGGCGGGGGGTATGGGGCGCGGATCTGTTGTTGGTTCCGGGCGCGCCGGGTCGGTGAACACATCCGTCCACAACGATCGACCGCATCTTCGGCTCGGTTCCGGAAGGTAATCCACCCCGGTTTGTGGACCGAGGACTCCCATCGCACTGGCGCTGCGTGACTTTCGCGGAATCGTCTTTTGCCGCTCCTCCGCTCCGTCCGAGGGGATAACATCGTGGGGCGGTGTCGCGAGCTAGCTCGGCGCGTCCGGGACCTTTTCGCGAACCAAGCACAGGAGATCCATGGCTATCAGGAGAATCACAGTGGCCTTCGTCGACCCCTCCGGTCAGGGCCGCGGCGCGGCGACGGGCTCGGTAGACCGGCGGGTGGAGTTGATCCGTTTGGCCCGCTCGGAACTAGAGGAATGGAAGGCCGAAGCGCGACGCGCCGGTGATCCAGCCGGCAACATCGATTACACGATGTCCATCACGGACGCGCCAGCCGACGGCGACTGGACCCCCAAGATCTGACGCGGCGGCGTTTCAGGCGCCGATGCCGAGTTTGGCCAGGGCCTCGTTCGCGGCGCGGGACCAACCCCGGTTGGCGAGAGGGCTCGCCGGGCTCGGATGGGGAATCCGGCCAAACTCGAGGTTGAAGTCCGCGAGGGTCTTGCGCGCACGGGCTTCCGCGAACGCGCCAATCCCGATCACCATCTTCGGTTTCTGCAGGTCGACCACGGTCCGCAGGAGCTCGTCGCACGCCGCGAAGAGTGGCTCGCGTTCCGCGGCTGGCAGCTTGTCAGGCGTGATGTTCCGACCGGTGTCCGCCATGAACACGAGCGGGCAGTAGTTGTGCACGTAGTACGATCGGAAGAAGCGTTCGGCGGTGCCGAACCTCTCCTTGCACCAAGCCCACAGGCGTCGACCGCTCACCTCGCTCCGGGTACACGAGAATCCGGTGACCGGTCGCCTCGGATGCTCTGGATCTGGTCGATCCACGGGCAGTTCGATCCCCAGGAATTCCCGCGCCGCGGCGATCTCCCCGAACGGCACGCCGGTCTGCGCCATGCCGAACGGGCCGGGGTTCATGCCGAGCATCAGGAACTCCTTTTGCCCGGAGCCGAACCGCTCGAGGTAGGCGGCGTGAGGACGCCGGGCGTACTCGAGGGGGTTGTAGACGTAGGCGACCGGGTCGGCGAACGACA
This sequence comes from uncultured candidatus Brocadiaceae bacterium, assembly GCA_964469555.1. Classification (GTDB taxonomy): domain Bacteria; phylum Planctomycetota; class UBA1135; order UBA1135; family UBA2386; genus CAYYAQ01. The sequence continues at coordinate 31,392 of CAYYAQ010000009.1, read as the reverse complement.
GCGGCGCGAGGGCGTCGACGATCTTCTGGGTGGCGCGTGGCAGGCTCAAATGGGTTCGTCCTTCAATCTGGAGTAGAGGTGCAAGTCCATGATCTTGTCCGCCTTGATGACCGCGCGGCGCGGGGTGCCTTCCAGCCTGAATCACACTTCTCGAGGACCCGGGTCGAGGCCGGGTTGTGCTCGAACACTTGAGCGTGCAGGTAGGAGTGCGGGAATCGATCGCGGCGGTTCGCGGCGACCTTCGGGTTGTTCGCCGCCGCGGCGAGTGACGGGGCGTCCTCGGGCCGGTAGCTGCGCACGACGAAGGAGCCCAGGTCGATTTCCACGTCAGTCTCCGAGGACGTGGAGCACGACGTGGCGCAGGTGGCCGAGGTCGCGGTGCTCGTAGAGGTAGATCGCCTGCCACGTTCCGAGCGTGGGCTGGCCGTCGTTCACCGGGATGGAGAGCGTCGTGGTCGTCAAGGCGGACCGCACGTGCGCCGGCATGTCGTCGGGGCCTTCGGCCGTGTGGCGGAACAGTTGATCGCCAGGTGGCACAAGTCGGCGCAGGAACGCTTCCATGTCGTGCAACACCTGTGGGTCGGCGTTCTCCTGGATCATCAACGACGCCGAAGTGTGTGTTACGTGGATCGTCAACAATCCCTGGTGGATGCCAGTGTCGCCGACGAACCGGCAAACCCTGTCCGTGATGTCGACGGCGCCAGGACCGGGAGTCTGGATCGAGATCTGTTTTTGTCGCTGACGGATGGCGTGCTCCTGTGCTCGGAGGGTAACCCTGCGCGTCGAAGGCGTCGACGACCAGGAATCCGGGTTCGGCTGGGGTGTCCTCCCGGCAACCCTCTCTTCGGACTCCGTGCGTTTCAACCGTGTCGCCCTGGCAGAAGCACGATTTGGTGCGGCATCTTGGCCGCATCATAGTCCATGTGGTACGAACCTGTGCAATCTCGTGCCTGCCGCGACCGGAGCCGTTGGCTGTCCTTGCGGGGTCGTCGAGGAGAGGGTGGACGGCTAGTTCAAGCTGGGATCATGGGGTGTGTGCGCGGCGAAGCGGACGAACTCCGTGGTCGGATGTGGCCTCCTCGCGGCGATGCTCACGACGCCGATGTCGACGTCGTCGAAGTACATCACGCTGGCCATGCGTCCGCCGATGAGGAAGGAACCGTGGATGAAGTTCGACGGGCCGATCCGTTTGAGGGCCAGGCATTCCAGCCGCGAGTCGTGACCGAAGCATCTGCGCCCCGCGGCGTGGATGATGCCGGTCAGGAGCGGACTCTCGACGAATTCGCCCAACTCGAGGAAGGCGTCGTCGCCGCAGGCATGGGTCAGGAAGTCCCGCGCGACAAGATCGAACTGGTCGGTTACGAGGAGGCGGCGCTTGAAGCGTTCGAGATGCGTGAGATCCATGGGGTCGGTCCTTTTCGTTGCTTCCGGTCCTCTCAGGGGAATCGCGACTGCGAATTGCGCGGACTTTCTCCTCAAAAAGACCCGCCGGCTTCGCGGACCGCTGGGACCGCGTAACCTCGGGACTTCAGGGATCCGATGCAGGAGATGACGACCAAGACGATCCTCAGAACCCTGGTGATCGTCGGGCTCTCCTCGACCGTCGCGAGCACTACGAGGGAAAGGACGATGTCGTGTTTCTGGCCGTGCAGACCGTCTTCGAGGGATTCCGGACGAACACTGCTGCCTGGGCAAAGGCTGTCGCCGTCGGCAAGTTCAAGCTCGACATCCCCATCGGGCACGACGCCGGTCCTGATGGCAAACGGTCCGTGGTTCTCAAGCGGTACCGGACCGGCGGTACCCCTTGGGTCGTGCTGATCGGCAAGAAGGGCGTCGTCCGCTACAACGACTTCGGAACCGACGTCAAGCCCGCGGATGCGATCCGACACATCGCTCGCCTGCGTGGGGAGGGCGGGCTCGTCGGGAGTGCGCTCGGTGGGTTCGGCAAGGTCGAGTTCGCCGGCAAACCGTTTCCGATCGACGCGCAGGAGTTCACGCTGGTCCGCTGGTGGACCGATTCGTGTCCCTTTTGCAGGGACTCCCTGCCGGCTCTGGATGCTCTGCGCGAGCAGCACGCCGACCTGGAGATTCTGGCGATGTACCACGCCAAGCCGATCCGACCGGTCACTCCTGAGAAGGCCAGGCGCCAAGCGCGCGAAGAAGTCGAAGGTCAGATGAACTCGACGAGGTAGCGGTAGCGCACCGTCTTGCCGCCGTCGAGGCTGATTTCGCACCAGTAGCGCTTCCCGGCGCGGACCTTCAGCCCCGTCGGTCGGAAGATCAGGCAGTTGCCGGTGGTGCCGAGGTGGTTGAGTTCCAGCGGCGAACCTGTCGGCAAGTACAGCTTGTCCAGTTCGACGATCGTGATCTTGGCGTCTTCCTTCTTCGCGCGGCTGCCGCGCAGGACCTGGATGCTCCACGCGTGTCGGGGCCCGAAGTAGGCCGTCGGCACGAGTCCCTGCGGCGGATAGAAGACGGCCTCGATGTCCTTCGCGCCGGAACCGCTCTTGTCGAACGACCACATCGCCGAGAACTTGCCGGCCTCGCCGAACCCCGTCTGCTTCATCGTCGGGTTCAGACACCACCTTCGGTGCCCGATCCTCTCGATGTTCTTCTGGTCCGAGTCGTTCATGTACGCGTCGACCGAGCGCACCATCCCCGACCCCGCAGACAGGTTGCTGTGGCTCGTGCCCTGGTAGCCCTTGCGGTAGCTCTCGTCGTCCATGCCCCGGGGCTTTTGGGGCGTGTGGTCGAGCCGACCGATCGCCTGACACAGCTTCGAGCCGAAATCGCACAGCTCGTTCCAGACAGGGTTCAAGGACATGTCCTCGTAGCGCAACCGGCACAGGTATCGGTACGCCTGGAGCCTTCGCAACGCCGTGAGTCGCTTCGGAAGGATCGGATCCTGATCGGCGCCCGGTATCTTGTCGGGTGCTTTCAGGATGCGAGCCAGATCCGCACGGATCGTCTTCAGCGACCGGGGGAAGGGCGCGACGCCGTTCAAGAGGGTGAGTTGGCCCTTCGACCAGAGCTGTTTGGTCAGCGCCTTGCCGTCGCGCACGACCGTGAACTCCCCGTGCTTCACGCCCTTCAGGTAGTGGGCGGTGAGGATTCGCTTGCCGCTCTTGTCGAACTCCTTGTGTTCGCCGTGGAGGGCGTCGTTCTTGTAGTTGCTCTTCTTCTTGCGACTGCCGTCGCGGTAGTACTCCTGGTACTGCCCGCTCAACATGCCCCGCGAGTACGTGGCGCGGATCCGCGCCTTGCCATTGCGGTGATAGCGGATGTACGCGCCCGTCCGCCGCCCTTTTGGGCCGATCGTGTAGCGCGCGCGGACCGACCCGTCGACGTAGGTGTCGACGATCTCCTGATGTTGGGCCTGGGCGAGGGGTGACAGCAGAAGGGGCAGGACCAGGGTCCTCGGATTCGGCAAGTCTCGGTCTCTCTCGGGGCAGCGGGTAGCAGGACGGCGAGAGTCAGGGTACTGGCCCAACCCCACCTCGTAAAGGATCGGGGGCCCTCGCCCGCGGTACGCTGGCTACCCGGGCCAGGATTCATGCCTCAGAATTCCGACGCGATGCGGGTAGGCTCGCAATCCTCTCCATGGAAAGCAATCGCGACGCCCGCCAGCTGGTCACGACGATCCCGGCGATCCTGCTCGGGGTGGTCGTCCTGTTCGTCGCCGGTTTCTTCCTCTGGGTCGCCGGTCTGCGCGTCGGATATCCGTTCGAGCTCGAGTGGATGGAGGGTGCGATGGCGGATCACGTGTGCCGGGTGCTCGATGGGAAACTCATCTACACCGCGCCGGCGTACGACCACGTCGCATTTCTCTATCACCCCGGCTACTTCTACGCCGCGGGACTGATCGGCTTCATCACGGGGCCGGGGTTCCTCGCACTGCGCCTGGTGTCGATCCTCGCGACCCTCGGCAGTTGCGTCTTCGTCTTCCGCCTCGCGAAGCGCGACGGCAACCGCTTGGGAGGAATCGCCGCAGTCGGCGTGTTCCTCGGTGCGTTTTCCCTCGCGGGTTGCTACTACGACGTCGGGCGCATCGACCCGCTGTTCACCTGCCTGCTCCTCGGCGGCATCGACCTGACACGGAGCGCCAAGACATGGAAGGGCCTTGCTGCGGCGACGTTCGTCTTCCTGCTGGCCTGGCTCACGAAACAGACGGCGCTCGTCATCCTGCCGTTTGTCGTGCTGGGTTGTATGCCCAGCGGGTTTCGGCGGGCGACCCTGTTCGGTTGTGGGATCGCCATGGTCTGTGGGTTGACCGTGTGGATCCTCGATCTCGTCCACGATGGTTGGTTGTCGTACTTCACGTTGGAGTTGCCGCGAAACCACGGCATCCTCCCGGAGTTCTACACAGCGTACTGGACGCATGATGTGTTGCCGTTCCTTCTCGCGGTCGCGTTGTTCGTCGTGTTCTTGATCCGCGCGCGGTCCAAGGGTGCTCGTCCGTTCCACGCTGCGTGGATCATCGGTTGCGTCGTGGGTAGTTTCCTCACCCGGCTGCACGTCGGTGGAGCCGCGAACGTGTTGATCCCGATGATCGGTGCGATGGCTGTCGCCTGTGGGTTGGGACTCGCTCACTGCGCGACGACCGGTCGTGGCTGGTACGCGGTAGCCCTCTGTGCCGCGACCCTGCAGGTCGCCCTGCTATTTGTGCTGCCGTGGGGCCAGCTGATCTCGCCGAATCTCGCATACGCGGTTCCCGTGGTGCCCTCGGAGGAGATGCGCGGCAGGTCGGAGCGACGTCTCGAGGAAATACGACAACACGATGGTCCTGTGTTCTTGCCGTGGCACGGTTACCTTGCGCGGATGGCCGGCAAGGAGCCTACCGCGCATTCGATGGCGATGGACGACGTGTGGCGAAGTGGCAACGAGGAGGCGATCCGGACGATGGTTGACTCGCTGCGGACTCGACTGCAGAGGGCGCCTTTTCCGCTCGTCTACGTCGACGATGTCGAGCACCAGGACATCCGCGGACTCTTGCTCGGACTCGGCTACCGACCGACGCGTCCGCTGGCCGATGAGGAGCACCAACTCGTGCCACCCGTCGGCTCGGCTCTGTGGCCCAAGGTGGTTCTTCGACGATGAATCCTCGGACCGAGTATTTCGCGCCCTGCACCCTCGGACTCGAACTGGTGCTCCGCGGCGAGATCGACGATCTCGGCGCGTCTTGGAGCAAGGAACAGCGCGGCGGAGTGAGCTTCGGCGGCGATCGCCGGCTCGGCTACCTCGCGAACATGTGGTTGCGCACCGCCATCCGCGTGCAAGAGAAGCTGTTCCAGGGAAGGGTCCGTGACGACAAGGAACTCTACGCGTTGGTCCAACGCATCGACTGGTCGAAGTACATGACCGTTTCGCACACGCTCGCCGTCGACGCGAGCGTTCGGGACTCGGGCATCACGCACTCCCAGTACGCGGCGCTGAAGGTCAAGGACGCGGTCGTCGACCAGTTTCGGGATCGCGAAGGCAAGCGGCCCAACGTTGACGCGTCCGAGCCTGACCTGCCGATCAAGCTCGTCATCAGCCGGAACATCGCGACCATCTACCGCAACATGTCGGGCGACAGTCTGCACAAGCGCGGCTGGCGGCCCATCCAGGTGAAGAGTCCGCTCAACGAGGCGACCGCGGCCGGACTCCTGATCATGAGCGGATGGGACCGCGAGAGTCCGCTCGTCGATCCGATGTGCGGTTCGGGCACCTTCCTGATCGAGGCCGCGTGCATGGCGACGGGGCGCGCCCCCGGTCGCCTGCGGATGTTCGCGTTCGAGACGTGGCCCGACCTCGACGTGCCGCTCTGGGCGCAGATTCGTGCCGATGAGCAGGAACAGATTCGTGGCGAGTTGCCGTTCTCGATCGAAGGCGCGGACCGGCACCCGGGGGCGCTCGCGATCGCGCGAAAGGCGGCGTCGGCAGCCGGAGTCTCCGATCTCATTCGGTTCACACAGACCGATGCCCGCGACTTCCATCCCGCCGTGGCGCCGGCGCACGTCGTCGTCAACCCGCCGTACGGAGAGCGAGTGGGCGAGGGTGATGACTTGCTCGATTCGTGGACGGCCCTCGGCAACTTCCTGCACAACAATTGCCGCGGCGCCATCGCCCACGTTCTTTGCGGCGCCCCGGACCTGCCGCGGCAGCTCGGCTTGCGCTCGAGCCGGAGGATGCCGGTGATGAATGGTCCGATCGATTGCCGTTGGCTGCGTTACGAGATCGATCGGGAGCGCAAGCCCCGGCGAAAGTAGGCTCGCTCTCGTGTTTCCCGAGTTCGAACCTCATCCGGCCCTGCGCGACGGGCATCGGATGACCGTGGCGAGCTACCTGCTGTCCCGCAAGTGGCAATCGGCCGCGAAGGATGTCGAGGAGCAGCGGTTGTTCGTCATGGACGGCGAGGACCAGGTGATGGCGCGCTGCCATCTTCAGGTTGATCGTCACGTCGCGCCGACGGTCGTCCTGTTGCACGGACTCTCCGGTTCCTCGCAGTCTGGCTACATGGTCGGCACAGCCGACAAGGCGTGGCTGCTCGGGTTCAACGTGCTGCGCTCGAACACCCGGAATTGCGGGGGCACCGAACACCTCGCGACGTCGCTCTACCACCGTGGGATGAGTGACGATCATCCGTGAGTTGGTCTCGGTCGATGGCCTCACCCGGATCCACGGCGTCGGGTTTTCCATTGGTGGTAACATCGCGTTGCGCGTCGCCGCGCGCACTCCCGATGACATCGCACCTCACCTCGCAAGCGTCGCGGTCGTCTCGCCATCGCTCGATATCGATCGGGCGGTGTCGAATGTCGGTCGGGGGATAATCAACCTGGTCTACCGCCAGTCGTTCCTGCGTCACCTCCGGGGATTGGTCCGCGAGAAGGCGAAGCAGTTTCCCGGTCGCTTCGGCCAGAACATCCTGCGCGGGATCCGCAGGATTCGCGAATTCGACAACCGGATCACTGCGCATTCGTCGGGCGGCGTCCGGCCCAGGCGGTGGGGGGGCGAGACGTGGACCGCTACTGGGCGGAGAGCCGCGTGTTGGTGTTCCTGTCCAACTGACAGTGCTTCGGCGGGTCCGATTGCCTACTTCGACGGCTGGGAACTCGGCGTGATGACCGTGCCGATTTCGTAGGCCTTCTCGCCTTCGAAGATCTCGAGTTCGACGATGAGGCCCACGATCCCGGCCTCGCGGAAGTCGAATGACCGCTCTTCACCTTCGTGTAGGACGACGTCGAGATACGCGACGCCTTTCTCCTCGCCGACCTTGAACCTGACCTCACGACCGAAGAACTCGCCGGGCGTCGTGTGGATGACTGCGCGGTGCTCGCCCGCCCGAAGTTCGTAACGTCCTTCGCCCAGGCGCCTGGCCGTGACGCCCTTGCCGCGAAGTTCGTAGCGGATGCGAAGGTCGCGCGCGACGTATGTGGCGTCCTTCGGCTTGTCGAGGTGTCGATGCCAAGTGCCCCGATCGGAGAACACGAAGAAGCTGCTCGACACGTTCGGCCCTTTCTGGTCGTTGCTGACGCCGATCGCGGAGAAGTCCCGCCCGTCCTTGAGCGAACGAAGACGCAAGACGACCGCAGGGTCTTCGTCCGTGCGCCAGTACGCGACCAGAGGGCGTCGTTGGACCCAGAGGCTCGCGCGATTCACGGATCCGAGGCAGACCTCCCGGGCCATCCACGTTGTGCCGACGATCGCATCGTCCCCGCGCCTCGCAAGGCGGAACGTTCGTCGGATCTCCCGCGGAGTCTTGGATGATGCGGAGAAACGATCCATCATGGTCGCCGGGCACGGCACAGTCGGCGTCGTCCAGAACGGGTAGAGCTTGCCACCGCTCTGCGTCGGGTGGACCTCGAGGTCGAAACCGAGGCGATCGGAGATCTCCTGTACCTGACCCCGAGTCAGTCGATCGCTGTACGCTCGGCTGTGGGGGCCGGCCCATTGTGCCGTGGCGGGGTGGAAACTCTCTGCGATCGTGCGCCACGCGATATGCCGGAGTTTGTCGGCTGCTACGCGACTCGCTTTGTCCGTGACCAGGGAGAGAGTACGCTCGCACTCCCAGATCACCACGAACGTGTAGACCGGGCTGTTGTACTCGCTGAAGTTCGAGGTCTTCTGCGTGTGGGCAATGACCTGTTCGAGCTTCTCCCGCCCGTACCGGAGGAGGCCGGGTTCATGCAGTTGTTCGCCCGCGACGAGGGTGACTCCCGATCCCATGACGGCGATGTTGGTGTAGCTCGGACTGACGTCGCGTTCGCGAATCGCGCGAGCGGCGTGCCCGAGGCTGCGCTTGGTTCGTTCGAGCACCTCCGCGCGGAGCTTCGTGCCGTGGTCGACGAGAATGTGGGCGAGTCGAGCGCCGCAGAAGTCGGCCCAGTTCCGATCCGGGGGGGCCATCTCTTCGATCGGCTCCTCCAGGAACCACGGGAAGAGCCCGTAGTGTTCGTCACTCGCGCTGGTCTCCTGGAGGGAGATCACCTTGTCGAGGATCTGCTCCGCGCGCGCGCGGTCGCCTTCCTCGTCGCGGTGCAGCAGGGCCAGCGCGTAGTCGAGGGAAGCGACTGTCGGGTGCACCCATGTGCCGGTCGCCACGCGCGTGTGGTAAGTCGGGCCATCCCACTTGGTCCCGACCATGTGCGTTTGGGTGCTGTACTGCTGCCTGGCGGTCTGCAGGTAATCCTCGAGCTCGCTTGGGCCCATGCAGCTACCAAGCGCGAGTGAGAGGGCTAGAGTCGCGGTCAATCGGTGAGCGATCATGAGCCTGAATCGACCACTTCGGGGGCGTGGGATGAGAGGGTTGGTGTACACAAAGTGTACGATCCCATGATGTTGGACACGGCTTCTCGATTACAACACCTCGTCACGTCGCAGCCATGAGCAAGGTCGATCAATTCGAAAGTGTGTTCCGGGCGGCCTCGAAGGCCGTCTACCACCTCGATGCCCCTCGCATCAGGAAGGTTCTCCTCGTGACGGATTTCGATGCGAAGACCGCGGAGCAGTTTTCCTACGAGAACCACCAGTTCCTCGCGGTGATCGAAGCGATCGAACCGGACTCGGTGACATGGGACATGATCACGGGTGATGAATACGCCAATATCGCCGACCTGCTGGAACGAGTCGAACGCCACAAGCCGGACCTCCTCCTCACCTACAGGCATCTGAAGAGCGATGCGTGGAAGTGGCCCTTCAGCCTGGGTGAATACCTCGACGTGTTGACCCAGGCCGCGGGCAGTCCGGTGCTCGTCGTTCCACATCCCAGCGAGGGCGGGGCGATGCCGCACGCAGTCTCGGATACGGACGTCGTCATGGCGATCACGGACCACCTCACGGGTGATGACCAGCTCGTCAATTGGAGCGCGAGGTTCACCGCGCCAAACGGGCGGCTGTTCTTGACTCACGTCGAGAACGAGACCGTCTTCGAGCACTACATCGCGACGATCGGCAAGATCCCGTCCATCGACACCGATGATGCTCGCGAGTCGATCCTCGCCCAGTTGATGAAGGAACCGACCGACTACATCGAGTCGTGCAAGGGCGTGCTGGACGAATCCGATCTGGTCATCGAGGTGCTGCCGATCGTGACGATCGGCCATCGCCTGGAGACGTACAAGAAACTCATCGAGGACCACGAAGTCGATCTTCTGGTGATGAACACGAAGGATGAATACCAGGCGGCGATGCACGGGTTGGCCTATCCGCTGGCCGTGGAACTCCGATCGATTCCCCTGTTGCTCTTGTAGCGCCGATGACCGCCCTTCTCACCGAGACACACGACGTCGACCTCGGCGTCACGCTTGTGTTCACCGGGTTGCTGGTCGCGATGATTCTCGGCCTCGCCTTCGAGGAGAAGATCCACGCGAAGAAATCCGTGATCGTCGGGCTCTTCGCCGTGATCTCGCTGCTGCTCGGCACGGCGTTTCACCTGCTTCCGTTCGAGCCGATCGTGATCCGGGACCACGAGATTCACCTTCCGGTCTTCATCCCGGGGATCGATTGGAACGTCATCGCGATCATCCTGGGCTCCTCGTTGTTCGTCGACGTCACGTCGAAGAGCGGGCTGTTCACGTGGATCGCCATCAAGTTGACGAAGGCTTCGCACGGCGACCCGGTGCGATTGCTCGTGTTCTACGGCTTGATGACCGTCGTCTTCTCCGCGGTGCTCAACAACGTGACCGCGATGATCATCGTCGGTTCGCTCACCGCGGTCTCGCTGGAGAAGCTCGGGCGCAAGGACAAGCTGCTGGGTTTCCTTCTCATCGAAGGATTGCTGACGAACGTCGGCGGGTTGCTGACCCTCATCAGCTCCGTGCCGAACATCATCGTCGGTACCAAGGCGAGCATCTCGTTCCTCGACTTCTTCCTCGTCGCGAGTCCTTACGTTCTCGTGACGACCATCGTCACGATCTGGATGGGCGCGAAGCGCTTCCGCATCCAGGGTCTGAAGACGGGAGAGGAGAGGGCGCGGGCGCGTGAGCTCGTCGGTGCGTTTGACGAGAATGATGGCGTCGAGAGCAAGTTCTTCTTCTGGTTCGGCGCAGTGATGCTGCTCGCCTTCATCGGGGTGATCGCGAGCGCTTCGGTATTGCCGTGGATCAAGGAACTCGGCATGGGCTACGTGGCGATGAGCTTCGGGTTGATCATGCTGCTGCGGTACAAGGCGGTCGCCGACCGGTTCTACCAGGCGGTCGACTGGGATCTGCTCGGCTTCTTCGCCGCGCTCTTTGTCGTCATCAACGTGATGGAGCACGCGCAGGTCCTGCACCTGATCGGCGATGGTCTGGCCCAGATCATCGACCTCGGGCCGACCACCGGCGCGGGGCTGGTCCTCGGCACGGCAGCGGTCGCCAGTTCCGTCACCGACAACATTCCGCTCGCGGCGATGCTGGCCCAGATCCTGGGCGAGAACGAGGCGATCGCCGGCGACCCGGATTCACCGTTCTGGTGGTCGGTGATCTTCGGCGCAAACCTCGGCGGCAACCTCACGCCGATCGGATCGGCGTCGACCCTCGTCGCCGTAACGATTATTCACAAGCACGAGTTGTCGCTGAGTTTCGCCCGGTTCGTGCGCGTGGCGCTTCCGTACGCGGTCGTGCAACTGCTCTTCGCGACGGTCTACGTGCTGTTGTTCATCGGCTAGGAGTTGTAGGATCGCGCCAATGGCGCGCAAACGGAGGAAGCGGCTGAAGTGGTACGCCGGAGGTGGCGTCCTGCTCGGCCTTCTCTTTCTGTTGGGGGATTCGTACGGCCTCTTCCGCGCGGACGATGACGGACCCGAAGGGACGGCGACCGGTTCGTTCGACCCGGACGCGAACGATCCAGATCGCGGGCGTCTGCCGGAGCGACTCCCGGCAGATCAGACGACGCCGCAGCAGCCCCGATCAGATGCGGAGCGGGCTTCGAATCCGCGTTCCGAGTCCGACGAGATCGAGAAGAAGGCGAACGTCGGCGATGTCCGTCAAGAGATCGATGTCAAGCCGGGGGAGACGGTCATGTTGCGGAAGGCCGCGGCGTTGGTCGATGAGTTGATGGGCATCATCGCGCGGTACGAGAGCGCCATATCCGCGGACGACATCGCGGGTCTCGCCGTCCTCGTCGATCGGCTGCGCGCTCGACCGATCACCGCGCCGGCATCGCTCGAGGATCGCTGGAAGATGGTCCAGGCCCGAGCCGAGACCACTCTTGTGTGCGGCGACCGGATCCGCAGCATGGTCGCGCAGGGCGAGATCCTCCAGGCCGAACAGCTGATCGCGCCGATCCTCGATGCGTCGACTCCCCAGTGGATGCGCGCTCGTCTCGACGCGGCGACGAAGCGCTTTGGATGGCCGGCGCTGTCCCGGGATTGGCAGATCGTGGAGCTCGATCGCGAGGGCGGCGATGTGAAATTGGCGAATATGCGTCGAATCCGGTTCGTGAAGGACGGGGAGCTCCACGAGGGGACCTTGTTGCGATCGGACGCCGACAGGGCGACGGTGCGTTTCGCGGGAGCGGGGGGATTCACTTTCCCGGTCGTGGCTCGGGGCGACGTGGAGCCAGTGAAGCCGAAACCCGAGGAAGCGCTTGCCCAGGGCGTCGCCGCCGCGCGCGAAAGCCGAGCGCGTCGCGTGGCCCTCTGGGCCTGCCACCTCCATGAGCACGGCGAAACCGCGAACGAGACCCGGCTCCGCGCGCTGATCCGGTGAGACCCGTAGTACCGCGGTGAGCGATCCCGTGCCGGAAGATCCGCCGATCCAGTGCGGGTCCGGACAGGGCGCTCCGTGCTATGCTCGTCGCCACGCATGATGTCGAAGACCACGCCCCTCATCCTTCTCGGGATCCTCGTCGCAATCGTCTCTTCGTGTGGTGGTGGCAGCAGCAAGCCCGAGAAGCCGCCGCTCCCCAAGCTGAAGAGCGTCATCGAGTTTACGACGCCGCAGGTACACCACACCCTGACGGTGACGGACAAGTATCCCAAGCGCATCGCCGGCATTCAGATCTCCCACACGGGCAAGGATGGCGACGTGTCGTACTCATTCGCCGATCCGAGTGGCGCCATTCGCGCGAATCCGATCCGCGGGACGATGCGCCCCGGCCAGACCCATTCGATCAACGTCGAGGCGATTGGCCTCTCGTTCGCGACGATCACGCTGACGTTGGTGTGTATCTACGCCGACCACACGTCGACCGACCAACTGGACGTGCCGTTTGAGCTCATCACCAACGGCGGTCGCTTCCTGGGCGAGCCTGTCAAGGACCTGACCACGATCACCGAGCCGACGAAGTTGCGTCACATGCTCACGCCGAGCACCAAGTTTCCGCTGAACCTCGATTTCCTCGAACTGAGCCTTTCGAAGGATGCGATCATCCCCGCCAGGTTCGAAGTGACGGATCCGCTGGGCAACCTGCTCTCGAGGCCTGGCTCGGGGAAACTCGAACCCGGCGCGGGCAAGCAGCGGGTCGACTTCGACGCGATGCGAAACCAGTTTGGGTTGACCCGGATGAACCTCTCGGTGCGGTATGACGTCGTCGGTAAGACCGAGGAATACCGCCGCGCGTGGGACATCCGCAACGCTTCGCCGCCGAATCTCGAAGCGCTGCGCTCGGCGAATGTGTTCACCGCCAACAACTCGGTGACGGCGACGCGATTCTGGCCGGGGCTCGACCTCGCTCCCATCGGTGTGGTCATCCTGCACCCGATGGGCGCTCCCCGCAACAAGGTGCCCGCGCTGCTGTTCACGGAGATCGGTCTCGTGGGATCACTGAACGTCGACTTGACCAGCGCCCAGCTGGGCAAGGCGTTCTGGCAGAACAAGACCACGCGAGGATCGACGACCGGAGAGGCGTTCTTCCCGCCGGGTCAGGGCCGCAACGGGTTCACGATCCACGCCAACACGGAAGCCGACATGAAGGCGGGCAACTACCTCGTCTTCCACGTGACGATGGAGCGGACGATCCCGATCGTGGATCCGGACAAGAAGAACGAGCACCTGTACTACTTCGCCATCGACTCCGACCTCAAGACCGCCAACAATTGGTCCCCGCCGCCGACGCTTCCCAACGACCCGCACGCGGACACGGACCGGTGGTACGAGATCGGCTACAACGATCCGACCGCCAGGGGCACCTGGACGTTCCACGTCCACCAGCTGAACAGCGAAAAGACGCCCATCGAGGTCGCGAGCGGCGCGAGGGCGATCATCAGCGACAACGCGATCGTGTTGCTGATACCGACCTCCGAATTCGGACCCGTTAAACCGAAATGGCGCGCGGCGTCGTTCGTGCACCAAGGCAAGTTTGGCAACGATCCGCCCTACCCATGGTCGGGTGACGCGATGCCCGCGGTCGGAATGGCACTGCTCTCGGTACGCTAGCTGATTCTTCCGGCACGGGATGTCATGCGGAAACGCGTGTTATACTTCTCCCCCTCCGAAACAGGTGAACCTTCGACACCTGCCGGGACGCTACACCATGCGCAAGATCAAGCTCACCTTGGCAATGGGGATTCTCGCGACCCTCACGCTCACACCCTCCTGCAGCAAGAGCGGTGGATCCAGCCCGCTCCTGGCGCTCGCTTCGGTTGTCGACTGGACGAGCACCGCGGCGCAGTACCTCGTGCCGCGGCACTCCTCGTTCCCACGTGACGTGCAGGAGATCACACTGCGCCACAACGGTCAGGTCGGCGACATCGAGTTCGATCTCAAGGATCCGAGCGGGATTCTCCAGGCCACGCCCGCGTCCGGCGTTCTCAGACCGGGCCAGCAGGTCACCATCACCGTCGCCATCCTCGCCCTTATCAACTACAAGACCGAAGAACTGTTGATGACGTGCAGGTACGCGGGGGCGCTCTCGACTGAAGTGCTGGTCGTTCCGTTCAGGTTCGCGCTCATGCCACCGGGGATGTACGTGATGTCCCTGCTCAGTGCGAGTGATCCCGTGATCCAGAACCTCTTTGAATTGGCCTTGCTGCTGGGTTTGGTCGGCGCGATCGTGCGCCACATGGGCATGAACCGAAAGGCGGATCACGCTCCCATCCTGCGGTTCACCGAGATCATCTTGATGGGAATGCTCACGCTCCCGATGGCCTCTTTCCAGCTGCAGAGCAACTTCTGGCGAAGCAAGACCGAACCAGAATCCAACGTGGACGTGAATTTCCCGCCCGGCCAGGGGGCCATCGGCTACACGCTCCATCCCGACATGGAAGTCGACATGGTGCCCGGCGAATTCCATGCGTTCCACTCGTGGATGCAGCTGGGGGGAGTGATTCCGATCAAGGATCCGGAGCCGAAGAACCGGCACACGTACGCGATTGTGTTGGACTCCGATGGGAGTTCGACCAACAACTGGAAGGCGCGCGCGGGGTACCCCAATGACTTCTGGCAGGGCACGGACCGCTGGTACGAGGTCCGCTACAACCAGAAGGACACCCCTGGCGTCTGGTCGTTCCGTGTCTGGCAGGTCGACGCGACTGGCAAGAAGTTCACGCAAGTTGCCAGCGCCGCGCGCGCGATCATCGTCGAGGACGCCATCGTGCTCGTCGTTCCGAAGAGCGAAATCCCTGGTCCGAGCGCGACGTGGCGTACGACGACGTTCGTGCACCAGACGGATGACTTGGGTGAGACATCGCCCTTCCTCTGGTCGGGCGACGTAGAGCCGGCAATCGGCAAGCCGATGCACCCCGTCAAGTAGACTCCGCCAGCCGTTGGTGCGGAGAGGGTAGCTTCAGGGAGGGCCAGTACTGCTGGTCCTCTTCGTAGGTCTGTTGCGCCAGCGCGTTCTCGCCGCGACGCGCCAGCAGCACTGCCAGGTTGTAGAACCCGAAGGCACGTTGCACTCGCCTTGCGCTGCGGAGGAGTTCGAGTCGAGTGCGGGCCGGTCGGTACTTCAAGAAGTAGATGAACAGCACTCCGAGCGCGAGTCCGACGGGAAGGGCCCAAATCAGCTGGCTATCCCGCGGGCCCTGGACCTGGAGCCAGACCAGCGCGAGGAGAATCAGGCCGATTCCCGCAACGCGGAGCGGGATGGTCATGCCGCAGCTTTTTCGGGTGACTTGCCGACGAGCATCAGCCACGCGGCGATCACCCCGGTGCCAGCCACCAGGCTGAACGCCGCGTATTGTGGACCGATCAGTGCCATGGGAATGTAGCCCACGGTTATCGCGACGATCATCACGAACACCGCGTAGGGAGCCTGGGTGCGGACGTGGTGGAGGTGGTCACTTCCGGTGGAGACGGATGACAGGACGGTGGTGTCGCTGATGGGGGAGCAGTGGTCGCCGAAGATGCTCCCTTCGAGCACCGCACCGATCGTCAGGAACATCATCGCCGTTCCGCCGATGTCCGTGTCCACGCCGACATGGTGGGACAGGACGATGACGTTCGGCAGCAGGATGGCCATCGTGCCGTAGGACGTGCCCGTGCTGAACGCGACGAGTGCGCTGATCAGGAACAGCACCGTCGGCAGCATCCACCCGAACTTGTCGCCGAACGCGGCCGTCAGGAACTGGCTCGTGCCGACGTCGCCGCAGATACTACCGATCGTCCAGGCCAGGATCAGGATGACGACCGCGAACCCCAGGGCCTTCACCGATCGCAGCGCGCTGACCACGATCTCCTTCAGCGGAAGAATCCGTTGGGCGAGGGCGAGGGCCGTGGCGATGACCAAGGCCACGCCAGAGGCCCAGAACAAGGCCCGTTGACTCTCCGTCCGCTGGAGGAACACCTTGATGTTCTCGTACAGGCCTTGGGTGAGGTCGTCCCCTTCCCGGACGGCGCCCACGTAGCCGAGCCAGAAGATGCCCGCGAGCGTCAGCACGACGAGCGAAACGATCGGGATCAGGGCGTTGCGTGCCAGGCACCGCGTCGCCGGGTCGGGTTCGAGCTTCTCGATTCCCTTCGAGATCATGGGGCGCGCGTCGTCGGCGTAGGGCTTGCCCTCGTGCACGGCGCGTTCCTCTGCCTTCCGCATCGGTCCGAACTCGCGGCGGAGCACGATGGTGAGAATCACCATGATGAGCGTGAAGATGCAGTAGAAGCGGAGCGGAAGAGTCTGGATGAAGACCGAGAATCCCTCATTCTGCTCGAACGGGACGCCTGCGGATTTCTCGACCTCAGGCAACTGCGGAGCGAACATCGACACCTCGTACGCCACCCAGGTCGAGAAGATGCTGATCCCGGCGACGGGGGCAGCGGTGGAGTCGACGATGTAGGCCAGCTTTTCCCTCGAGACCCGGTTCCGATCCGTCAGCGGTCGCATCGTGACGCCGGTGATGATGCAGTTCGAGTAGTCGTCGAAGAAGATCAGGATGCCGATCGCGTAGCTGCACAGCTGGGAGCTCACCGGTCCCTTGGCGTACTTCCGGATGGAATTGACCATGCCCTGCAGTCCGCCGGCACGGGTCATCACGCCGACGCACATGAACAGGAATATGACGAACCCCATGATCTCGACGTTGAACTGGTCACCCATCACGTCGCCGGCGATCGTGCCGACGAACAGGTGGTCGAGGGTGCCGAGGATCTCCTTGCTGTAGAGCCACGCGCCTGCGAGACAACCGACGAACAACGACGGGATCACTTTCGCGGTTGCTATCGCGCAGATGATCGCGAGGAATGCCGGCAAGAGGCTCCAGCGATCGGGATAGTAGCCGTCCGACGGGGGCGCCTGCGCCGCTTCCGGGGGTGGCTTCGAGTACAATAGGAGCCGCATGGGCTCAACGCCCTTCGCCACGAAATCACTTAGGAATCCGTCGGGTCCCACGGTGAACTTGAGGACCATCGGGGCGAGTCCGGGGTCGAACTCCTTGCCCTTCCCGCGGGACCACTCGCGCGCGATGCTCGTCAACTTCTTCTTCCATTCCTCATTCCGGACCGCGGACGTGACTCCATCCACGGTGTCCGATGAGATCCTGACCCGCACGTCGAGCGGCGGCAGCTTGTCATCCTGCAGCGATCTCGCGAGCGGTCCCTCGTCCTTCGTCAGCCACGTCCGGGTCTGTAGGAACGCGACGTGCTCCCTGTCGGCAGTGGGGATCAGGAAGAACAATGCCACAAAGGCTGCCGCCAAGACGTACCGCAGTCTTCCGGTCATGCGCGCGAAGGCTACACTCTGAACCAGCCAAACACCCGAACCATGAGCACACTTCAGTTCACCCTCTTCTTCACGGCCCTCCTCATCGGCTACGTGCTGTTGCACCTGCGCCTGGTGAAGTTCGAGGCGTACCTCAAGGAAATCTCGGTGCTGAAACTCCTCAATGAACGGCTGTCCAGCGTTGCGGACGCCATGGAGCGGATCCGAATCGACAGTGTGGAGGAGGGTTTGCACCAGCTGCACGAGGACGCCAAGGAGCTGAGTACGACTGCGTCGCGCATCGAGAGCAGCCTGAGCGGGCTGCGCGGGCAGGGTGACGAAGGCGCGAGGATGCTCGTGCCCGGCGGGCAGACTGCCGCGGAGCGGGTCTGTGCCGTGATCGAAGAGCGGCTATTCCAGCTCGGATTCAAGAATCCGCGCATCCTGACGGATCTCCGCAACGTCCACATCGAAGACGAGTTCGAAGTTCAGGTGGAGTGCGAGCGTCAGATGATGCCCTACAAGGGCAAGGTCAAGACCAAGAACGGCGCCATCCTCGATGTGGATGTGCACTCGGTCGTCAGCATGTTTCCCTAAGCTCCTCACGCCATGTCCGAACAGACTTTCGGCGGACTTACCGCCGTCTCCATCCATCACCTGAAGGAACACGTCGGCGAGGACGTCCTCGTCCAGGGTTGGCTCTACAACATGCGCAGCAAGGGCAAGCTGCACTTCCTCCAGGTGCGGGACGGCACCGGCACTGTCCAGGCCGTGATGTTCAAGGGAAACGTCAGCGAGGAGGACTTCGAGGCAGCGGCGAAACTCACGCAGGAGTCCAGTCTGCGCGTGATCGGCACCGTCAAGGAGGACGAGCGTTCTCCCGGAGGGGTCGAGATCGGCGTCACCCGCATCGAGGTCGTCCACGTCGCGGAGCCGTATCCGATCACGCCGAAGGAGCACGGTGTCGGGTTCCTGATGCAGCACCGGCACCTGTGGCTGCGTTCGAGCAAGCCGTCGGCGATCCTGCGGATTCGCGATACCGTCATTCGCGCGATCCGCGAGTTCTTCCACGAACGTGACTTCGCCTGCGTCGACTCGCCGATGTTCACGCCGAGTGCGTGCGAGGGAACCTCGACGCTGTTCGAGGTCGACTACTTCGGCGAGAAGGCGTACTTGACCCAGTCCGGGCAGCTCTACGGTGAGGCCAGCGCGATGGCGTTGGGCAAGATCTACGTGTTCGGCCCGACGTTCCGCGCGGAGAAGAGCAAGACGCGGCGTCACCTCACCGAGTTCTGGATGATCGAGCCGGAGGCCGCCTTCTACGACCTCGAGGACGTCATGAACCTCGCCGAGGAATTCGTGGCCTGCATCGTCGGTCGGGTGCTCGAGGAGCGGCCGGAGGATCTCAAGGTGCTCGAGCGCGACACGAGCAAGCTCGAACCCGCGGCGAACACGCCGTATCCCCGCATCACGTACGACGACGCGGTCAAGTTCCTGCACGAGTCGGGTCACGCCGACTTCCAGCACGGCGAGGACTTTGGCGCGCCCCACGAGACCGCGATCGGCGCGCCTTACGACCGCCCGGTGATGGTCTACAACTGGCCGGCGGCCATCAAGGCGTTCTACATGAAGCGCCATCCCGAGAACCCGGACATCGCGCTCGGCGTCGACATGATCGCGAGCGAGGGCTACGGAGAGATCATCGGCGGGGCCCAGCGCGAGGATGACCTCGCCGCCTTGCAACAGCGCATCGCCGAGCACGATCTGCCCATGGAATCGTTCGAGTGGTTCAACGACCTGCGGCGCTACGGCAGCGTGCCGCACGGCGGGTTCGGTCTCGGTCTCGAGCGCACGATCGCATGGATCACCGGGGTCGAACACCTGCGGCAGTGCATCCCGTTCCCGCGGATGCTCGACAAGATCCACCCGTGAAGTCCGCGTTCGCGGTTCTTCTCGCGATTCACGCGGCGATGGCGCCGGGCGCCGCGCAGGAGCGATCCTCTCTGCGTTCGTTCCCTGAACTGCTGCGGGCCATCGCCGGCGCGGACGACGAGGCGAGGACTCGGAAGATCGACAGGTTCCTGGTCGGTCGGGCCGCGGACGACTCGGACACGCTGAAGGCTCGACTGCTCCGCGCGTCGGACCATCTTCGCGGGTTCTCGTTGCTGCTGGCTGCGGAGGAATTCCGGCGCGTTCTCGCTGCCGTGCCTCGCCGGGAGCGAGACCTTGCCGCGCGCGCGCTGTACGGAATCGCGCAGTGCGAGGAGTTGCTCGGTCGGATCAAGCCGTGCACCGATGCCCTGCAACGACTGAAGCGTGAGTTCCGCGACCTTCGACACGCACGCTTCGCGGAGGCATCTCTGCGTCGGCTGCAGAGTCGTGACGCGCTGGCGGTCGGGCGCCTGGCGCCGGTGTTCACCGTGAGCGACGTGACGGGGCGTTCGCACTCGTCCTCCGCAGTTCTGGGTCGGCCCATGCTCATCGTGTTCTTTGCCCCGAACGACGCCGAGTCCGTCGTTCGGGTGTCGCGGCTCCTGCAGGCGTTTTGCACGAAGGGGGGGCGCGCCGAGGACGCGATGTTGTTCGCGATCGAGCGGGATGTTGCTCGTCTGCGTTCCTTCGCCAAGAACCCTGATCAGACAAGCAAGCAGCCGGGCAAGAACCGATCGGACGATCAGCCGGGGCCAGGCCAGAGCACGCTGGTCCCGTGCACGGGAGCGTTCCTGGATCCCGTGCTCGTCCAGTTCCGTGTGCAGGCGTTGCCCGATTCGTTCCTCATTGGGCCCGACGGAACGCTGTTGCTCCGGAGCCCGACGCCCGCGGCTGTTCGGCGGGCTCTCGTGATCCTCAGCGACAAGTGAGACGAATGCTCAGCGGTTGAGGAACGCGCGCAGCTTCGCCGTGCCATCGCGCAGCGCCGCCCACGAGCTGTCCTCATCCAGGCCGAACGTCTCTCCGTCGTAGCGCGCTCGGAGTGCCTCGATGAGTGTGTAGCGCTCGAGTGCCCAACGGGTTTTTTTTCGCGGCAAGCCTTGAGCGCGGGTGGATCGCGCGCCGTAGGGACCCGCCGCCAGGAACACGGCCTCGAGAAAGCCGGCGACATCGCGCGCCCGCCCCAAGGTCACGAGCGCCGCGGCGGCAGCGGCGCGGGTGG
This sequence comes from uncultured candidatus Brocadiaceae bacterium, assembly GCA_964469555.1. Lineage (GTDB taxonomy): Bacteria > Planctomycetota > UBA1135 > UBA1135 > UBA2386 > CAYYAQ01. The sequence continues at coordinate 10,709 of CAYYAQ010000009.1, read as the reverse complement.
TCACGTGCTTGTCGCGTCCGGAAACGACGGCACGAAGGACAGGAACGCTCGCGGGCTCGCCCAGGCTGCCGAGTGCGAGTGCCGCCTCCGCGGAGAGACTCGTGCCGTCGGCGAGCAGTTCTTCGAGGAATGGCCGGGCCGACGCGTCTTGAAGCGTGCCGAGGAGATGGACGGCGGCCTGGGCGCCTGGTCCGTCCGGATCGTGACGCAACGCCTTGATCAACGCGGGCGTCACCGCGGACCCGATTGCCCGCACTTTCTCCCACCGCCTGGGCCACTCCGCCGGTGTCGCCGCGACCAGCTCGCGGCACGGGACCTCACCGCTGGGAGTTTCCCCGGTCCTGCAACCGGCGAACGGCGCGAACAGCATGAGAGTCGCTAACGTGTGGCGCCGCATCGTCGCCATCGTGCTGAAACGCCAGGAACTATCAATACCGTGCGCGCACAGTGTTGATAGTTCTTGGGGAGGGGGGAGGTTGTGTCAGACGTTTTGGACGTTCTTGCCCGGTCGCTGGCGTCGTCGATAGACGGCCAGTCCGGTCAGTCCGACGCCGAACAGGAGGAACGTCGCCGGTTCCGGGACGGGCTCGGGAGGATCGGGAGGGTCGTCCAGCGCGGCATTGGTCGGTGAGTCAACCACCGTGGTGGGACTGTTGTTCGAAGGGTCGATGCCCTGCGTAGCGTTGTTCTGCGGGGTGTAGTCGCCGCCACCGCCGCCACCGCCGTCCACGCTGTCCGGGCCAGCGGTACCTGAGAAGTACGAGGACTTGTCCGCACAACCGGTGAGAGCGACAAGAGTGGCGAAGAGCGTCGCGCGAAGAATCCGGATTGCCATGTCAGTTGTGAGAGGAGTGTTTGGATCGACGACAGCCGAGCACCGCAGTCGGACAGACGAATCTTTTAAGTATACTCGGCCATCTGGACTCGGACGCTGATGGGGCTTCGTCATCACAGAGCGAGTATCAGATCGAGACAGACCCACTCCAGAGTTCCATGGCAAGGGCTCTGCGTTGGAGCAGGAGCTTCAGAGGAACCGTGAGCGGCATTTTTGAAAGACATCTCTGGGTAGCTACTTCATGCCGGGGTAGACGAGCGTTTTCTTGCCCTCGAACGTGAACAGCGCCGTCCCCGACTTGGTGATCATCGGTTGTGCGCTCGCTGGTCCGCTGCCCCGGATGTGATAGCAAGGAGTCAGGTTCCTCGCGTTGAGGACACGGAACAATCCCGAGCGGCTGCCGACAATGACCTTGTCCGCGATGACCGTCGGATGGGTGGACCAGAATTCGCCGGTGGGCGTGTTGAATCGTGGCCCCGGCTTTCCTGTCGCGAGGCTGAACGAGACGACGCTGGCGGTTGCTTCCGGAGTCGGCTGCGCCGCGATGAAGACCAGCTGGCCATCGCTCGCGGGTTTCCAGTGCAGTTCACCGAGACGGGAGCGTTGCCAGACGCGTTTGCCGCTCGCGAGGTTGTAGGCCGCGACGCGCCCTTCATCAGTCGCGAAGATCGCCTTCTCCTTGATGATCAACGGTTCGCAGACCAGTCCGCGGTCGAGGGTGATGGCGGGCCACCGGTCGGTTCCGTCCTCGATCAGGATCAAGCGGACGGTGCCATCGTCTTGGGTGACGAGGACCGCCTCGTCGTCGACGACGTGAAGGTCCTGGCGCACCGTCCAGGTGAGGTCGATCTTTCGGGTGACCTTTCGCGTCCGCATGTCGACGAACACGAGTTTCCGTTCGGACGCGAGCGCCAACGTCGAGCCGATCGTGACTGGAGCGGATTCAGACGGCAGGTCGTCAATCGACCAGATGATCTCGCCCGTGGATTCTTCGAGCGCCCGAAGCGTGCCATCGATCGATGCCACGAGCACGAGATCCTCGATCAGGACGGGGCGCGTCAGCAGACCGGACAGGTCACCGGTCTCCCGGCGCCAAAGCTGCTTGCAGTGACTCAGCGACCAGGCGATGACGGCGCCGGTGCGGTCGACGAGGAATACGCGGTCTTGTCGACCGGCGACGCCGTGCTTGTCGACAGCGCCCTCGGTGGTCAGGGTCCACTTCGGAGTCCGGTTGAGGACGGAGCGGACCAAGCCCACCTTGTCCCCGGTTACGGTGACCTGCTCGGGGCTGAATCCCTTGAGCTGGATCTTGATCCAGTTCTTGTCAGCCGGCCGGTACTGCAGAGTCATCGGTGAGCGTCCCGCGAGCTTGCCGTTCATCCAGACCTCGGCGTCCGCCGGAGTGGTGACCACGCGCAGCGGCAGCTGGATCATCTCGCCCCACCTGTACCCCTTGTAGCTCCGCTTGAGGTACAGGTAGAAGGCTCGCGCATCGCGGAAGTCCGATGTCTTGACGGCTCGCGAGAGCATCTCGAGATGCCGGTTGATCGATGCGTACTTCTGCATCTTGTCGCGGAAGCCCGGCGCGAGGATCGCGTTGCCGCTGAACTCTGCGAGGAGATGCCGATACAGCTTCTCTGCTGTCAGGAAGTCGTTGTTCTCTTCGGCGCGTTGGGCGTTGCGGAAGATCGGGTCCAGTCGCCGGTTCTTCTCGATCTTCTTGATCGCGAGCTTGTAGTCGTGCAGACGGGTCGCGACGAGCTGCGCCAGCGATTGGATCTCGAGCGCCATTGTCTGCGCCATCCTGAGGTCCTTCTTTGGCCACAGTTGCTTGACCGTGTTGTGTTCCGCGCTCACCAACATCGTTCGCGCGAGGGACGTATCGATCTTGTCCTTCTGATTCAGGATGCTGAGTCCGTTCGTCAGCGTCTCGTATTTCGCAAGCGGTGGCGGGGGATCGGGGAGGTCTGTCTTCAAGCCGTCGCGGGTCGCCTCGAGTTGGGTTGTGATCCGCTTGAGCTGTCCCGGAGCGATCCGCCGAACCAGCTTGTCCGCGTTGGAATGGGCGAGGAGTCGCTTGTACAGGGACAGGGCCTTCTCCAGGTTGCCCTTCTGGAGTTCGTCGGCGGTGCTGTTCAGCACCTTCTCATATTCACGAGTTCGCGCGGCGACGGCGGTGGCCCTCTCCTTCAGAACGATGTCGCTGATCTCCGTCTGGAGCCGTTCCCACATCGCTTGCGGGCCGATGTCGGTTTGGGCCTTCGCCAGGAGTTGCTGCGCCTTGGTGGTGTTCCGCGAGTCCAATTGCAAGCGGATACGGGTCGCGGCGGCGTTGACCAGTTTCTCTGTCTCGGACCACTGCCAGGCGAAGTAACCCGAGATCACGACCACGAAGACCCCGACACACGCATAGAAGTTGTGGAGATTCGACCGGGTCTTGCCGATCTTGAGGACCCGCAGCGCGCGCTGGACCTCGCGATGTCCGGGGTCGATCTTCAGGATCTGCTCGTACAGCCGCTTCAGGCGGCCCTGGTCGCCGCCCTCCTTTTCGTGCTCGGTGCGTAGATCGAGCAGAGCGGCGATGGCCTCGTCTTCGCGACCGACGCGCTGTAGCAACTTGGCCTTGCGACCGAGCAGGCTCGTTACGTCCGGGCTGATGCTCTCCAGCTCCTTGAAGACGTCGAGTGCGTCGTCGTCCTCGCCGTTGGCCGACAGGGCATCGCACAGTTTCTCGAGCGTGTCGAGGTACTCCGGATGACTGGTTCGTTCGCCAGCCAGCATCTCCTTCCGGATGAACCTCATCACCGCGATCGCGTGGCGATCGACGCCCAGTGCTCGCCTGGCGATTCCGATTCTGTCGTCGAGCGTCTCCAGCTTGGCCGCGCACTCGAGAAGGATGTTCGCACTCAGGCGTGGTTCGCGGCAGGCCTCGAGCACGGACGCGAGCTGCTCGCAGAGTTCGAAGTCGAGATCGGACGCGAGCTGACGCAGGTTCTGGCAGAGCTGAAGGGCGCGCTTCGTGTCGGACTTGCGGTTTGCGTCGAGGGCGAGCTTGAGCGTGAGCCTCGGGTCCGCGAGCTCCACGAGGCCGTCCCGCTTGAGGTCGCACACTGCCTTGGCGCAGTGGAACAAGCCGAGCATGGTCGTCTCGGACAGGTCCGAGATCGTGGAGAAGTTGTCGATCGCCTCACAGACGGTGAGTGAATGGCCCGACATCTTGGGGAACTCGGCGTCCGGCGGAAACACCGGGATCGCATGCACGGATTCGACGTGCTCGAGGATCTGGCTCCACTCGTCACGACGCCGGGCCGCCTCGAGCAGGATTCCGTTGACCTCGAACCCCGGGGTCTTGTTGATCTCTTCGAGGATCTCCTCGTTGTCCGGCTTGTTCTTGTAGAACTCGAAGTTGCCGGAACTCCAGATGAAGATGTTGTGGAGGTCATCCTCCAGCTGGTTGTTCAGGACAGCTGTGAGTTCTTCCTGCGTCAAGAACCCGAGGTCGATGAGCGTCTGGCCGAGCGGCGTATCGTGCCTCTTCTGTTCGAGGAGCGCTTGTCGAAGTTGCGCAATCGTCAGGATACCGCAGCGAACCAGGCGCTGTCCGACCCTCCGTGTGCCCTTCCGGTTGGCGTGCATCAACCGGACATGACCCTGGTCGAAGTAGACGAGTCGGGTCTCGAGGGGGTTGATTACCTTCAAGATGCCGCGCATCTTGGAGATCGACAGGGTTTGGAAGATGTCCGCCAGGTCGATGTTGTCTAGGTCGCCGCGGATCGTGACTTTGGTATTGTCACTGTCCGTAGGATCGAACAGCTCTTCCGCCGTCTGGACGTCGGCCTGTTGGAGGAGGAAATCGAGTTCCTCTTCGTCAAGCAATTCGCCTTGCGTCATGTGCCCGATCTACTCCGCTTACCTTTCCAAGTCCGCCCTGATGGTTGCAGCCCAAGTGACTATCGGAATGTGGAGCGTGTCGCTTCAGCCTGTCTGGGCACAGGCGACGGCAGGGGAGTTGTTCCGGGTGGCGCCGGAGGATCAGGCGTATCGGGACTGGTTGACGGGCAATTACCTCCTGACCACGAACGGCTGGCACCGGATCTGGCGTCGGTCCCTTGACATGGGGGCGAGTGTCACGCCGTTCCTCGGCCATGAGCTCGAACGCGCCAAGAATCGAGAACACCAGCTTGTGCTCACGGGCGCCTATTCCTTGGCCACTCGCTATCCCCACGCAGTGTTGTTGGGCAGAAAGATCACCGAGCGTACAGTGCGTGATCGGTTCATGGCCCTGTTTACGCTGGCGGTCGGGCCGCGCCACGGGGAGGGGAGCAAGGCGCTCACCGATTTCCTCGGTAGGAGGGGACTCACCGCTCTCGAGCAGATCGCGGCTTGCCTGGCGCTGGCACGAATCGCGGATCGCCCGGCGCTGCCCAGGCAGTTCACGGACAAGATGAGGGATCCAGGCGTGCTCGCCGGTGCGCTGTACTGCCGTCCCGACCGGCGCAAGAAGTGGATCGCGGGTCGCGTCAAACGCTCCGGGGCGAAGGGCCACCAGGACCTGGTTTGGCGCGGCTATCTCCTCGGCGACTCCTGCAACGGAGACGCCGACAGAGACCGGCTGGAACTCGCCGTTGGCGTGCTTCGCGGCGAGGATGAGCTGCCGCTCGTGCGGCGGGAGGCGGCTTGGTATCTCGCGCATTCCTCCGCCGCGTCCTCGGTGCTGGACCGTATTCCGTTCCGCTCTCTCCCGCTCGACCTTCGGCTGTTGTTGAGCCATTCCAAGGCGTTTCGCAGCGTGATCCTGTCGCTGCGGTCGTCGCCCCAGGCGACGGCGGACAAGGTCCTGCAACGCCGGTGGTTCGCGCTCTACTCACGATCGGTGCCGCTTCGTTCGCTCCGGAAGGCGTTGGTCAAGTGGAAGGACCTGTCGATCTGCCGCCCCGTCGATGTGAGGAACTCGATCGGCCTGGCGCTCGCTCGGCGGCTGATGCTCATGACGGCGAAGGACGCCGAGGCCGCGGGACTCGACATCGATTGGCTGTTCAAGACGGCGGCCGGTCCCTGGCTCCGGGTCGCGCGCGGTGAGAAGGTGGAAGCACCTCCGCGAGCGGCGATCGACACGCCCCTGGATCGCGCGTTCCGCCTGGTGGTGGCCTCGAAGTTGTCGCGGCAGCTCGGTGCCGAGGCGCTCGAACACGCGTCTTGGCGGGACGGGCCGGACGGCAGGGAGACGGCGGGAGGTTCGAATCCCGGCCTCTCTGGGTTGGAACTGCACCGGCAGTTCCTCGGCGAACTCCTGATCGACGGATGCCGCAGCGCGGGAAAGAACTTCGTGGATTCGGGTCGCAAGCCCTACACGGCGGGGGGGCCCGGACGTACCGATGGAGTGTTCCAGGTCGCGTACGAACTCTTCAAGTTCATCCGCCGGGAAGAGCCCTGGTCAGTGCGCGAACATCGTCTGCAGAATTGAACGGCCCGACGCTGACGCGCACGGTGCCTCCCGATGTCCCGGGCAGCGTCTCGAACAGGTGCGGCGCACAATGGAACCCCGTGCGAACATGGATCCCTGCGGCGTCGAGGATCATGCCGATCTCCGCGGCGTCGTAGCCCGGTACGTTGAAGCTCAGGACGGGGATGCGCGGTCCATCGCTCGGCCCGTAGAGCGTTGCCCGGCCCATAAGGTCGGCCCGCAGCAGGTCGAGCAGCTTGAGTTCGCTCGCGAGGATGACGTCGCGGCCTTTCTCCTCGATGAAGTCGAGGGCCGCACACAGGCCGAGGATCGCTGGGGTGTTGGGGGTACCCGACTCCATCGCCGTCGGCCACTCTTCGGGTTGGGTGTCGAGTGCCCGCGAAGATCCGGTGCCGCCAAACCGCGTCAAGCGAAGCGGCACGCCCTCCCGCACGGCCAGGAAACCCAGGCCGGGCGGCGCCAGCAGACTCTTGTGTGCGGAGCTGACGACGACATCGGCGTCGATGTCCAGGTCGAGCAGTCCGGCGGTTGGGCTCGCGTCGAGGAGGGTGGTGCAGCCGCGTTCCCGGGCAGCGTCGCATATCGCGCGGGCGTCGAGGGCGCCGCCGAGGACGTTGCTGGCGTGGCTGAACGCCACGAGTCGAGGGGGGTGTTGGTCCATCGCCGCGATGAACTCCGCGGCGTCGACCCGACCGTCCGCGTCGATGGGCAACTCGACGCCTTCGAGTTTCCGCTGCTCGCCGAGGTGACGGAGCGGTCGGACGAGGGAGCTGTGTTCGAGAGTCGTGGTCAGATACCGGTCGCGCTCGTTCAAAAACCCGTCGAGGAACAGGTTCAGGGACTCCGTCGATCCCGATGTGAACACGACCCGGTGCGCGGGCACGCCACACATGCGACCGAGCCGTTCGCGCACGCTAGCGACCCGTGTCCGGACCTCCGAGCACCGCGTGCTGTCACCGCGGTCGGCGCTGACGCCGATCTCGTGGAACCAGCGATGAACCGCGTCCAGCACCGTCGGTGGCTTGGGAAAGCTGGTGGCGGCGTGGTCGAGGTAGATTCTGTCCTCTGACATCAGGCTCCCACGTAGCGGTCGTAGAGCACCCGGGCGCGGTCCTCGTCGTGTAGACCGAACAGGATCGCCCTACCGCCGGCGAAGACGCTGAAGCGGCAGTCCTCGACGCGAAACCGCAGCAGGTGCGTGCTGAGTTCGAGGTCCGTGGTGATGCTACCGAGCCTTGCGGCGAGCTTCTCGAGGTCGACAGTTGACGTCGCGCGGGGGTGCACCTGCACGGCGTCACGACCGCAGAGGGAGACGGAACCCGACCAGTCTTGTTCGAGAGAAGGAAACTCCTCGCCCCGGCACGTCGCACAGTGGGGGGCGGGAGCGGCCTCGGCCATGCGCACGGCGTGTTCGTGACGCCACACGTCGAGGACGAGGATGCCCCGCGTGACATCGCCCGGTTTGCCGCTCAGGATCTTCAGCGCTTCGGCGGCCTGGAAGGCGGAGACGCTGGCCACGACCGGGGCGAGCACGCCTGCGGTCTCGCACGTCTCGGTCTCGCCCGTGGCCGGCGGAATGGGCATCAAGCACCGGATGCACGGTGTCACTCCCGGGAGGATCACCATCGCCGTCCCCTTGGAACCGACGATGCCGCCGTAGATCCACGGCACGCCATCGCGCAGGGCGAGGTCATTGATCAGGAACCGCGTCGCGAAGTTGTCGGTGCCGTCGAGGATGAGATCGGGTTTCGCCTCGAGATCGCCGTACACGTCTGGGCCGAAGTCTTCGGCGAGCGGTCGGACATCGACGTCGCTGTTGATCCGACGCAGATGTTCGGCTGCTGCCACGGCCTTGGGGCGATCGACGTCGTTTTCCGTGTAGAGCAGTTGGCGCTGCAAGTTGGACAACTCGACGATGTCGCGGTCGACCAACCAGATGCGTCCGACCCCGGCGCGGACCAAGGTGTCCGCAAGCGACGTGCCCAGGGCACCTACGCCGACGAGCAGGACGGACGAACCGCCCAGGCGTCGCTGTCCTTCAGAGCCAAACGGCGGGAATCGCGTCTGCCGCGAGTATCGATCCCCGGCGCTCATGGGATTCGCGGATCCGATCCGGCCCCGCTACTTCGCGAAGAATTTCGTGTTGAGGTCGGTGAACTCGCTCCACTGTTCGGGGAGGTCTTCCTCCGCGAAGATGGCGTCGACCGGGCAGGCGTCCACGCACAGGGTGCAGTCGATGCAGTCCGCTGGATTGATGTAGAGCTGGGGGTCATCGTCGCCACCGTGGATGCAATCCACTGGGCAGACGTCCACACATGCCTTGTCCTTTACGTCGATGCAAGGTTGGGCGATGACATGGGTCATATGCGATCGTTTGGGAAGGGGTAGATTGGTTGGGTTGGCGCGGGATGATAGACAGGAAAGGCCGTGTCAACCAAGTGTTTTCGGAGGAGTCTGCCCATTCCGGCTATGTCTCAACTGGTGCGAGAGGCGGGACTTGAACCCGCACGGGTTACCCCACAGGATCCTAAGTCCTGCGCGTCTGCCAATTCCGCCACTCTCGCGTGGGGGGGAGGCGGCGCAGGATAACAAGACGGGGGGGGCCATCAAGCGTTGAGGCTCAATCACCCGGTTGCCCCGCGGACCTCCTACTCCGGGTCTGGGCCGGGACCGGCCATGCGCACCGCGACGACGCTCAGCAGATCCTTGATCCGGTCCTCGACGTGGTTCACGTTCAGCACGTTGTCGATGACGATCGCCTCGCGGGAAGTGGAGG
>CAYYAQ010000009.1:0-1624 GCA_964469555.1 uncultured candidatus Brocadiaceae bacterium | reverse complement strand
GTCGCCGAGGTAGCCGTGGTGGTGGAGGATCTCGCGGTGGTTGACCTCGTAGTAGTTGAACCGTGTGTTCACCAGCACGAGCAACAGGATGCCGCCCATCATCACGCTGAAGATCCCGTAGAACCACGTGTTCATCTGGCTGTCGATGGTGTCCGTCCAGCCCCGCAACATGCCGAGCACCTGCCAGTTCTGGTCGGCCCAGGACAGCGCGAACACCGCCGCGACGATCCCGAAGAAGATCGTGATCGACTTGATTCGCGAGAAGTCGAAGGCGAAGACCAGGAAGTTGAGGAAGGTCACGAGCAGGAACGCGTTGCCCATCCACTTGAATTTTGTCATCTCGCCAGCCGGCGGGTCACCTCCGAGCGCTGAGATCAACCAGAAGGCCGTGGCACACAGGAAGATGGGGTAGAGGAAGACGACCTTCGGCCAGGGCCGGATGATGATGCTCGGCGGCTCTTGCGGCGCGGCGGGGGATTCGGTCGGGGTGGTTTCGGTCATTTGCGGCGCTCGCTTCTCGTGGCCTTGGCCCCGGCCTCGGGACGCTTTGGCATTCGTGTGGGGGAGGGAATTATTCAGATGTTGGCCCACCGAGGCCAGTGCGCAGACCTACAGTGACACAGAATCTTCCCGACATCGGCGGGGAGCCCATTAGCGCACAGGTCAGCAATGGAGTTGAATGGTCTGTAGTGGGGTCCGTAGCGGCGAGCCAAGTCGTGCAACGCGCCGGTCAATCCCCAGAAGAAAGCCAGAATCCCTCCCGATCCATGATCGATCTACACCGCTGGTTCACCGGCTTGATGTTGCTGCTCCCGTCGGCAGGGGGCATCTCGGCCCAAGCCGAGGAGCCCGAACCACCCGCCGCCCTCGCCGTCACCATCGAAGGGTCGATCTCCACCAAGACCGTCGCCCTGGTCAACCGGGGCATCCGCGAAGTCGAGTCCCTCGGCGCCCGGTACCTGATTCTCCAGATCTCGTCTCGTGGCGGCCCGGTCGACCAGATGAAGAAGGTGCGCGAAGAGCTGCGCCGCCTGAAGAACAAGGACATCGCCACGGTCGCCTACGTCGATGGTTTCGCCAACTCCGCTGCGGCGTTGATCGCGATCACCTGCAACCAGACGTTCATGAAGACGGGCTCGGAGCTCGGGACGATCACGCCGGTTCAGTACAATCCGCTCACCGGCGAGATGGACGACATCCCGACGGACGCGCGGCGGAAGTACATCAGCTCGATCCAGACGATGTTGCACGCCGCGATCGAGGGCACGCCGCGCGACAACGCGACGGTGAGGCTGCTGTTGAATGCGATGGTGGACCCCGGCATCGCGCTGTTCGAGGTGGCCTTTAGTGACGAATCCGGGATCGAGCAGACGAACGTCGTCGTCGACAAGGCGGAGCTCGAGCGGATGCAGGAGACCAAGGGCATCACGTTTTCCGTGCCGCCGCGGGCGCTCAAGCGTCCGCTGACGTTGACCCCCGGAGAAGCCGTCCAGTTCGGTCTCGCGGAGGGCATCGTCGATTCGCTCAACGACGTCGTCGAGAGGGAACTCCTTCTGGAGATGTCCCAGGTCGCGAGAATGTCCGAGACGTGGTCGGAGAACCTCGCGGCGTTCCTCAACGACAT
>CAYYAQ010000008.1:12655-66852 GCA_964469555.1 uncultured candidatus Brocadiaceae bacterium | reverse complement strand
CCCTCATCCACGATCCGCCCGACCACGGTCGTGGCAAACAAGGTTGCCGACCAGCGGCGCGGTCGATCGACGTGGTCGGCGAGGAGACCAAACGCGGCCAGCGCGAGTCCGTCACGGCGATGCCACGGATCACGACCGCAATCGCCGAACAGAGCAGCGCTCCCATCCACCACCGACGGGTCCCGGCGCGCAACGCCTCTCGGGAACCGGTCATCAGAGTTCGTTACGCAAGGCGACCAACGGCACTTCGTCACATGAGTGAGCGTCACCGCGATATCCGATGGGTACAGCCAGCCGCACGGAAGATCAAAGAGAAGGCTGGGGTCGAGTACGCTAGGGTCGTCGGCATGCCAGGTATTCAAGAACCCGCCGCGCAGGCAAAGCACTGGGCTTCTCTGATCCTCGCCTCCGCGCTACTCACCGGCTGCGGGACAGTCTCGCCCCAGTCCGAGGCCAGAGGATCCAAGCCCAACATCATCCTGATCTACGCCGATGACCTGGGCTACGGCGACCTCGGTTGCTACGGGGCCGTGAAGGTCAAGACGCCAAACATCGACGCCCTCGCCAGACGTGGTCGGCGCTTCACGGATGCCCACTCTCCCTCGGCGGTCTGCTCCCCCTCGCGCTACGGCCTGATCACCGGGTGCTACCCCTCTCGACGAAACCTCTGGGGTCCGATCGGTAGAAACCTCCCGCTCTGCATCGACACGCGACGACTCACGATCGGGCGCACGATGAAGGAAGCCGGCTACGACACCGCTTGCGTCGGCAAGTGGCACCTCGGCTTTGGCGAGAAGGGCCCCGACTGGAATGGCGACCTGAAGCCCGGCCCACTGGAACTGGGCTTCGATTACTACTTCGGTCTGCCGGTGGTCAACAGCTCGCCGCCCTACGTCTACGTGGAGAACCACCGGGTCGTCGGCCTCGACCCGACGGACCCGATCGTGCGCAACAAGCTCAGCGTCACCATGAAGTGGCCGGAGAAGGGCGGCTACAAAGCCCTCGGCGGTGCTCGCAAGGCCCACGAGCTGTACCGGGACGACGGGGTCGCCACCACCTTCAAGGACAAGGCCATCGACTGGCTGAAGCGAACCACCGCCGACAACGACTCCAGGCCGTTCTTCCTCTACCTCACCACCTCGAACATCCACCACCCCTTCACTCCCGCGCCCCGCTTCCGGGGCAAGAGTGAATGCGGCAGGTACGGTGACTTCATCATGGAGCTCGACTGGCTCGTGGGTGAGGTCCTGGCGACGGTCGAGGTCCTCGGCGAAACCGAAAACACACTAGTGATCTTCACCAGCGACAACGGCGGGATGCTCAACATTGGTGGGCAGGATGCCTGGCGGGCCGGCCACCGACTCAACGGGGACCTGCTCGGCTTCAAGTTCGGCGCATGGGAGGGTGGGCACCGGATTCCGATGATCGCCAGCTGGCCTGGTCGGATCCCTATGGGCAGCGTGAGCGACCAACTGGTCAGCCAGGTCGATCTGCTCGCCACCTTTGCCGCCGTCGCCGGACGTCCGGTCAGCAGCGAGGAAGTCCCGGACAGCCTCGACCAACTCAGCACCCTGCTGGGCGATCCCGAGCAGCCAGTGCGCGAGGTCTTGATCATCTCGCCGAACAATCCCAAGCACCTGCTGGTCCGCAAGAACCGCTGGGTGTACATCCCTGCGCGCAATGAAGGCGGGTTCGGGCAGAAGAAGGTCGGCGACCACTGCTTCGGTGGCGGGGCCGTGTTCCCTTTCACGGGACAGAACAACTCGGACTTCGAAGGCGGTCGGATCAGGCGGGGCTCACCGCCCGCTCAGCTCTACGATCTGGTCGACGACCCACGGCAAGCTACCAACCTGTACGCAAAACGCCCGGAGATCGTCGCGGAGATGAAGTCCATCCTGGATGCCCACCGCAAACACATCCGCCCGGGCAAGCCCTTGGGCTGGATCGACGGACGCTGATTCGGGAACTGGTGAATGCGCTGCGCGGAGTCGAGCCGGCGCTCATTGTGACCTACACCAAGTGAGCGCGAGCCTGCGGCTTTGACCGCGGGGGGTTGGTCTCCTCTCTCGGTCATCGGCACCCGGTTTGCCCAACAACTCGTGGGTCACGTGGTATGCAAAGTTTGGTGTGCTCGCCCCTTCAGTTGTCAAGCGTCCAACAGGGGCCTAGATTCTCCCGCGACATGAAGAGGACACTCGCCATCGGAGACATTCACGGTTGCCTCGCCCCGCTCGAGCACCTCTGGAAGATCATCGATCCCCAACCCGAAGACCGCATCATCTTCATCGGCGACTACGTCGACCGCGGTCCGGACTCGAAGGGCGTCATCGACTTCGTCATCAGCCTGCAGCCGGACTTCGACATCACCTGCCTCATGGGAAACCACGAGGAGAAGTTCTTCCTCGCGCGGATCGATCACACCGAACTCGCCCACTGGCTCGAAGCCTGGGGCGGTGGCGCGACGCTGGCGTCATACGGCCCCGGTGGCTTCGATGACGTTCCCGACTCACACTGGGAGTTTCTCCGCCAGAACCTCCCCTACTTCGAGACCGATACGCACATCTTCGTCCACGCCAATCTCGAAGCCGACCTCCCGCTCAGCGAGCAGCCTCCCTTCACCATCGTCCACAAGAAGTTCGGCACTCCCGGGCCCCATCAATCGGGCAAGACCATGATCTGTGGCCACACCGCCCAGAAATCCCATGTCCCGCTCAACCTCGGCCATGCGGTCTGCATCGATACCGACCCCGGGCGCGGTGGCTGGCTCACCTGCCTCCACGTCGAGACCGGCGAGTACTGGCAGACCAACTTCGACGGCGACCACCGCGAAGGGGTCATCTAGGCGAGGAGATTCTCGGAGGAGTCCGAAACTCCGCGCCGCCAAACGACATCGAAGGGCCGCCGGCGACCCAGGCTCTTCAGTCCGAAGGCCACGACATCCGCTGGCACGCCACTCACCGAGTAGGCGGTCTCCACACCAGCCAACTCGACCTTCTTGACGACGATCCCGGCTACAGGCTCACGTAGTCAGCAGCGGGTTGAAACCGCTGTGGACGCTCGGTTCGAGTGCATCCAAGGAAGGTGGGAAGCTCAACGGGATGGACAGGAGGCACTGGATCGCATGACCCACGGAGTGCTCCCTTGAAGAGTGGAGGATCGTGTCGACGGATCCCGTTTCACCAAAACCGGGATTTCCTGGCCAACCAATCAGAAACACCGATCCGACAAGATGGGCCGCGCATGGCCTGCACGTAAACGCGCGTAGATCCCTTGCTGGCCGTTAATTCAGGCGGCTTCACCGGGTGTGCTGTAGCATCAAGGAGTGTTCGCCAGCCCCCTGCGCGACGCTTGCTCGCCTCCGCAGGATCACTCGTCTCGTCTGCTGGGAAGCTCATGACCCACCGCCCATCCTCCGCCGTCGCCCGCGACAAGGTCCGTGGTCTCGCACTTCTCGGCTGCCTCATCGTCAGTGTCACGATTCAGGGCTGCAGCGGCTCGGGGGGAGGAGACGGATCCTCGGCTGATGTCTCCGGTGGCGTGCACCTGACGGCGCTGCAACAAGGCAAACTCGTCGACGTCTACGGCCTCCGCACCATCGGCACCTCGCAGGTGATCGACCTCTTCCAAACCGATCTGCTGGTCGGCCCCGACATCCAGGACCAGCGGGACAGCACGTCGAACAAGGCCGACCCCGAGATCCTCTACGACTTCATCAGTGCCAACCCGGACACTCTGCAACCAAGACTGCTGATCACCCGGGAGATCGGCTCCGCGGAGTTCGGCGAGGCGGTTGCAAAACTCGATCGCAACCTGAGGCTCATCTCGCCTGATCAGTTCGGGAAGAACACGAGCAAGACGCCCTACCCGGTCGTCCCGCGCAACGCCGCGCTGCGGTTGACCTTCTCCGGCCCACTCAGATTCTCCAGCGAGGACCTCTACGACCGGGACGCGAACGGCAAGATCACGAGCTACAAGAACTCGGAAGCGATCCAACTGCTCAAGATCGTGGGCAATCCCAACGACAAACGACACGACGGCGACTTCGTGACCGTGCCGATCCGCACCGTCGTCCGCGGCAATCAGATCATCGTAGATCCGGTGCTGCTCGGCAGCGAAGGCCTCGTCTACGGCCACCGCAACTCCGCCAGCGGCATGCCGGAATCCCCGGACCAGCGGGGCGCGAACATCCGCCTCGCGGTCGCGCTCGAGGGTCCTCTCTCGATCCCCGGCCTCGCCAGGGACAGGTTTGGCACGCTCAGCGGTCGCAACAACCAGGCCTACCGGAGCATCATCCGCGACTTCCGCTCGGGCAACGCGAACGACAATTCCGCCGACCTCGCCCGCGGGTTCCTCCGCGACCCGCTGCCGCCGCGGCTGGTCGGAAACATGCTCATGTATTTGGAACGAGTCGAGGAGGTAAGCGACAAGTTCAAGCTGATCACGGTCTTCAAGGACGGCATCGAACACGAACTCGACCGCGGTGATCTGCTGCGGCTCTTCGTCGACTCGAACGGCGTGCCCCTGGCCTCTCTCGAGATCCTTCGCGACCCGGCTGACGACCTCGGCAAGCCGGACGTGCAGCGCGTGCGCGTACTCGTCCGCCCGATCGTCGCCGCCAATGGCACCGACCTTCTCGAGAAGAACGACCCGAGCAACCTGCCGGGCTTCCCGGTGTTCGCTGGACCGGCGCGCGACAAATTCGTGCGCGAGAACGCGCCGCGCATGGTGCTGGTCGCCGAGTTCACCTACCGACGCATCCATCCAGGCGCCGATCCAAATACTCCCTACTACGGCGACGACCCGCGCAACTTCCTCTCGTTCAGCCCCAACCCGTTGCCCGCCGACAACGGCATCGTCATCAACAACGAGAACGTCTCACCGTTCGCGGGCGCGGTGCTCCGGTTCAGCAAGCCGATCGACATGTCGACGGTCATCGCGCTGGACACTGCGTTCTTCGGCACCCGCAACGTGCTCAACCGAGCGGCGATCGCCAAGTTCGTCGCCGATCGGAAGATCGATCCGGCTGAGTTCGATCCGCAGAAGTTTCGCACACCACACCTGATCCACAGCAGGGTCTTCGACGAGGACGGTTCACAGTCGGCCATCCGAGTCCAACCGACGCTCGGCTTCTACCTGGACCAGTCGTTGCGCGACGCGGCCAAGGCTGACGCCCACCTACCGTTCTCGCAGCGACGCTACCACTACTTCCTCCACCTCGTCAGCGGCCCGGACGGGATCGCCGATCTCTCCGGCAACCCGCTCGATTTTCAAGCGGTCGTGGTGTCAGGATTGGAGGTGGCGGACAAGTTGGTCCTGGAGTTTGCGCTCGAGACGCGCATCGACCCCATCCAGCAGACGCCGCGTTTCGAAGACAACCTCGTCGCATACGTCGTGCGGCGATTCGCATCCGCAGATGAGGACGAGCGCCCCAACTACTATCGGCCCGGCGAAGTAACGCCGGAGGGCGGCCTGACACCGGCCGATGCCTATCCGGCACCCGACTTCTTCGGCCCGATCGCCTACCTGCCATCGGGCCAGTTGATCACCCGGGCGGGTACCCGCACGACCAAGATCGTCGACGAGATCAACCAGATCTCCGCACCGCCACAGAGTTCGCCACTGCGCTGGTGCCCGTTGACGATCGGCGCACGGCAGGTGGTCTTCCAGACCGCGGCGACCGCGTTCGGTCAGCCGATCCAGAACCCGCTGAATCCGTACGGCTGTCGCTTGCAACAGGTGTGGCGTGAGGTCGACATGAGTCTGTCGCGCACCGACCCGCAAGACTTCAATCTCGACGTCGAACAGATGTACTGGGCGCCGTTCAAGGAGAACCCGATCTACTTCGACGAGTTCGATCAGGTCTCGCTGTACCTCGGCCACAGCGAATTCCGACCGGAAACCTGCATCAACGTCCAGAGTGCATTCCCCAGCTTCGGGTACTCGGGCTTGTTCCGAGCATTCGCCGCGAACTACGCCCACAATCTGAAGGGGTTGGCCCAAGTTGGCTACAAGCCAGAACCGCACCCGGCCTACATCGATGCGGTCCTCTCGATCAGCCCCAAGGACGCGATCCTGGATCCGACCGGGAGCTTTCGCTTCCTTCCACTACCCAAGTTTATCGACGCTACCAAGACGGCGAGCACGAAGAACAAGTACTTCATCTGGCGCGACGAGCAGGTGATCTCGCAAGGCGCCTTCACGCGGATACCGCACACGAGGATCCAGCCCTATCCGTACATCCTGTCACCCTTCCTTGCTGGCATGGGTCGTCACGTCACGGGTAGCCCGAACAATCTTCAGTTCGTGAATGGTGGTTGGTACAACCACCGACCAGCAAACCTCTCGACCGGCACCTTCGACCGCCTGACCCATGGTCTCGTTGGTTCGATTGCACTGCCGCTGCTGGCGGACTTCTGGACATACCCAGACTCACCGCAGAAACCGGTCAACGACCCATTTGTTGCGAGCGGCATCAACGGTTGGCAGATCAGTCTTCCCGTGACCGCGTCCCCGCAACCGAACTTCCGATGTTACTCGGCCGGTCGCGGCGGCAAGAGCCCGATCCTCATCGACCCGAGCCACTCCGCATGGCGGTTGGCCTCTGGTGGCTTCACGCCGATTGGCGGAACGACCACTCCCAATGACAACTCGGTCTACTGGGTGATGGCCGACTTCCTGAAGCGGACGACTGTCGTGACTGCTGGCTTCGTCGAAATCACGAACCCGCACCGCATGCCGACCGGTAGCGACCCGCGTCTCGGGCCGTTCACCAAGACCTCCGGCTTGTTGCCGGACTTCGCGTACGACTTCGAACCCCCACTGTCGCAGCTGCCGTCCGGCACAACGGTAGTCACCGAGTTCCGAGCAGCGAGCGAATTGGACCAGCAGACGAGCGCGGTTTGGCCAAAGGTCGGTTCGAACAAGACGAACGCGACGAACTTTCCGAACGACCCCCTGAAGAGCGGTGACGCATTCGTACGGCACTGGGATGACCGCCGCGGGCGGAACTGGTGGACGTACATGTACAACAAGACGATCACCACGTACGTCGAGGATCCGAACCAGATGATGCATACCACGTTCACGAACAGCTTCAGCGGGCCGAACGAGTCTTTCGAAGCGAAGGACGTCAAGTACTTCAATTGGCGCTTCATCATGAAGAACAACCTGGAAGTCGATCCACCGCTCAGTCCTAGGGTCGAGTCGTTCGCGATCTCCTACCGGTTCGTGCCCGACTCGAACCGGTAGCGCCCACGAAGTCGTTCCGGTCGCGACCGCTTATCGCCGGCGATCAGCGTTTGAGTACTCGAGCGGCTGCCCAACCCTCGACCTACGATCTTGCTCCGGTTTCGCTCACGCTCGCCGGGACCTCCATGAGCACTCCGCATATTGACATCAGCGGTCATCCCATTCTCGACGCCGAGACGCCCTCCACCGCGTCACTCCCACGGTCGGGCCCACCACCCGCATGCTCGTCGTCTTCGCTTTCAACGATCAGCCATGCGTGAGGCTTTCCGAGTCGGCACTGCTGACGTTCTACGGGCGAATCAGTTGACGTGATCTGCCGCGCTAGCGTTGCTTGATCGTCGGCACCTTCACTGAACCGGCCTCGGCGATGCAGTACATGTACTCATGCCCGCGCAGATAGATCTGGTCGCCGACGATCGCCAGAGAGGCATCGACCGCGTCATCCAACTCGTTCATCGCCCGCTTCGCGAACTCGGACCCGTGGTCGATGACCATCGTCACGCCCTTGCGTGAGGTGATGTAGATGCGCCCGTTGGCGCAGACGGGCGACGCGTAGATCGAACCCAGACCTCGGAGACGCTGTCCCTCGTAGTGGACCTTGCCGGTCGTGGCATCGAGGCAGGAGAGGACGGCGGTGTTCCCCCTCAGGAAATAGAGTCGACCGTCGTACAGCAATCCCGAAGGGACGTACGAAGTGCTGCGCTCGTGACTCCACAGGACACTCGCCCCGCCATCGAGCTTGCCCTTCGCGCTTGCGAGCTCGACGGCTTGCAGCATCTTGCCGCGATAACCGCTCATCACGAACACGACGCCGTCGACGTGGATCGGGATCGGGATGCAGTTCACAGTCATGCCGGAGAGGGACCAGATGACATCGCCCTTCTCCAGGTCGTAGCCCCGCGTCGCGGTCGTCGCGTTGATGATGATCTGCGGGCGACCACCTACGGGAACGACGATCGGCGTCGACCAACTCGTGACCTCGTCTCGTGGGCGCCGCCAGAGTTCGTTTCCCGTGCGCTTGTCGAAGACCACGATGAACGAGTCACCCTCGTGGTCCCAGTTCACGATCAATCGATCGCCGTAGAGCGCGGGGGAGCTGGCTTCGCCGTACTGGCGCCGGGTCCGCATCACGCCGAGCTTCTTGGACCAGACAACCTTCCCCGCCGAGTCGAGGCAGTAGAGACCGCGAGAACCGAAGTTGGCCCAGACGTGTTTGCCATCCGTGATGGGCGAGCAGGAAGCGTGGCTGTTCGTGCTGTGGCCGCCTTCGTGGGGGACGGTTTCGGCGACTTTGCGCTTCCAGATCACGCGACCATCGGTCCGACTCAGAGCGAGGACGACGAACTCGAAGAACACGGTCGGTCGCGGCGCCGCGAGCCTGTGCTGGGCCTCGAGGTTGTCGCCGGCGCCGCCTTTGCGATCCGTCTCGATCGCCGTCGTGAGATAGATCCGATCCCCCCAGATGATCGGCGACGAGATGCCGAGGCCCGGGACCGGGACCTTCCACTTGATGTTCTTCTGCTCACTCCACTCCGTCGGCGGACTCGCCTTCGTCGCGCATCCCGTGCCGGAAGGACCACGCCAGGAGGGCCAACCGGGTGTGGTCTTGGTTTGCTTCTCGCTCGCGGATGATCGATCGACCTGGGGCAGGGCGGTGAGGATGCCGGAAAGGAGGAGGAGCGCAAAGCACGAGAAGTGGGCGGCCTTCATGCGAACACGGTAGCGATACGGCTCGCCGGTCCGGTCCAAAACTGCCCTCGCCAAGAGTTGAGCCGCTCGGCGGTGTGTTCCACATCGTGGAACACACCGCCTGGGCGATCAGTGCACGTAGCTGCCTGCGTTGACATCGAACGTGGAGCCGGTGGCGTGGTCGGCCAGACCGCTGGCAAGCAGTACGACGAGGGGGGTCAGATCGGCGGGTTCGGTGAGCCGGTCGAGGGCAAGGGCACTGACTACATGGTCCTCGCCATAGTCGTCGATGAACTCCTGGGCCATCTCGGTGCGGACGAAACCGGGGGCGAGCACGAAGGCACAAACACCGGCCTTGCCGAACGCGCGCGCGATGCTGCGGGTGAGGGCTACGACGCCCCCCTTCGACGCCGCGTAGGCCATGTACTCCGGAGTATCGCCCCGGAAAGCCGCTCGCGAGGCGACGTTGATGATTCGCCCACCGCCATGTCGCTGAAAATGGCGAACCGCTAGGCGGCTCAACAACTCGACGGCGCGCAGGTTGATAGCCATGGTCAGATCCCAGCCCTCGAGCCATTCATCCGTCGCCGCATCGAAGGGTATCTTGGGCGCGACGCCCGCATTGTTGACGAGCACGTCGAGACGCCCGTAGGTCTCGACGACGGCGTTGAAGAGGTGTTCACAGGATGCCGGAACGGCGAGATCGGCCTGGAAAGCGCGGGCGTCGTTCCCGAGTGACACGGCCAAGGCTTCGGTGACGGCACGGTTCTGATTGAAGTGCGCGGCGACAGTGGCGCCCGCTTCGGCCAGTCCCTCCGCCAACGAGAGCCCGATGCCCCGGCTGGCACCCGTGACCAGGATGGTCTTCCCTTTCAGATCGATGTGCATGTTTTCAACGTATCCGATCGAACCTCACCAAGGGGCATCCGCGTCGAGCGCCTCAGTTGTCGAGACGTTGACAGCCCCAGCCGGGGTAGCCTAAGCTCCGCCGCGGCCAACGGGAGGCACGCCGGTGACAGCCGTACTCAAGCTCGATGAGATCAAGCGTCTAGTAGATACCCCGCTGCTGATCCAGGAGATCGAGACCGGATTCGCGCTTTACTCCCAAGGCAAGGTGAACGTCCCGCCGGTCGGGTTCTTGCACTTCGACGACCCGCCGGGCGACGTGCACATCAAGTACGGCTTCGTATCCGGCGACGAGTACTACGTCCTGAAGGTGGCATCCGGGTTCTACGACAACCCCAAGCTGGGCCTGCCGGCCAGCGATGGCTTGCTCCTCGTCTTCAGTCAGAAGACCGGAGAACTCGAGCTGATCCTGTTGGACAAGTGCTGGCTCACCGACATGCGCACAGCTGCCGCCGGGGCGGTCGCAGCGAAACACCTGGCGGCGAAACGCATTCATCACATCGGCATCGTCGGAACCGGCGTGCAGGCGAGGATGCAACTCGAAATGCTGCGGACTGTCGTCGATTGCAAGAGCTGCTTCATCTGGGGTAGGGATTCGACCAAGGTGCAAGGGATGATCGAGGACCTTCGCGCGAGAGAGAGCGTGCAGGCCTGGGGCTTGAACATCCAAGCGACACCGACACTGGACGACCTGGTCTCGCAGTGCAACCTCATCGTCACCACGACCTCCGCCAAGAGTCCCCTGATCCGAGCCGATCAAGTGCAAAGAGGCACGCACATCACCGCGATGGGGTCCGACGATCTCGGCAAACAAGAACTCGAAGCCGCGCTTCTCGCAAAGGCGGACCTGGTGGTCGCGGACAGCATTTCACAGTGTGTCCATCACGGTGAGTGTCTCGCTGCAGTTCGGGAGGGACTCATCGAGGAAGGCTCCATTCTTGAGTTGGGCCAGGTCATCAAGAACCCCGCGATCGGACGAACCAGCGAGGACCAGATCACCGTGGCAGATCTGACCGGGGTCGCGATCCAAGACATTCAGATCGCAAGAATGGTGGATCGCGCGCGGCGATGACATGCTCCAGGTCCGTTGGACCTTCATGCGATCACCAGGACTCTCTGTTGGTGTCCACGAACGCCTTGAAGCACTCCAAGGACTGGGGCATCGAAGTGCGACCGAAGCCGATGCGAAAGAAGTTCCCCGCGAAGTCGAAGACGCTGGCGGGCATGACCAGGACCCCAGGACCGTCGACGAGCTGTTGGGCGAAGTCCTCCACAGGGAGAACCGACTTGAGCAGGGGAAAGCCGACGCACCCGCTCTTGGGTCGGACCCATTCGAACAGGTCCGCATACTCCTCGAAGAACTCATCAAGCAAGACCATGCTCTCCTGACATATTCCTCGCCGCCGCGAGACGATGATCTCCCTGTTCCTCAGTGCCGTGACCGCGTGGAGTTCCGACACCGCCGAATTGCAGACCGCCAGGTAGTGCTTCAGCTGAGCCGTCGCCGCGAGGGTCTCGCGACTCTGGCAGGCGATCCAACCGATGAGGAGCCCGCCGAGGCCAAGGGGCTTTGACATCACGCCGAGGCTCACCCCCTTCTCGTAGATGGTGGCGATGGGAGGTAGGCGATCGGCGACGTCAAGTTCGTTTCGCGTCGAGCCCCGCCTCGTCCGTAGAAAGGCGTTCGTTCTTCTGGAGGAACTGGACGACGCTATCAGGATCATCCGCGCCCTCGTTCGCCGAGTGCCGCCGGAGTCCTAGTGCCCGCCCGTAACACGTCTCACTCCGAGTCAGATAGAAACACGAATCGATCGTCCCCTATGATCGGGTCCACAGGGAACACTCACGCGAAGTCTCGACGCCGATGCCCACTCAGCCCAAAAGCCACGCTTCGACATTCGTACTCGCGCTGGTCGCGGCGCTACCCAGTTGCACCACCTCGCCTCTTCTGCAATTGGATCCCATCGCCTTGCGCCATCGCTGCGCGAGTGATCTCACCGCGGTCCAGGTCTACCGCGACGGTCTGCGCGCGGTCCTGACGTTTGTCGAATCCCAACCCGAGGTCTTCCCCCCCTCCCATCCGAAGTCGCCGCGAATGCTCAAGCGTGACCAACGCGAACTCATCCGCACGACCTGGCGCCAGCTCCTCGACTATCAACTCGCTCTCGACTCCATCGAACAGTTCCACAAGCACTACTACCTGTTGCGCCACCAGCCGCAGAAGAACCACTCGTTCCTAATCCGCTACAGTGCGTTCCTCGCCGGGTACCGCCATGCCCTCGGATTCATCGAGCGAGCCGGTCGTGACCCTGCCGTCGCCACGATCCTCAACGAACCGGTGCCCGAACTGGGGCTCGAACGGGGGACCTACAATCAATACAAGTTCCGCTTCCTCAACTTGATGTGCGCCACGGAGTTTGCCGCTTTCTCGTTCGTGCACAAACTGAGGGACAAACACGCCGTCGCCAAGACCAGCGCGGGGATCGCACAGGACTCCGCGTACATCTGGAATGCGTCTAAGTGGAAGGCGCCGAAGATGACGTTGTCGAACGGACTCGCCATCCTGAAGCGAGCCGGATCCAACGCGTGGTTTCCGGTGCAGGCGGGAGTGTCCGAGTGGATGGGAGACACCAAGGTCTACCGACCGAACCGCTCGCTCATCTCGGAGGAACAGATCCGCGAGTTCGCGAGCAAGCTCGAGCCCGGCGACGTGATGATGACGCGCCGTGAGTGGTACCTGTCGAACATCGGACTACCCGGCTACTGGCCACACGCGGCGCTGTACATCGGCACGTCGGAAGAACGACGCACGTACTTCCACGACACGCACGGCGCGGACGGTATCGAAGAGATCCTCCGCGAACAGAGCCCGGAGTCCTTCCGCCTGAGTCATCTTCGCCAGAAAGACGGACACATGCCTCGGGTCATCGAAGCGATCAGCGAAGGAGTTTCGTTGACGACCATCGAACACTCCGCGGCAGCGGACTTGCTCGTCGTGCTCCGGCCACGCCTGTCCAAGCGTGAGAAGGCCGAGGCGATCTTGCGCGCGTTCCATTACCGCGGTCGTCCCTACGACTTCAACTTTGACTTCCTCACCGACCGCGAGCTCGTATGCACGGAGCTGATCTACAAGTGCTACGAGCCGAGCGAAGGCATGACGGGACTCACGTTACCCACGACGACGATACTCGGGCGCCGCGTGACCCCGGCAAACCTGATCACGCGCCAGTTCGACGAGACGTTCGACGCAGCGGACAGACCATTCGATTTCGTGCTCTTTCTCGACGGCAAGGAGCGGCAGGATCGCGCTGTCGAGGCCGGTGTCGACGCGTTCCGCAAGAGTTGGCGACGACCGAAGTGGTATATCCTGTTCCGATCCGACTAGGCTGACGCCACACGATGGAGACCTCACGCCAGCGACAACGAAGACGAGACCCGAGGCGAGCCGATCGCATGGGCCCGCTGCCCTATCCACACTCCAGCATCGCGGTGACGGTCTCCGTCATGGCTTGGAGCATGGCAGCATTCGCGTACTTGCTCGCGAATCCCGAGGCGTGGAACAAAGTGGGCTACTCCGAGGCGCTCTATGTCTGGGATGGGAAGTACTACACGCTGATCACATCGGTCTGCCTCCACGTGGGCATCATCCACCTGGTCTTCAACTTGTGGTGGTTCTGGACGCTCGGACGGGTGATGGAGAAGACGCTCGGAACGGTGCGCTACGTGGGGTTCCTTCTCCTCTCTGCGCTCGTGAGTTCCGGGTGCCAAATGGCGATCGCCGGCGAGACGGGCGTCGGTCTGTCCGGCATCATCTACGCGATGGCTGCCTACATGTGGGTCGGCAAGCGTCGACTGCCGTGGTTCGAGATCGTGGACAACTCGACCGCGAAGTGGCTCGTCAGCTGGTTCGTCCTGTGCCTCGTGCTCACCGGTATGGGCGAGTGGAACATCGCCAACGTCGCGCACGGTTCGGGGCTCGTGTTCGGACTCGCTATCGGATTCCTGCTCGCCACGCGTCAATACCGCGCGCCGGCCGCCACCACCGCCGTGGCGATGCTCGTGTTCACGGTTGTGACGATGTTCTGGTGTCCGTGGGCCTACAAATGGCGCATGCACGAGGCGTCCGTCGTCCTCAACAAGCAGGAGTACGCGAAGGCAGAGCAGATGTACACGGAGTTGCTCGAATCCGACAGTTCCGTCGGGCGCGTCTGGTGGAAGCGCGGCGTGGCGCGCAGAGAACTCGGCAGGATCGCAGAATCTGAATCGGACTTCGAGACGGCGAAGGTCCTGGATCCCTCACTCCGCAAGTAGCAAGTTACCGCCCGTAACGAACGTCGAGAACACGCCAAACGATCGCGATCTGCATCGCCCAGTAGTGCCGTGCTGAGGAAAATGCGGAACGACGACGGCGGAAGCGGACAGCTCGAATCGCAACCCGTCGACGAGGGTGTCCTCGGTAGGGGCCGAGTTTGGATCGCCACCGCCGGATTGGCTCGGACAACAAAACAGCATGGGCAGCGAGACGAGCATGCCGACGTCTCAAGATCCCTACCGGCGGTCCCGTCCCCACCTGCGAATCGTCCCATCTTTCCTTCCGACCCGAGTTCCGACGGGCAATCCTCCACGCGGCCTGTCCAGCCGGTAGGGTGTGTGCGAACCCCTTCGGAACCCATGCGAGATCTTCCCCTCACCGCTCTCACCTTCGTGATCGCGACTTCAACCGTCACTGATATCCTCGCGCAACGTCGGGGTCGACGCGACCGCGGCAGCACGCAGGAACTCTCGCAATTCACCCACAAGACCGTGGAGTTCCCCGCACCCAGCACACGCGGCAGCGGCACGTACGGCATCTACCTGCCCAAGGGCTACGCCGACAAGAAGAACGCCCAACGCACCTATCCTCTCGTGATCTGGCTGCACGGGATGCGGGGCAGTTCCCGCCGCTTCCGCAGCGGTGGCTCGTCGACGCTGGACAAGATGCGCAAAGCCGGCAAGATCCCGGATCTGATCCTGGTCACGCCGAGCGCGAGCTCGCGTCCGACCTACATCGACCGTGGCCGTGGCCAGAACGAGGAGAGCCTGATCCTCAAGGACCTGATGGCCCACGTAGAGAAGAACTACCGCGTCGCGAAGGAGCGTCATCGCCGCGCGATCATGGGCGTCAGCATGGGTGCATTGGGCGCGATGAAGATGGCGTTGAAGCACCCGAAGATGTTCGGCACCGTCGCCGTGCACTCGTCCCCGATCCTCACGGCCGATCCCGACAATCTCGGGCGCTACCGTAGATTCGCGAGCCAGATCTTCGGCGATCCGATCGACAAGAAAGAATGGGCGAAGGAGATCCCAATCGCGATCCTCTCGACCAAGAAGCCGAAGGATCTCGCCGGCCTGCGCATCTACTTCGACGCCGGGTCCAACGATAGGTACGGATTCGGCCCGACAAACGTCGAGTTCAGCAAGCAGTTGAAGAAGTCGAAGTTCAAGCACACGTTCAACTACATCAAGGGCGGCGGCCATTCGTGGGGCACGGACTCGATCCAGCGCGCGATGCAGATGTCCTTCCCGTTCGTCGCGAAGGGATTCGCAGGGAAGCCAGCTGAGAAAACGGTCAAGAAACCAACCGAGAAGCCAAAGGCCGTGAAGGGGCGGCAATCCGGCGCGGGCAAGTAGAGATCCCGTAGCCGGTTCTCAGAACCGGCGGAAGTGGAAGAGCAACTTGCCCTTCCGAGACACGCGCTCCACCGCCGGCAAAGGGATCGCGTTGATCGCGAGCGACCTCCCGCGCGCATCCACGTCGGCGTTGATGACAGCAGGCGTATCGAGGCTCATGATTCGCGCTGATTAGTCCAGCGCCCAAATGAGATTCGATCGACTGCGCGAGGAAGCGCGCCCGAGGTTCCGGCAAAGCTGTCAGACACGAGTTGCGTCCCGGCGTAGGCCTGTCGGTCGCCGCCCTCGCCATAACGTGGGCGCTGCTCCGCCATGTCCGTTCGCTCCCCCCGCAAGCCATCTCCCGCCAAGCGGGCCGTCCTGTTGACGGTCTCTCTCCTGGGTTTGTCGTTGGCGGGATCCGTCCAGTGGTAGAAGACCTCTTTCTCGTACTCGACCGACGGAACTCGTTCTCATCGGGTCAAACGTGAAGATCCATTCCTCGCACGCGCTGGATGCGCGAGTAGGCGGCGTCGACCGTTCCCCCATGAAATTCGTCAGGAGATTCTGCGAGGCGTCCGGCGCTTCGAGAAGATCGGTGCGCCGCTGGTACTCCTACCTTGGTTCTTCAGTATCGCCGTCCTGACGGTCCTGGATCTCATCGAGGACTACCAACACGCAGCTTCGTCTGGAGAACATTCACTACCTGATGAGGCGGTTCAGCATCACCATCAAGTACATCTCCGAATCCGTCGAGATGATGGTCGGGATCTCCGCGTTCCTCTACGCCTGGCTCAACCACCGCCGAATCGCACTCGCCGTCGCAGCAGCTAGCGCTCGTAGATGACCGTCAACATCGGTCGCTCTGCCGGCGCGGACCATTCCTGGGAACGGAACGTCCACGTGTCTGCTCCGTCGTTCACTATGGCCCAACCGTGATTCTTGTCGCCCGCTTGCCACGCGCGAAGAGTCGTCGTGGTCTCCTGGCCGACGGGGTAACGTGGAGACCAGACCATGGTCCTCCGTTCTATTCGCGACTGGTTCCGTCGGATATTCGGACCTGCTCCGGCACTCGACGACGGGACATGGAAAAAGGTCCTGCCTCGGGTTCGCGGGACCCGCAGACTGTCCGTCCCGGAACATGACACGCTCCGACAGCAGGTCCGCGAGTTCTTGCATCACAAGCAGTTCATCGCCGCGGTAGGATTCGAGCTCCAAGACGAGCACCGCTACGCGATCGCGATCCAGGCCTGCATTCCGATCCTGCACATCGGCGTCGAGGCATACCGCGGGTTTCGCACGATCTACGTCTTTCCGGACACGCTTCGGGAACGCGCGGAAGAATGGCGACCCGGACAGTACGTAGGCGTGATCGCCGGCCTCGCGATTCAGGGCGGCGGCGTCGCCCTCGCCTGGACCGAGGCGCGCCGCGGATTCGCCGACGCGGGAGACGGCTACAACCCCGTAATCCACGAGTTCGCGCACAAGCTCGACATGATGGACGGGGCCGCGGACGGTCGCCCACCGCTCCCGGACGGCATCACGCAGCGGGAGTGGTTCGAGACGTTTTCGCGAGCCTTCGCAGACTTCCAGGCACGCATCGACCGCGGCTTCGCCACCGGACTGAGCGACTACGCTGCGACGAATCCCGCGGAGTTCTTCGCGGTGCTCAGCGAGGTCTACTTCGAAGAGCCCGATGTCTTGGAGCGAGAGTATCCCGGGGTGATGCGTCTGCTGCGCGGTTTCTACACGCAGCGGACGGTGGCCGGCGAGTGACCGTTGTGACGCATTACAATACTCGCCAAGACCGCGCAGTCAGGTGGACGAAGCACCATCGATCCGGGATCCTCTGTGCCGATGAATCAACACCGTCGGGAAGCAGTCGACTGAGCAGAGCATGGAACAAGAGCCAGGCATCCAAGTTCCGCACGGCCAACTCACGGACGAGGCGTTGCGCAGCCTCATCGAGGAGTTCGTAACACGAGACGGCACGGAGATGACCGACTCGAAGACGAAGATCGATCAGGTCATGGAACGGTTGCGACGCGGTGAAGCCGAGATATGGTTCGATCGAGAGTCTCGCACGTGCAACATCGTGCCGGTGTCTTGAAGCTGGGGTTCGAGCGGAGGCGGTGAGGCTAGCAACGCGCCTGGGTCCACCCCTAGCGCTCGCTGGACCCGGCCACGCGACTCATTCCATGCGCCGGGAGTTTGCGCCCGCGCCTCGAACTCTTCCCGATCGGAGTTCGGTGTCTCGCCAGTCAGCCACGCCAGCAGCTGGCGGCTCATCGTGACCGCGCGGGCATCTCCGGATTCCGCGACGTCTAGTAGCCAACGGAAACCGTCGGCGTGGTCCATCGTCAGCATGCATCGCGCGGCGAAGTGTTGCGCGAGAGGTGGCAGTCTCGGAAGGGCGCCGACGAGAACGGTCGGACGGAAGCTCTTCGTCAACTCCAAGCACGAGAGAGCGAAGACGCACGTCTCGCTGTCGAGGTCCGAAGGCACGATCCACTCGCCGACCTTCGTCGCGCGCAATTTCGTGACGTCCAGGGCAACCGACAAGACGCGAAACGTGGACATCTGCGCCGGACGGATGAGATTGGCGACCCTCGAGAGCCCCTGCGGGAGAACGTGTTGACATCCGCGGCGCGACTGTTCGCCTCGATTGACTGATTGACGCTCGTCGTCGTCATCGCGAGATCGCTGAGTATCGGGAACGCCAACGCGAGGACCATCGTCATCTCGATGAGAGTGAATCCGCGTTCGGTCGCCGGGTTCATTCTCGCTCCCCGATCAGAGTCACGACGGAATACACGCGGCGACCGTTCACGCCGACCCACGAGACGCTCGCGATAGCACGATACAGAGCCGCGGCACCACTGGTCTTCTCCACGACAACCGACGCGGCTCGATCCTCGCCTACCGGATTCTCGATCGGTTGCGAGAAGTTCTCGAGACCTCAACCCCGGAGCCACAACCTGAGGCTGCAGTTCCACCCAACCCGTGGGGGGTTATCTCCGCGGGGAGTGTCGATCAGCAAACACCTGATCATCAAACTGCCCGTGGCGTAGCCACGGGCGCTGCTAGTCCGATCGCCTTACTGAATCGTGCATTCCAAGCCGTTTGTCAACGTGAACGGGAACGCTCGTTTTGAGTTGGCGTCGATGAATCCGAACCTGGCGGCGAAGACGAGGCCCTTCGGGGTGTTGCTCGGAATGGCGAAGGGCAGGATGAATGACCCCTCGCCCCGGGGCGCGTTACCCGTCGTCGTCGCCGTGGGCTTGATCGCCGACGCTATCGATTCTGCTGCGAGACGAGATCGACAATCGCTCGGACGCTGTCGAACCGTGTGGGGTCGAAACCACCAACAGCAACGTCGACACCGAACGCAGTTTCGAGTTGGACCGCGAAGTCGACCACATTCAGGGAACTCAGCCGCCCGGAAGTCACGAGGGAATCGTCGTCAGAGAATCCGACGTCGTTACCGGCGGTTGCCAGAAGTCGCGTGAGCATCGTGCGGACTTGCGCGGGGACATCATTCTCGGCGTCGCCATTCGGAGCCACTGCTTTCGGGTGAACGAGGCTGTGGATGGCGGCGGCCGTCTGCAAGTTCAGAGCGATGTGCGCGAGACCCGTGGATCGAGTAGTCGGCGGCGTCGTCGGGTTCGCCGTCGAGTCGGAATCGGCGCTGCTCGGCGATGCGTGATCGTCTGGACGGTAATCGACGGCGGCAGCTTGCGGGCTGGGCAGCCGATACATCGTCGCCCCATCTTCCGATTCGGCGACGGTCCCTAGCCCTCCCAGGAACTCCGCAGCCGGTCTGTTGCGATCCGTGGCGACGCACCGCACCCCCACGGTCGCGATTCCCCGTCCCTCGGCGAGTGACCCGACCGCCGCTAGCATTCGGTGTTCGACGCCGCGACCCAGCGCGCGGCAACTGAGCAGGAACGTCGAGACGACGAGAGATTCTTCGGCCTTCTCGGCGATCAACAACCCGACCAACCCGTAGTCACCGAACTTGTCCGCAACGCTCGCGGTAAGACAGTCGTGCGAATCGGAGGCGGCCATCGTTCGAATCGCGTCTTCATCGCGCCGCACGGTATGACAGTGGAACTGATTCGTGCGCTGCGTGAGTTGCGCGAGCCGGGGAACGTCCTCATCGTTGGCTGGCCTAATGACGACCCGCAGCTCGAGCTGATCGAGGAACTCGCGAAGCGTCGGCACCGCGCGCCGCGCCTCCGCCCGACGCCCCTGCGCCTGGTAGTAGCCGGTGCGGGCCTTGTCCTCCGTCGTGATCCGAACCTGATCGAAAGCCCAGACATGATCCACCAGCCGCGGAATGTCGTCGGATTCGGGGATGCGGATCGTGACGACCTGCGGCAACGCGGCGGCGACTTCCGCACATTCGATCGGCGAGTCGTCCAGAAACACGAAGCTGTCGAGCCCGACTCCGAGATCATCGGCGAGTTCGCGCAGATTGTCCGACTTCGGTCGCCAGTTGACCCGCTCGGCGGCGATGTCGGACTTGAGCAGTTTCATCCCCGGGTTTTCTTCGAACACGCGATCGACGTCGGCGGCTTCGTTCTTACTCACGACGCAGACTAGGAAACCCGTGGCGACGAGATCGCGCAGTCTCTCCTGCAAGGCCTTGTGGCCCTCTGTCACCTCGACCCCGAGCGGACCGTCCTCCCCCACCACACCGCTCCATAGCGTGTTGTCGCAGTCGACCGCGATCACCTTGAACGGGGGCCGAAGCACCGCGAGTACGCGACGCACCATGGTGGCACCGAGCGCGGCGAAGAACTCGTCGGTGTACGGAATGTGCCCGAGGCGATCGCGAGCATGGTCGTGGACGTTCCGAGTCACGTACGCCGTGACCAGATCTCTCGACGAAGTCACGTGGACGTCGTCGATGTCTTTCAACGTTCCGAGAAGCTCGAGTTCCAGATCGTCGTATTCGCCGTACGCCCGCTGCGCGCTCTCGGACGGCGGACACATCAGGAGGAAACACGGACGACCGCTCCTGGCCTGCGCCGCCCGCAGTGCATCTTCTAGCTGGCGCCACGTGGCGTGGAGCTTCTTGCGCCATCCAAACCGCAGCAATCGGCTCGGAGGTGGACACCAATCTTCGAGCCGGACAACGAGAGCATTGACGCCTTCGGTGTTCGTCGCGAACTCGCTGTTCGGATCGAGCAGCGTCTGGAAGACCTGATTGTACGGTCCTAGAACAACGGAGATGTCTTCGCCGAGAATCCCCGCCAGATGATCGATGACTGGGCCCACGAGTTCCACCGTGAACGTGGCAGCGACGACTATCCGCATGGTGGAATCATAGACCGACGAGGCTCAGGACTACCGCGCAATTGTCGCGAAGGTCAACCGATCGGTACGGCGTGTTGAAGATCGATACAAGAGCGCAGAACAACAACACGCCGGCAGGTGCGAGGAGGCGTCGGGCAGCCCATGTGCGAGGAGGCGGACGATCTTTGTTGCGCGCCTGGGAGGCACCGATGGCGATGCCCAAGACCACAGCGCTGCCGCGCCAGCACCATTCGACATGCCGTTCAACCTCGTAGTCGACGCCGAGGGGTTCAAGACGTTCCGGCTGCGGCAGGTGTTGGTGCGTCCAGACCAGCCCAACCGCATTGATGCGATCAAGCTTCAGCGCAAGGAGTGAGTGGGCCGGCGAGACCGACCGGTCACGCCTGCGCTAGATAGATCGCGTTAACCTCGTCGATGCTCAGTAGTGAGTTGTGGAAGGTCACCTCTTCCGCGTCGCCGTTGCCGAACGCATCGCGGAGACGACCGAGGAAGTCGTCGTGGCACGCCCGGCTCGTCCAGAGGCCGAACACGCCGCCCGACCGGAGACAACGACGCGCGTCCCGCAGACCCTCCACGGAATAGAACAACTCGTGGTCAGGACTTAGCAGTTCTTCCGGTCCATCGTCGATGTCGATCAACAACGCGTCGTAGTCCTTCCCCGCATCGGCGCGGACCCGCGCGAAGC
This sequence comes from uncultured candidatus Brocadiaceae bacterium, assembly GCA_964469555.1. Classification (GTDB taxonomy): domain Bacteria; phylum Planctomycetota; class UBA1135; order UBA1135; family UBA2386; genus CAYYAQ01. The sequence continues at coordinate 45,353 of CAYYAQ010000008.1, read as the reverse complement.
AGTCACCCTGGACGAGCCGGCACCGCGCGTCATCGCAGAGCGTCTCCCCCATCGGAACCAATCCCCGTTCGTGCCAGGCGATCACTTCCGGCAAGAACTCGATGACTTCAACGCTCTTGACGTCGGACGACGCCAACGCCGCTGCAGCCGTGTACCCCAGACCAAGTCCGCCGACGAGCACGCGCCAGTCGCTGCCATCGAGTCGCGGGAGTGCGAGACGAACGAGCTCCTCCTCGCTGGTACGGATCAAGCTGGACATCAGGAAGTTCCCGCCGAGCTTGACCTCGTACACCCAGGTGTCCGGCATCGACACAGGCTTGCGCCGGCGAAGGATGAGTTCGCCGAGCGCCGACTGGCAGTAGTCGAGTTCCTCGAAGGAAGTTCCCATGACCTCAGCATGCGCCGCTTCGCTCGCGCTACGAGGAGTTTCACATCGCGATTGCGGAAAGATCGCGAGCTGCGCGTCGCGCTACCTCACAAAAGTCGCGTGCCGGTTGCTACGCAGTTCGAGATTCTGGCCGGAGTAGACGTAGACGGTACCGGAGTTCGACCCGCCGGTGTCCGTGAGATCGGCGCTGACCGCGATGTCATCAAAGCCGTCGCAATCGATGTCCCCCGCAAAAGTGACGCCGAGGCCGAAGTCGTCGCCGGCAGACTTGCCTGACAACGTGAACAGCGAGATATCCAGCCGATCACCGCGCTACTCGTACTGATTAGAAGTCACGGTGGCATCAGCGCGGTGGATGCCAGTGCTGAGAGTTCTCTCTGTTTACCAACTACGAGGCACTACCAATCGGGCCAGATCTACCGCACCATGGAGGTCCCCCTGCCGCGACTCCTGCCGTCAGCAGCCATGACGCACCATCCATACCGGCTCCTCCTCGCACTCTGCTTTTGTAGCTCTCTCGTGACCGCCCAGAAGGGCCTCTACGATGAGACGATCCTCCGCACGCTGGAACTGACCTTCAAGCAATCGAACTGGCAGACCCAACTCACCAACAACTACGTCTCGAAGACCTACATCAAGGCCGACCTCAAGGTCGGCGGCATGGTCTTCAAGGACATCGGTGTCCGCTACCGCGGGAACTCCTCGTACAAGGCAGTCAAGTCGATCAAGAAGCCGTTCAAGATCAAGCTCGATGCCTTCGGCGGCACCGAGGAACTCTACGGCTACCAGACCCTCAACCTCAACAACGGGTTTCGCGACCCCGCGTTCGTGCGCGAGGTTCTCGCCTACAAGATGTTCCGCCGGATCGAGCCAGCCTCGAAGGCAAACTGGGTCAAGCTGATCGTCAACGGCAAGAGCTACGGCGTGTACATCAACGTCGAGCAGATCAACAAGAAGATGCTCAAGGCGTGGTTTCGCGACGTCGACGGGTTCCGCTACCGCGGCGAGCGAAGCGGCGGTGGCACGGCTGACGATCCCGCGCTCAAGTGGCTCGGTACGATCTTGACCAACTACTACCGCGGCTACGAACTCAAGAACGCGAACACGACGGGCGCCTGGCAGAACCTGATGCAGACCTGCAACGTGCTCAACAACACGGCAGCCGGTCAACTGCACGCGGCGGCGCCGAAGATCGTCGACATCGACGAGTGCATCCGCTACCTGGCCGGCAACAACATCCTGCCGGCGATAGACAGCTACATCGGCAACACGGCCCACAACTTCTACCTCTACGAGGATCCGCTTCACAAGCGAACCACGCTCCTGCCCTGGGATCTGAACGCGACGTACGGCGGCAACGCGTGGTTGACCGTTCTTCAGAAGCAGCAGCTCAGCCCGTGGTACATGACGACGACGAAGCCGAACCGCCCGCTGCTCAGCCGCGTCCTCGTCGACCCGGAATGGCGGCAGCGCTACATCGCCTACATGCACACCATGATGGCAGACTTCTACGACTGGAAGTTCGCGGGCCCGCTCGTCGCGCAGTACCAGAAGCTGATCCAGGCGGAGGTGCAGAAGGACCCGTACAAGCTCTATCCCTTCGCGCAATTCACGCCGAGCGTGACACAGGACCTGCAGGTGTACATCGGCTCCCGCTGGCAGTGGATTCCGGGGATCAAGCCGATGATCGACAAGCGGCGGATCTACCTGAACGGCCTCGCCGAGTTCAAGACGGCGCGCCCCACGCTGTCGGTTCTGACCCAGAACCCCAGCAAGCCCAAGGACCAAGACGTCGTCTGGATCACCGCGAAGGCGAGCAGTTCGGTGGGTCTCGCGTGGGTGAAGCTCTACTGGCGGAACATCGGCGCGTACAACGAAGATCCGATGTTCGACGACGGGAAGCACAACGACGGGACCGCGAACGACGGCGTCTTTGGTCTTTCGATCCCCCGGCAGAACCTCGGAACCAAGATCGAATACTACGTCGGCGCGCGATCGACGCTCGCCCAGGGTGGCGCGATACGATTCCTGCCCGCTACGGGCGGCCACGTTCCGCCGAACTACATTATCACGGACCTCTCCACCCCTTCGTCGCTCGTCGTCAACGAAGTGCTCGCGGACAACAAGTCCGTCGACAAGGATCAGGCCGGCGACTACGACGACTGGGCCGAGATCCACAACACATCGAACGCTCCGATCGCGTTGGCGGGGTACTACCTGTCCGACGACCTCCTGATTCCGAAGAAGTGGCAGTTCCCGACCGGCACGACGATTCCGGCCAAGGGGTTCGTTCGCGTGTGGTTGGACAACGAGCCGACCGAAGGGAAGCTGCACGCCACGTTCAGTCTCGACAAGGACGGCGAGAAAGTCGTGTTGTCCGACGCATCGGGCCGCATCCTCGACATCATGGTGTTCGGAGATCAGAAGGAAGACCGGGCCTACGGTGACTTGCCCGACGCCTCCGGCCAGGAGTTCTTCTTGTGGACGCCCACCGGTGGTGCGCCGGCGCTCGGCGGCACGATCGGTCGGACCATGCAGTTCGACCTGCGACGCAAGGGCGCACCTTCCGGCGTCGAGCTGAGCTCGACGAGCATCCCCAGAGTTGGCAACATTCTCAACCTCCAGATCTTCAAGGGTCCGCCGAACGCGTCGGCGATCCTCGGAATCTCGCATGGCCTGAAGCCGATCGACCTCGGGGCGTTCGGCCCGCTGCTGATCGATGCGACGGTGTTGGTGACCGTGCCCATCTCGCTGGATGCCACGGGATTCGGCGGCCTGTCGACCACGATCCCGGCGAACGCCAAGGGATTCACGGCTTACTTCCAGGCTGCGGCGCAGGAACTGAGCAACGGTCTGGCCGTGCGGTTCACGCAGTAGCCGCCGGAGCTACGTCCCGAAGCCGCTCCTCACCCCAACACCGATGCCGATGTGGCGTGGGCGCCGCGAAGCCGGGAGAAGAACGACACATCGATCTCGAGTCCGGTCCGCGGGAGCGTGATGTGGAGCGGATCCTGGTCGTGGTCTCGCCCCTCTTCACAGGTCTCGATCAATTCTGCCATCACCGAGCCGATGACCGGCGAGGTCTTGAAGGACGAACCGCTGGTACCGATCGCGACGTAGTAGCCCGGTAGATCGGTACGGTCGAGCACCGGGTTCCAGTCGAGCGGCGTGACGTCGTACATGCCAGCGAGCCCGCGCCGGTTCTCGAGGTGGACCTCGGGAAACCTCTTCATCAATCGCATCACCTGCCGCTCGAAGCCTTCGACCGTGCATGACGTGTCGCAGGAGTCCGGTTCGCTGACCCACTCCAGTTCGTCACACTTCGGATCGAGGGAGCCGACGACGATGTCGTACCCGCCCGACTCGGGGCGGAAGTAGATCCCGGAATCGACGTCGCCGACCACCGGCAGGGAACCACCTCTCGCATGTATCGGGTTCTCGACCGCGCAGATCTCCCGGCGCAGCGCTCGCGTCTCGATCTGGAGTTTGACTCCCGCCATCCGGTTGATGACGCTCGAGTGTGGGCCCGAGGCATTTACCAACACATCCGCGAAGTGCGTCGTGCCGTCCTCGAGGTTCAGGGCGAAGCGGCGCCCGTTGGTCTCGTGGTCGATCGTGACCACGCGCTTGCCGAGGAGGAAGACAACGCCGTCACGCACGCCAGCCGTGTGGAGGTTGTTCGTCGCGATTTGCGGCGACACGACGTAGCCCGCATCCGGTTCGTATACGGCCCCGGCGATCTCGCGGTTCGTGTCGTCGAGGAAGTCCGGATCGCCGGGCCGGCGAATCGGCCAGTGCGAATTGACGTCGAGGAAAGGAAACTTCGCCGTGACCTCACTCGGCGTCAGGATTTCGACTGGCACATCCATCTCGCGCATGTGCGCGACGATGCGCTCGACATCTTCACCCAACTCCGGGGGCAAGAACAGCATCCCTGGACGCTCGAACCGCGCCAGCAACTCGTCGGACTCGTCGATACCGACGTGGCCCGACCAATCTGCCCAGACGCTGGCACCCTCGTGCGCCAACGCCGTCATCGTCGGCGTCGAATAGAAGCGCCGAACGATGCCACAAGACGCCGCCGTGGAGCCGTGTCCCACCTGCCCGTTCCCGTCGATCACCGTGGCCTTCGCGCCGCGTTTGGCAAGCTCCCACCCGATGGCACAACCGATCACGCCGGCACCGATGATCGCAACATCGTCTCCCATGCGCGATGATCATACTCCCGCTACCCACCGGATCGAGCCTGCGTGCGCGGAGCACTTGCACCTCGCGCACAAAACGCCCAAGCTCTGGCTTCAAGATGGCGTCCCATCCAACCGATACGCAGTCAAATGATCCCAGGGCGATCTATCCGAGCCTGCGGGACAGCGCCGTGCTCGTCACCGGCGGCGGCTCCGGCATCGGCGAAGCGATCGTTCGCCAATTCGCCAGCCAACACAGCCGGGTCGCCTTCCTGGACATCGATGTCGATGCGGCGGAGAAACTCGTCGCCGATCTCGCTGACCAGGACTGGCCGACTCCTCTGTTTGTGAAGTGCGATGTCATGGACATCGAAGCGCTGCGGACCGCCATCGTGGATGTGGAGAATCGACTGGGCCCAGTCGACGTCCTCGTAAACAACGCGGGAAACGACGACCGCCACGAGATCGACACCATCGAACCCGATTACTTCGACGAGCGCATCGCGATCAACCTGCGCCACTACTTCTTCGCGATCCAGGCAGTTCGCGAGCGCATGGCGAAGAACGGCGGTGGGTCGATCGTCAATGTCGGCTCGATCGCGTGGCGACTCAGCCTTCCGGGTGTTTCGATCTACTCGACGGCCAAGGCCGCGATCGCGGGAATGACGAACACCCTGGCCACCGAACTCGGGCCCCAAGACATTCGCATCAACTGTGTCGAACCCGGGTTTGTCGCGACCGAGCGTCAGAAGAAACTGTGGCTCGATCCCGAGTTCGAGTCTCGGGTTCGCACCGGACAATGCCTGCCGGAACTGATCGCACCGGACGCCGTGGCCGACATCGTGTTGTTCCTGGCTTCCGACGCCGGTCGAATGTGCACGAGCCAGACCTTCGTCGTCGACGCCGGATGGACATGAGCGCCATGAACGTGAACATCGCTAGCCTGCCAGCAAATCGATTCCGAGGAGACCCAAGATGAGCGACCCGAGGCGCCCACTCCGATCGACCGCGTGGTTCGGTCCCGCGGACAAGGATGGATTCCTCCATCGAAGCTGGATGCGAAACCAGGGACTGCCGCCACATCTGTTCGACGGTCGGCCCGTGATCGGCATCTGCAACACGTTCTCGGAACTCACTCCGTGCAACGCGCACTTCCGACAGCTCGCCGAGCGCGTCAAGCACGGCGTGTACGAAGCCGGGGGTTTGCCCCTCGAGTTCCCGGTGTTCTCGCTGGGCGAGACCAACCTGCGCCCCACCGCGATGTTGTTCCGCAATCTCGCGAGCATGGACGTGGAGGAGTCGATCCGCGGCAATCCCATCGACGGCGTCGTGCTCCTGTGCGGCTGTGACAAAACGACGCCATCGTTGCTGATGGGTGCGGCGAGCTGCGACCTTCCAACCGCGGTCGTCTCCGGCGGACCGATGCTGAACGGCAAGTTTCGCGGTCGCGACATCGGCTCCGGCACGGATGTCTGGAAGTTCGACGCAGAGGTTCGGGCCGGCAAGATGTCGATGGCCGAGTTCATGGACGCGGAGGCATGCATGTCGCGATCGGCAGGGCACTGCATGACAATGGGTACGGCGTCGACGATGGCTTGCGTCGTCGAGGCACTCGGCATGGCGCTGCCCGGCAACGCAGCGATTCCCGCGGTCGACGCGCGTCGCAACGTGCTCGCCCACATGACGGGTCAGCGCATCGTCGAAATGGTCCGCGAAGACCTCCACATGTCCGAGGTCGTCACCCGCGAGTCGCTCGCCAACGCGGTGCGTGCAGTCGCGGCGATCGGTGGTTCGACGAACGCCGTGATTCATCTCCTGGCCCTCGCCGGTCGCATGGAGATCCCGTTCACGCTCTCGGACTGGGACGTGATCGGCCACGACATACCAACCCTCGTCAACCTGATGCCGGCTGGCCGGTTCCTGATGGAAGACTTCTACTACGCCGGTGGACTGCCCGCCGTGCTCCGCCTACTCAACGCCAGCGGTCTGCTCGACGGAACGACGCGCACGATCTCAGGGACCACGCTCGGGGAACAAAACGCCAGCGCCGAGGTACTCGACGACCGCGTGATCCGGCAGCGCGACAATCCCCTTCACGAGAAGGGCGGCATCGCCGTTCTGCGCGGCAACCTCGCGCCCGACGGCGCGGTGATCAAGCCCGCGGCAGCTACCGCCGAGCTGATGCAACACCGCGGTCGCGCCATCGTGTTCGACAGCATCGAGCACTACAAGGAGCGCATCGCCGATCCAGAACTCGACGTCGACCCGAGTTCCGTCCTCGTCCTGCGTGGTTGCGGACCGAAGGGGTACCCCGGAATGCCGGAGGTCGGAAACTTCGGGTTGCCGTCCAAGCTGCTCGCCGACGGCGTGCGCGACATGGTACGCATCTCCGACGCGCGCATGAGCGGCACGGCATACGGGACCGCCGTCTTGCACGTAGCCCCCGAGTCCGCCGCGGGCGGCCCACTCGCTCTCGTGCGCGACGGGGACGTGATCGATCTCGACGTGGCAGGTCGGAGCCTGGAGTTGCGCGTCGACGACAAAGAACTCGCCCGCCGCCGCGCGGCCTGGCAGCCGCCCGCGCCACGGATGGAAGGAGGGTACCAGAAGATGTACCACGACCATGTGCTGCAAGCGGACTCCGGATGCGATCTCGACTTCCTTATCGGGCGGCGCGGCGCGGCCGTGCCGCGGGAGAGCCACTAACCACGCAGCGTGACTCATGGACGCCAAGAATGTGGCGTCCGTTTCGCCCGCTCACTCTACCATTGCGAGTATGAAGGGCACTCTGGTTGCCGTGCTGCTGCTGCTACTCGGGCCGCCGAGGTAACTCCGTCTGACGATGCCACCCGATCCTGCGTTGGAGCCCAACCTCGAAGATCCTGACTCCGGATTTCGTCCAAGCCAACTACTCGGCACGAAGTCCTGGATACCCCTCGCGCTGATCTTCGCGTACGGCTGCTACGCCAGGCTCTCCGGGTTCGACGCGCACTGGATCAATCCCGACGAAGGGATCTACTACTCGATGGCCACGTGGGAGAGTTGGGGCCAGTTCTACGCGGAGTTCTCCGCCAACGCGCATCCGCCGCTCTACTACGTCCTGCTCAAACTGCTGGCCGCCATCAGCACGGAAGTCTGGGTGCTTCGGTCGATCGCCCTGGTCTTCGGGTGTTGCTGCATCCCTGCGACGTTCCTCTTCGCCCGCGAATGCGTCGGGCGGAACCCGATGGCGACACTCACCGGCCTGTTCGCGGCCTTTCTTGTCGCCATCTCGTACACGGCGATCGAGATGTCGCAGCTCATTCGTCCATACACGATGCAGATCGCGTGTCTGACGCTTGCGCTGTACTACTTGGTGCGATTCCTCCGCGTCGGAGGCCGCCGGACCCTGGCGTTGTACGCGACGCTGATGATCGGCGCACTGCTCATGCACTACGGCACGATGCTCGCGTTCGCGGGCGTGGGGTTGGCGCTTGTCGTCCTCGCTGCGGGCCGACAACTCGCCGCTGAGAAAGTCCGCCCGCTCGTGATCTGGAACCTCCCGGTTCTCGCCGTAACAGTCGCCGAATACCTCTGGCACATTCAGCCCAAGCTCGAAGGGAGCAAGCTGGTGAACGATTCGCTTCAAGGCTGGCTGTACCCGTTCATGATCCATGGCGCATCGGATGTCGTACCGCGTTTGCTCGGGATGCTGTCCTCGGCCTTTCTCTACACCTACGAAGGGCCCGTGGCCATCGCCCTCGTGGCGGGGTTGGCGCTGGCTTTCGCCCGAAGAAACGTCCACGTCGCACTATTCACGACGTCAATCCTCGCTGTCGCGATCGTCGCCGCCGCCGCGCAGAAGTATCCGCTGGGCTGCTCGAGACACTCACTCTACCTCGCCGGAATCGTCGCACCGCCCATCGCGTTCGCGATCGCTTGGGGAATCTCTCGCGGACTTCGCACCGCGATTGTCACCGTCTCCGTAGTCGCCGCTCTCCTCGTGTTTCGTGACCAGGTCTCGAACGCGCTTGGCTCACCGGATCACTATCGCGTCCCTGAAAACCCACTTCTTCGGAGTCACTACGCGAAGGCCAAGGAAGTGTTCGTGCGGAACACGCCGGGGTTCACGCTGATGTCCGTGCAGACCTACTACCAGTTCATGCCCGAATACCACCGCGAGCGACAGAGCGCCAGGCGATCCGGCGACGGCGCCTTTCGCCTCTTTCGCTGGGGTCAGCGCGACATGCTCGTCTACAGCGGATGGGAGTTCAACGTGAACGTGGACGACGCCGGCAAGCCATCTCGTCATCACCTGCACGAAGTGATCATGAGGATCGACCGCGAGATGCCGGATCTTCATTTCGGAGAGCAGACCAGCGTGATGCTCTTCGTCGGAAGCTGGTCTCGCCTCGGTCGCAAGCTCGACCTCCTCGGAGACGCTGCGGGCCGCACCACGAACGTGCCCGGATTCCGGGCTGTCGAACTCAATATCGCCCGCTACAAAACCAACATGGCGAAGGCCAAAAAGCGCGGGCGCTGACGCGGTTCAGACCAGGTCGAAAGGCTGGACTTCGAATCGACCGCGGTCGAGATACTCCCTATATCCACGCAGAGATTGCACCGCGAACGCGGTGATCCAACTGTTGACGTGCGGCACAACGGTTCCGTCGCTCAAGCGCCCGAACAGGAACCCACCGTACCCTCGCACATCTTGGCAGTACGACGTCCGGCTCAGCAGCGCCTCGGCGAGGCGCTGCAACACTGGCTCGAGTCCCGCGCACAGTCGCCCGGTAGATCGGTGGCTCAAGCCGAGACGAAGAGGTAACGGATCCGCTCCTCCTTCGCCGAGTGGATCAGGATTGTGCCGTAGCCACCCATTCCCGACATCATCGGTTCGGTGACGCTCAGCGCAGCCGCGACCGCGGCGTCGAACGCGTTGCCTCCCCCCTGGAGTATTCGAAGTCCTGCCTCGGTGGCGAGTGGGTGCGCGCTACTGATCATACCGCTCCGTGCCGTCGCGAGCTTTGGCGACGACTGGCAACTGATCGGCACGAGCAGGGAGAGGCAGGCCGCTAACACGAGTTTGCGCATGGTGTCCCCCATCATGCCAGATTCCCTGATTCGCCCGACACGAAGAAACGGCGCAGGCCCCTCGACCCTTTGGTATTCTGGACCCACCATGCGCCGTCTCCATCGTCTCGCGCTCGCGACCACGCTGCTCATCGCGTCTCCCATCGCCGCGCAGCTTGAGAAGGTCGGCTACTTCCCCACGAGTTTCGCGAACCCGACGAGCAGCGGATCCAAGAACTTGACCGTGCAGGTTCACTACCCCGCGACTTCCACGGGACGCAACGCACCGCTCAAGAAGATCACGGGCGGTTGGCCGGTCGTTGTGTTCTTGCACGGCTACGTCTCGCGCGCGAGCAACTACGCGCCCCCGGCGAACTTCATCGCGGCCCGCGGCTACGTCGTGGTGATCTGCGATACCGGAAACAGGGACACGGACACCGAGGCCACGGATGGGATCGCGCTCTACAGCGCCGTGGCGTCCGAGAACGCCAGCAGCACCGGGTTCTTCAGGAATGCACTCGATCCAAAGCGCGTCGGGCTGACCGGCCATTCCATGGGTGGCGGCAACACAGTGCGGATCCTGGCCAACAACCCTGGCTACCTCGCCGGAGTGCCGCTCGCGCCGTGGAACCACAAGGAGGTCTACAACCGCGACTACGCGAAGCTGTACGCCGTCAAGGTGAAGACGCCGATGGCGATCGTGCACGGCAAGGGCGACTCGATCGTCGCCTGGGACCAGGGCAAGCGCTTCTACGACCTCGCGACCAACTACAAACAGCTTAAGACCCTGTACGCACTCAACAACGACTGTGACCACAGCAACATCGCGGGGAGTCGCCTGTCCAGCGCGACAGATCGGGCGGTGTTCGACCGCGTGATGACAGTGCTCGTGGGCTTCATGGATACCTACGTCAAAGGTGACACCACTGGGCTCGAGCAAGTCCTCGGCCCGACGGCACGGGCAGAGCCTCGCTTGTCGCAGCTCTTTCACGACATCGGCCAGACCGAGCTCTGGTTGACTGGCAGCACGACACTCGGGAGCAGATTCAATTTGCAGGCGATCGCGAAGCAGGGTCCGGCGGCCCTCGCCGCTGGCCTGCGCGCCGCACCCGTGACCACCGTATTCGGACCGCTCGTGCTGAACAGCGCGGCGATCGTGGTGATCAACCAGACGCCCTCCAGCGCCCTGTGCCTACAGACGACGACGCTGCAGATCCCCAACAACCCCGTCTTCAAGGGTCTCGGCGTGACGTTCCAAGCGCTGGGTAGCAACAGTGCGGGCACACTGCAGCTGACCGGCGGCGTGGACGCGAAGGTCCAGTAGCCGGTGAGTTCGCCCGAATCGCCCGACGACGAGGAGGAGGAACAGACGTCGACCAATAACCGGGCGCTCGTGCGTAAACCAGGGGCCGTGATCCGTTAGGGTGTCGTGGCGCAGGCCAGATGCCGCCACCGATCCCGCGGTATTTGACCGGGTTGTCGGCGTCGACCTTCCGATCGAAGAGGCTGGCGTAGAACGCTTCGGAACGATCAGGCTGCGGTAGCCGCTTCGGCGTCCTTGAAGGAGACCATGCGGCGCTGCTCGGGGTCCCAGAGCTTCAGTCGGAAGCACTTCAGGATGTCACGCGGATGGAGACTCGTCATGATGGGGTTCTGGAGCTCGGGGATGCCCTTCATGGCATCCGGCAGCCGGTAGAACGGAATCATCGCGTTCAGGTGATGAATGTGGTGGTAGCCGATGTTGGCCGTGATCCAGTTCATCACGCGACCCATCCTCATGAAGCTCGACGACTCGAGCGATGCACGGGAGTGGGACCAACCTTCGGTCGGTTGGATGTACATCCCTTCGAAATTGTGCTGGGCGTAGAAGAGGTACGCGCCGACCGAGGCCGCGACAGTGAACGGCAGCAGGACGCAGAAGAACAGCATGCTGAACCCGCCGAACATCCAGACCAGCGTGAGAATCGTCGCGTGAAGCAAGACGGCGAAGCCACCCTGCCAGTTCTTGCGCGGGTTGGTGACGAACGAATCGATGCACAACTCGTACACGAACACCGTGAGGTACCCGAACACGACCACGACGGGATGACGCGTGATGCGGTATCCGAATCGATCCCAGAAGGACTTCTTTCGCCACGTCTCAACCGTGCACACAGGGAACGAGCCCACGTTCGAGGTCTCGATCTGCATGTTGTGCGCATGGTGGAAGTTGTGCGAGTACTTCCAGATCGAGGGCGGGGTCATGGCCAGGACACCGAAGAGGTAAAAGACCGCCCGGCCCAGGCGCGAATTCCTGAGAATCGAACCGTGGATGAAGTCGTGGTAGATGACGAAGATGCGCACAAAGACGAGACCGAGCGCGATCGAGCCCGCGAGTTGCAGTGGCCACCACGTCGCGAGTGCCGTCAAGGCGAGCAGCGCGGCGAGAACCGCGAAGGTCGAGCAGACGGCCCACCAGCTGCGGGCGCGTGACTCCTGGGAGAAGGTGCGTGTAGCCCGGATGAGTTCCGGTCCTGTGCGTTCGTCATCGGTCACTTGTGGTCTCCGCAGGTTTCTATCCAGTCCTGTATTAGGTGGCAGAATCGGGATCTTCGGGACTGGATGGTTGGTACCCTGTGGCCTGATATGTTCCTCGGCGGACAGTAGGCAGGCACTGTCATCCGTGGGATAGGACTCCGTCACAAGTGCGACACGGTGCCATCGGGTCTTTTGGCCACATCGCGCGCGGGGCTGGGCTCTAACGGCGAGAGGCCGCGATAATTGCAGGCGGACCAGCTTCGTCAGCGAGGCGGCGATTCGAGGCCTTCGAGATCGTGGACGGAGCGTGGCTCGCCACGGTCGAGATCCTCGGGGCCCCACAGGTAGAGACTCCCGGCTTGGGTGTAGACTAGGCGCCCGCGGCTGTCGTAGCAGGCCCAGTCGCCGCCATCGAGCAGTCCGGAGTGACCTTCGAGCTCGAATCCGAACGTGTAGCCGTACTCGAGGTAGCCGAGGAACCGCATGCACAACTCCGGAACACCCTTCGAAGGACGCCATGCCCAACCGTCGTCACCGATCTGATCGCCCTTCGACGAACTCCAACTGTTGACGAGGAGTCGCTCGTCGGAAGCGAAGTAGCCACCGCCGCTTCACATCCCCATGTTCTCGCCTTCGGCCATGGTCCTCAGGAACGGCGGCTCGCACACGCCGCTCCACGTGTGCCCACCGGAGCCCATCGCGAAGTAGACCATGTGCCGACCGTCCGGCGACACATCGCACCGCATGGGATAGAGCTTGCCGTGAAACCACGACCCGGCCTGAAGCTCGTCCAGATCGGTGTCCCACTTCAGAACGTGAAACAGCTTGGATGGCTTGCGGCGGATCACAATCACGATCGGCGCCGTCTTCGCCGGCAGAAGGTAGATTCGGGCAGGGAACGTCGGAGGTTGCGGCGACTGCTACTTGCAGATGCCGGCCCACATGCCACGAGACGAACTCAGCGTCTCGGTCCCGCGCTGGCTAAACATCTGGAAATAGACCTTGGCGTTCCCGAGACCCGAATTGTTTGGCACGGGGGAAGGCACGCTCGCCTTGCCATTCGCGTCCGCGACAAGCGGCCCCAGTATGGTGGCCGTCGACAGATCGACGTGCACCTTCGCGCCCAACGCTGTCACCGCTGACGTAGCGGCGCCCGCAGAGACCACGACCCAGAATGGCTTGCTCGGCTCCAGGTTCTCTACCTCGAACCGGAGTTTGCTCGCACCGACCTTCGGCGTGGCTCCGTCAAACCGGGCGCGTGGCACCCCGGTCGGACCCGCCGTGCCCGTCCCGAAGCGATTGATGTGACCGCAGTTCACCCGCAGAGCGAAGAAGCCGTTCTGCATGTCGTTTATGTAGATGACACCAGAGTCCTGGAAGGGGTAACAACCCCACGCGCCGTAGTAGCTGTTCGTGGTGACCGTGGACGTGGCGTAGCTCGCGACCTTGGTCGGCTTGCTCGGGTCGGCCAGGTCGATCATGTGGAAACCGCGGATGTAATACGACATGAAGGCTGTCCGCCCGATGATGAACACGTTGTGCGCGATCGAGTTGCCGGGGTCGTAGTCGCCCAGCTTCACCGGCTTCGAGGGACTCGAGATGTCCCACACCGTCATGTGTGGAGTCACGCTCCCGCGCGCGATCTCGTCCGCCACGCACAGGATCTTGTCGTCTTCGGAAACCCACGCGGAGTGGTTGTATCCAGACCCTGTGTTGCACGAACCAACCTGAGTGATATTCAACGGGTTCCGGATGTCGAGAATCCGGGTCAGTGACGAACTGCCGTTGCAGACGTAGGCCTTGCCCCGTCGGATACAAGCGTCGTGGACGTAGGATGCGTTCCAGATGGAGATGAACTTGGGATTGGTCGGCGTGGTACTCGCATCAAAGATCGCCAGACCCCTGTTGTTGCCACCGACGACGTAGAGGTGTTGGGTAGCTGGATCGCAACGGATGTTGTGAGCGGAGGCGATCGTCGACGTCTGCACGTAGCCGTGATCCTTCGGGAGACCATTGGCCTGGATTTCGAACACACGTATGCCGCGGTGGTGCTCGCCGACCGCGTAGATGTACTTGCCGAGGTTCGTGTAGTCTCGCCAAGCGTAGGAAGAACCCCCGGGTGCCGAATAGAACCCGAGCGCCTTGAGCTTGGTCGGATCCGTCACGTCGAGAATCGAGATACCGGCCCTTTCGCCGCAAATCGCGAACTCCTTCCCGTCCGGCATCGTGACGCCCCAGACGTCGCTGAACCTTGTGGAGCTAGTGGTCCGCTTCCAGTTCTGGAGGAGAGTCGTGTTGAGGTGTTGTGCGAAGAGGGCGGGCGTGAGCACGCAAAGGATCACGGCACTTAGAATGGTTAGTTTCGACATGCGTGGATTACCTGGATGGTGTTGGGCGAGGTGACCGCCCGAGAAGGGCACGGGATCACGAGTCTACCCAAAGGGACGCTGGCTCGCTGACCTCAGGGCTCTGCCTTTGACTCGGTGTGCGGTTTTTTTTTCGCCTGGCCCGCTATCGGTAGTTCTTCCGGACCAGTTCACGCCACGGGACCTCGACCCTCATCCGGGACCTTCAAGCGGGGAAGCGCTACGGGTTTCGCGCCCGCGAGGTCGTCGTACACCTTCGCAAACGCCTCGGTGTAGCCCGCGCCTTCGCGCCGGCGGCTTTGACCTTGTCGAGGATCTTCGCGAGGTTGTCACGCACGCCCTTCACGGACTGACCACGCAGGCCGTCGTTGCCACCCAGACAGTATCGAGAGTTATTGCGTCGGTGGAGCGACCTCGCGAATCACGGCACCGTGGTCTTCGCTCAGGACCAAGAGCGCGTACCTTTGCGCACCGCGTGAGCCCTTGGCGGAGAGCGATGCGTAGTCGAAGCGACCACGCAGATCGGTATAGCCGTCCTTGTAGAATCGCACCCTGCCGTTGGGCAATCGAGCGAACACCTTGACGTAGACCGTCGACAACGGCCTACCGGTCTTCTTGTGCGTGACCTTGAGCTGACCGTAGTTCTCGATCCACTGCACTGCGAGCGAGTTCGCGTAGTAGGCCTTGCGCCGCGTGATGCCCCCTCCCCGCACTTCGATCAGCACATTGGAGTTCTGGAAGGCAGCGGGAAGATCGAACGCAAGCTCAACCTTGTTCTTGTCCAGCCCACGACTCTCGCTGCGGTTCGGCTTGATGTACGCGAACGATCCGGAACCCTGCTGGACGAACGGGTGGGTCGAGAACAGGAACTCGACGTCCATCTCGTAGTACCGCACCTCGACTTTCTCGAGATTCTTGTACCTCAGCGTCACGCGTCGCGACTCAACTGCGAGGTCGAGCGTGGGCTCGCTCGCGGCGAGCGTCGCCTGCCGCTGGGCGTGACTGTCCGGATCACTCTGCGCGACCTCTTGGCCAGCAGCCTCGTCGAGCTGGTTGCGGATATCGCCGAACAGCTTGCGCCACCGCTCCACCGGGTGGTCCTTGTAGCGATTCGCGATACCCCGTGCGACGGACGTGCCGGTCGTAAAGAAATCGAAGTACGCCGCCATGTAGTCGTACTGCACCCGCATCGGGAGATTCTCCGGGCGAATCCGGGCGAAGCTACTCAACGCCTCTTGCACGCGATCCTGCAACGCGAGGTAGTAGGTCACGGTCATCCAGTCCTCGTCGTCGAGCTTCTTCCTCGCGCCGAGGACGCGCACGTACGACAGGTACTGACCTGCGAAGTGCCGGTTGAGAATGCGCCGCTGCTTGCCGAACCGGTGCGCACGCTCGTTGAACAACGGCTCGTACTCGATGTGCTGATACACGTTTCGCTCGATCGGATCGATGGTTACGAGCGACGATTCGAGCGCGGCTCCACAGCGCGTCAACAGGCGATCCTGGTGGCGAAGGTACTCGCGCACAACGGCAGCGTCACCGTGTCGGATGCCGTAAGACCAGAGCACGTTCGCGTACACCTTGCGCTTTCGCAATCGGTTCACGACGTTCGCGAACACTTCGCGATCGCGCATGCGCCACGCGATCTTCGTCAAGTCGATGCGCTGGAGATTCGCTCCGTCGATGAACTTCAACACCTGTTCGTTCGTGCCGTTCTGCGAGATGTACTGCCATGAAACCCGATCAATCTTGCTCGGCTCCGGCGCCACCGACATGGAGCGCGGCTTCTCGAACGCGACGAGCTTGCCTTCGCTGGCGACGTGAACCGGATAGTGCGGCAGCGTCCCTGGCGCCGGGAAGTAGAACGCGTACTCGAACGACGACGTCGCGTACGACCCGAGGGCGACCGCCACACCCTTCGTGTAGAAACCGCCCTTCACAGGAATCGACCCCTGCGGAATCTGCATCAACAGGTCCAGCTTGCGCGGCGTCGAAGTCGGGTTCGTGACGACAACACGACATCCGTAGGCGACGTCGACCAGGAATTCGCCCGCGACGTACGCGTCATACCGCTGATTGCCGTCGAAGCGGTACGGCTCGTCCAGCCGGTAGTAGTTCTGGCTGACCAGGATCGGCGCGTCCTTATCAACAGCACTACCCTTCGTCTCAACCAGTTCCTTGCGCACCAACAACAGAGGGCTGGCTGCCTCCAACGTCAACTTTGTGCCTTCGACCTTCGAGAGGTGCTTGCTGGATTCGAACGGCAGATCGAGGACGGCCAGAGCCATGAGCATCTCTGCAAAGTTGCTGGTGGCCTCCGCGACGTGAGTCGAAATGAATGGTCGCCCAGTCGGCGCCATGGCGAAATCGCGCCAGAACGCGTTCACTCCGATCAATTGCGCGACGTGTTCGTGATTCCGGCGGTGCCAGTAGTTGTGCTCGACGTGCGCGCGGGTCGGGTCCGGCGCACGGTAGAGTTCCTTGGCGTTCTTGCGGCGTAGAAGATCTTCGGCTCGGTTATCGGCATCGTCGACCTCGAGTTCGGCCTCCATTTCTTCGGAGGTTTGCTTCTCTTCGACGGACCTGTCCCTGGATTTGCCCTTGCTCGCCTCGTCCTTGAGAACACGTTTTGCATCCATGGACTTGCTCTTCTTCGATGGCGCCGCTGCCCTACCTCTGCGCATCTGACTTTCAGCCTGCGAACCGGGACTCTTCTGCGCGTTCCTCTCCCGCAAATTCCCCTGAACCTCGCCCAGTTTCTTCTTGAGGCTCTCAAGTTTGTCGAGGGCATCACCCTTCAGCGCACTATCGAAGAGCCGCGCGAGATGCCCCGGATTCCGCGGCTTCACGTCAAAGAGCTCGCGAACGTGCCGCTGCACCGAGGCCGACTCACCCTCGATCCGCCGCGCGAGGAGGATTCGCTCGAGGATGTTCAGGCGACCGAACTGCCACGGCTCGACATAACCCGTGAGGTCGTTGCCGAGCAACCAGTGGTCCATGAAGGTCTTGTGCATCTTGTTCGCGAGGTGCGGACGCACGACGTCGCGGAAGAACTTCGGATCCTTCTCGTGCACGAAGAAGTGCAACTCGTGGCACGCGTGACGTTCGTAGAACTCCCGCTTCTCCTTCGCGGTCAGCCCCGGCCAACGCAACACGAACGAGAACTTCGCCAGGTCATCGCTACCGCTCAGAGTCGCGAACAAGCGATAGACACTCGCGAGCGAGTCGTACGTCTCGGCCTTCGCCGTCGCCACGTCGTCGAGTACCGCGCTGCCGCCCTTCGCGACAAACTCGATGTTCCGCTGCTCGGAGAAATGCCGGTCGGCGTCAAGCGCCCGCGGCAGCTGACGCCCACGCGCGACGAGACGTTTTTCGTCGCGGACCACCGACGCGTAGACCGTGTCCTCACCGTCGATGGCGACGACGTGCACCAGCTGACCCGAGCCGAGCTTCGCGACCGGTATCTTCACGAGGCCGGCACCGTCCGGCTCGAGATTCACCAGGACAACCGCGGGTTCGGGAAGGAACTCGAGATTCGCGAAAGTGCCCGGTCGGCTGCCTCTCCCACGCCCACTGCTGCCGCGGCGGGATTGGTTCGGTTTGCGGCCACCGCGCCGTCCACCCCACTGGCCACTGGCTCCACCACCGAGGCCGACCGCCGTGTTCCAAGCGTCGTCGTCGAGGGCCCAAGGGTTCAGGATCAGACCCGGACGCTTGAGCATGTTGCCGGGGTACTTCGTCGCGAAGCGACGGTCGAGGATGTACCGGTACTCGTCCCCGATCGACCGCCCTGAATGGTAGGTCGATTCTGCATGTTGAATCGCGATCACACCCGGCGTCAAGGTCCCGGGCCCGTTCAGATCCTCGAACGGATCGAAGGGTGCGAGGTACCTGGTGGCGACGACGTGCACGCGCGCCTCCTTGCCCCCATTCACGAGTTGGATGCGCACTTCATCCTTGTTCACCGAAACGTCGGTGATGTGAAGCGGCGCGCCTCGTTGCATCTCGAGCAAGCGGTCCTTGCCCACGGCCCAACCAAACTTCCGCTCGCCCTGGGTGACCCGTACCTTGATGAGGTGCCCCGACTCCTTCAGCATCAAGCTGTAGTCCCCGGCGGGCAGATCGCGAAGTTCTACGAATCTACCCACGACAGCGACGTGTTCGAACGCGTCACGAACGAACTCGCCACCACGGGTTTCCAGCAGCGAGACTGCCGCGCGAGACGTGACCCTCTGGGCGCCCTGATATGGTACGCGCAGTGTCTTGCCAGCGAGGCCGTGCAATTCCGCCGGGTACGTTCGCGTCGAAGTTTGGAGGATCCAATAGCTCGATGCCTGCGGAAGCCCGGAGGCGCGAACGTGCGTGATGCCAGGGAGGGCACCGAGAATGATGCGTCCGCGGTC
This sequence comes from uncultured candidatus Brocadiaceae bacterium, assembly GCA_964469555.1. GTDB lineage: Bacteria > Planctomycetota > UBA1135 > UBA1135 > UBA2386 > CAYYAQ01. The sequence continues at coordinate 26,443 of CAYYAQ010000008.1, read as the reverse complement.
GTCCGTTTTCAGCGTGACGGTGTGCGCGTCGTTGTAGTACTCGTGGTGGATCATGAATCGCACCGCCCGCGCGGCCTTCGGCTCGCCGTTCTTGCCGAGCACGTCGAGTACGTAGCCCTTCTCCGTCCGCCCGAGGAGCGGACACGACGTTTCCGCGGTAGCGTCGATCGCGTTGACAGCGAAGGTGCGCGTCGCGGACACGATGTCCGTGGTCTGGCCGCGACTCAGGTTGCGAACGCGACCTCGCAGCGAAACAGACAGCGTCGAGAGACCGCTCGGCACCTGGATCTCGTGAACGGACTCCTTGTCAGGGAAAAGCTTGAAGTCCCGTGCCTCGAGACTCGATTCGACACCGTGACCGTCGCGTGAACGGATCGTCAGGACCGCGTTCTCGAGAACTTCGAGGCTGACCGAGCGACCATTGAGCTGCAGCGTGGGCCGAACCAGGATCCGAGCGCGTCGGCGCGACAACAGGGACTCGCGATCGAGGTGAATGCCGGCGGTGAGTTCGTAGACCTCCGCGTGGTGTTGGAAGTGACCCAAGCTCGACAGCTCACCGTGCCGCAGGACCATCGAACGCCGTCCGGGACTCGTGGAGTAGGGCAGACCGATCTCACCGTTCTTGTCGGCGACGTAGTTCTTGCCGCCGAACCAGATCGCTGCGTTCAACAGCCTCGTCCCGGATCCGTCGCGCACCGTGAACACATGACCTGCCGCGCCGAGGCGCTCCGTAAACTGGAGGCGACCCTTGTGGATGACCGCGCGACTCGAGAGACCGTTGCCGATCAATTCGACCACGTAGACCCCGGGGCGTCTCACCGCGTCGAGAGCGAATCGGCGCCGCACTCGGCGCAAGGGGCTGTCCGAGTACTCGCTCGTCGTCTCGTGATTCGCGACCAGTCCTTCGAGGTTGATCGACGCATCTACCTCGCGACCCGTCTTCTGGTAGTAGTTGAACGTGTTGATCTCGAAGACCTTCACGAGGAGCTTCTTCACGTTCTTGATGTCGACGTCGATGACGACAGCCTCGTCCGGATCAAAGTGCTTGCGCTGGGTCGCCGCGAACTCGATCTCGACGCGCTCCTTCAGCGCTTCGTAGTACGTCGGGTTGTTGAGCATCGAATACCAACGCTCCATGTCCCCCAACCCCTTGAGGATCTTCGTCTCCGCAAAGACCCGGCGCAGGTAATCCGTGCGTACGATCTCGGTGTAGGTCTGATAGGAATCTTCCGTCGTGAAGAAGTGCATCAGGTACGCGCGCAGGAACTTCTCGTCACTACCGATCGGGCCGAACCCAGTCGGGAAACCGCGGTTGACATCGACGACCTCGCCCAATCGACGATGGTGGCGCAGGAAGTCCGGATTGACGTACGACGCGGTCCGCGGCAACCGCAGGTAGGCCATCAGCCGCGCCTTGTTCGGCTTGCCTTCGGCGAGATCGTGCTTCAGTCGGTGGTGCAGCACGTGTGCCTTGAGTGTGTTGTTGGCCGGAGCGAGGCGGTCCGCAAACGCCTGCAACCGATCGAGGTACGCCTCCCGAACCTTCGCGTCGCGCTGCCACTGCACGTCCTCGCCGGGCCGAAGTCGCCGCAGGTAGACATCGATGAATCCCCGCTCGTTCAACAACCGCGCGCGCAGCCGCACACATTCCTCGAGTTGATCCAGCAGTAGACGCCTGTGGATGTTCAGCGTCCCAAAGCCCCGACTGCGACGGTGCCCGAGGTTTCGCACGACAAGCGCGGGCAGGTTCGTCACGTCCGGTCGCTGCAATCGACCGAGAAGGCTCAACAGCAAGTCGTCGCTGAGGTCGCTCGCCAGAAGCGATTCGAGCGCCGACGGCTTGAATCCCGACACAGTCCCAGGGTACTTCTGCAGCGCGCGGCGACTGAACGCCGAGGCCGACACGAGCGCCGGATCGAGACTCGTCGACAGATTCTGCTTCGCCCCGCTCATCTGGCGCTGGTGGTCGAAGCGCAATCCGAGTCTCCGCTGCAGGAAGGCGAGGGTCTTCGCCGGATCCTTGTCGAAGGTGAGGAGCGCCTGACGGTTCTCGATCTCCTCTACGCGAGCCCTCCGACCGTGGCGTTGGACCCATGCCCGCAGCAGCGGTTCGACCTTGTCGAAGGCCCCGGTGTCCTGGTGGTGCCGGCAGTTGTAGTAATAGTAGTCGGAGGTCCCCGGGATCAGTTGGTCCAGGACCTTCGCGCGATCGGTCGCCAGGGCCCAGTCCTCGGCGAAGCCGATGGGAGTGCCCTGGGCCGCAATTGGCGTAGCCATGGAAAGGAGCACGGCGAGGAGAATGAGAGAGAACGCCTGTGCAATGTGGCGGTGCATCGTAATTCGGTCCGATTGGGTTGGGTAAGCCGGTCCAGCTCTGGACCGTTGCGGGGTATCGCGTCCATCGACGACCCCAGCGGGATCGGTAGCAACGGCGCCATGCTACCTCGGTTCCCCCCCATCCGAGGTTTCAGTGAGAAGACCGGGCCGGATTCCAGGCCCACAATGGCGGTGAACGGTCAAGACCGCTCGCGGCCGAGATTCTCGGGTTTCGATCCTTATCCTCGCGCGTCGAGACGAGGCAAACTACCCGCGGTCCGACTTCGAACATGTGATCGAACCGCCACGAATAGCGAAGTTGGAGAGCACCACGCATCGACTGGCGACGGCGATATCCCTCTGCCTGATCACCGCGTTGGTCGGTTGCGTGGCCGAGAAAGACCACGGAACGCACTTCGGTCTCGACGAGCACAAGAAGAGCTCCTTCGCGCTGGGATCCCTCAACTCGTCCGCCAACGACGGCGCGTCGCTCGGGAAGATCGAAAACTTCGAGTGGGACCTCCGCAACAAGGAGGCGCATCGAAATGATGCCAAGGGGAAGTTGTGCGTCGCCCCCGGGTTCTGGGTAGGTTGTGCGCCCCCCCCAAGCTCACCGACCCTTCTTGCCGATGACACGCTCCCGCCGAGACAACTCCACCTCATCCCGAAAATCGCGCCGCGAGGCTCCGACCGAAGCCGACGACCTCAAAGTCCTCGAAGAACTCTCCGAGGACGAAGACCTGGAATCGATCGAGGAACTCGAGGAGTTGGATGAGCTGACGGATGACGACGAGCTCGAGTCTCTCGAAGAGCTGGAGGAACTCGAAGAACTCCTCGAGGACGACGGCGTCGAGATCACTCTCGCCGACGCCACCGAAGATCAGTTCGACGTGCGCCTGACCATCGCGGTCGGCGACATGGACAGAAGCAAAATCACTGGCTCGATCGAGGCCCCCCTTCGGCAGAAGGCGGAGCAAGTCGCAGACGAGCTGCGTTGGAAGCGCGTCGTCGTCACGTTCACTGGCGAAGCGATGATCCCGAGCCTCGCGAAAGAACTCGTCGGCGACGTGGTCCCGGACGCCAAGCCGCTGTCGGTGACCGTCCAGCGCGGATACCCGGACGAAGTCGTCCACGAGGGCAAGCTGCCGACGCTGGAGGTCGACACGATCTCGACCGGGAACGACGTGCGCGTCGACATCGACACGGGAGACATCGACAGCGATGACCTCGCTTCGGTGCTGGAACCCGAACTCGACAAGATCTGCGCGAATGCGTCGGGCAAGGCCATCACGTTCTGCTTCACGGGCGGAACCACGCCCGCGCCCGACTCGCTGAGAGCACCGCTCGCCGCGGCCGGCGCGACGCGCGTCGTGTTGAAAACTGACGGTTCGGAAGACGTGCTGTTCGACCGGGAGATCGAAGAACTCGTGAGCATCACATCGGTCGCGAACACCACCGTCGTCGAAGTCGGCGCGGGCAAGGACACAGGGGCGACCGTGAAGGTGCTGACCGCGACGGTCGAAGCGCAGAAGGACGAGATTTCTGGCAAGGATGTCCGAGTCAACTTCGGCAGCGGCTCGGCCCGTGGCGAAGAGATCGAGTGCCTCATCAAGATGGCGGCGAAATTCCGCCCTGCCACGCTGGTCGTCGGCGACGGAGACCAATTGTGGCCCGCGCTGCTCAGGGTGGCGTCGAAGGACCGGCGCACGGCCCTGAAGATGGTGCCCGGCGATCGCAAGGACATCGCCTCAGCTCTCCGTCGGGAACTCGGTTCCCTAAAGGTCGAAGGTCAGGAACTGACTTTCGACTGGCCCGCCAGGATGGCGATCGACGGGGCGCTGCAGGAGATACTGGTCGCGGCGAAGCCCGCATCGCTCTCCTACTCGTTCGATGGCGAGAACCGCGAACCCATCTGGCCTTCGCCGATGTCGTTTTCCACCGAAGGCGACACGACGACTTGCGAACTGAACTCCGAGGCAGGCAAGCCCGTCGAACTCGTTCGCGCGTTGCAGCGGCACGTTCCGGCGCAGTGCTTGACCGGCAAGAAGGTCGACGTGCAGATCCAGGGCGAGGGCATGATCTCGCGCACGATGCGTCAGACCATAGTCGAATTGCTCGAGAACGCCGGCGCCACGCAGGCGCGCTTGATCGAACACGGCAACACCGATTACTTGTTTCCGAAGCTTCTCTCGTTCGAGACTGTCGGCGAAGGTGAAGTCCGGATCACCGTGACCCCAGGCGATCGAAGCGAAGCAGAGGTCACCGCGACCGCCGCGAGCGAGTTGGCCGAGCGTGAAATCGGGGACGGGTCCACTGTCCGCATACCGGGCACGCCGGAAGCCACACCGATCGTCGAATCCGTGATTGATGCCGGCGCGTCGCGCGTGATCCTCGAAGGCGACGGGACGCTGCAGATTCACCCACCGTTGTTCAGCGATGTCGAGCACACCGGCGACGACCTGTCGATCACGGCCAGCCCAGACGCACCGCCCGACGCACTGCTCACGCAGGTTGCGCACGAGTTGCCGGTGATTCTCGAAGTGCAGGGAAGCCTCACCGCGACGAGCGTCACCCTCACCTGGCATGGCGAAGGCGATCCCGCCCGCGCGAGGACACTGGATCAACTGCTCGAAGCGGGACCAGCGGTTCTTCGGCTCGACGATGGCGGGGGCAAGGTCGTGCAACTCCATCCAGGAATCGTCCGGACGTTCGTGGACATCCTCGGTCGTCGAGACGCGGCTCAGACGCCGATCACCATCCTGGGCGTCGACTCCGACGACGCCGAAGGCGTCGTCGGCGCGCTCGAGAAGCTCGCCGAGGACATCGAGGGCCGACGCGTGATGGTCGTTTTCCGTGAGGACGGTCGCGAAGTCACCGGCGCCGCAGACAATGCGGCCGTGCAGGCGACGCACGCGTTCCTGGAACCGCGCGCCAAGGCGATCCTGGTCTACCGACAGGCAACCCGGCAAACCCCCGCCCACTTCGAAGTCGCGGCCTCGAACCTGGATGGACTGGTGGTCGGCGCGAAGATGCGCGATCCGCGGGGATGAGTCAGCAAATCGGTCGAGTCTAGCTGTCGGTTCCAGGCACTACGAAGCCTGGGTAAGGACGAGGATCGCCCGCGTGTAGAGCAGTTCGAACCCCTTCCGCTGCCGATCGCCTGAATCCACACGTCCGCGTCCGGTCGGTTGCGGGCCACCGACTCCATGCAGGCCGAGATCAGGCAGCTTTGTGCGTGTTCGATCCGTCCAGCGAGTGATGTGCTGGCGAAGAGCATGGTAGCGATCCTACACTTCCGACATGTTCCTCATCTCCCTCGTACTCTCCTGTCTGACGCTCACGTTTCCGATCACGGCTCAGGACGCCAAGAAGAAGGCGGCGCCGCCGCGCGAAGCGATCAACGTCCTGATCGTCGACGGTCAAAACAACCACGACTTCGTCTCGACGACCCAGTCGCTGCGCGCATCCCTCATAGCGGTTGGCCTGTTCCGCGTGGACGCATCGATGAGTCCCAGCAGACGGGCCTCGCGATCCACGTGGGATCGATGGAAGCCGGACTTCGCGTCGGCAGACGTCGTCGTGGTGAACTACAACGGATTGTTGTGGCCCGAGCATGTGCGCACGGCGTTCGAGAAGTTCGTGCGCGAAGGCGGCGGCGTGGTGTTCGTCCACGCGTCGAACAACGCGTTCTCCGGCTGGAAGGAATACAACTTGATGATCGGGTTGGGCTGGCGGAACAACAAGTTCGACAAGCGGCTCACGATCGACGACACAACCGGCAAGCACATCATCACGCCGCGTGGCGAGGGTCCCGGCGCCGGCCACGGTCCGCGGCACGCGTTCCCGATCAAGGTCCGCCAACCGAATCACCCGATCATGAAAGGTCTGCCTGCCGTGTGGATGCACGCGCAGGACGAGCTCTACCACGGCCAGCGCGGTCCCGCGGAGAACATGACGGTGTTGAGCACAGCACTCTCCGCGAAGAAAAGGCGCGGCACCGGCGCGCACGAACCGATCACGTGGGTCATCCCCTACGGCAAGGGCCGGTGTGTCACGACGGTGTTGGGACACCAGGGCCGCGGTCAGAAGCCGCGACCCTCGCTCGAGTGCGTCGGCTTCCAGGTCGTGTTCGCGCGCAGCGTCGAGTGGGCCGCGACACAGAAGGTGACGATCCCTGTCCCGAAGAACTTCCCGTCAGCGAACAAGGAGCTGATCGTGTCGCCGACCGGTCGCAAGCGGCGGTAGCTGGGGCAACCGCGTGTGCGCCGCGGGGCGCCCAGAGATTGTCTTGCGTCAGGGCGCACCGATCTTCCTCGGGTTCGCTCCTTCGCCGTCCGCGGGGGCCATGAACAGCGATCATGGCACGAAGGACGATCGCATCGCTCCCGCGGCTTCTCAAGGGCGCCTAACTCCATCGCATTGGTGTGATCGAAAGCTGCAATCGATAGGCTTTTGGACTCGGCGTCGATGTTTTCTGAGCCTTCCATCCAGACGACCTGAACCATGCATTCACCTACCCCATCCCTGAAGCGCCTCCCAATCCTGGCCGCCATCTTGGGCCTGGCCATCCTCCTGTCGGCTCAAGAGACCGCGAAGCCAAACGATTGGGTCGACCTGTTCGACGGCAAGACGTTGAAGGGGTGGACGCTGCTCAACGGGACTGCCAAGTACGACATCGAAGGCGACACCATCGTCGGCACGACCGTCAAGCACAGCCCAAACTCCTTCTTGTGCACGGATCGCTTCTACGGCGACTTCGAACTCCAGTTCGAGACCAAGCTCCTGGACAACCAGCTCAACTCGGGCGTGCAAATCCGCAGCCACAGCTACCCGACCTATCGCAAGAATCGGGTACACGGCTACCAGGTCGAGGTCTCGACCAACGGCAACGCCGGCTTCATCTACGACGAGGCGCGCCGGGGATGGTTGAGCAAGAACCGCAAGGACAAGGCGAAGCGGGCCGCGTTCAAACGTGGCGAGTGGAATCGCTACCGCGTCGTATGCAAGGGCTCGTCGATCCGCACGTGGATCAACGACATCCCGATCGCTGACATCAACGACTCACTGACTGCGAGCGGGTTCATCTCGTTGCAGGTGCATTCGGTCGGTGGTGATCCGAAGTGGCGCGTCGCCTGGCGGAACATCCGCCTGCGCGAGATCGGCGATGGCGATGGCTGGTCGGACCTGTTCAACGGCAAAGACCTCACCGGTTGGAAGGTCAACGAGAACCCGGACTCCGTGAAGGTCGTCGACGGCGCGATCGTAGTCGTGGGCAAGCGGTCGCACGTGTTCTACGACGGCCCGATCTACTCACACAGCTTCAAGAACTTCGAGTTCCGCGCGAAAGTGATGACTCGCCCAAAGGCGAACTCCGGGATCTACTTCCACACGGAGTTCCAGAAGGGCGGTTGGCCCTCAAAGGGCTACGAGTGCCAAGTCAACAACTCGCAGGGTGACTGGCGACGCACCGGTGGCCTCTACGCGATTCAAGACGTGAAGAAAGCGCCGGCCAAGGACGACGAGTGGTTCGACATGCACATCACCGTGCGTGGCCAGCACATCACGGTCACCGTGAACGGCAAGACCACCGCGGACTACGTCGAGGAAGCCGACGCGAAGCGACCGAGGAACATGAAGGGTCGGCTGCTGTCACGGGGAACCTTCGCCTTCCAGTGTCACGACCCCGGCAGCGAAGTGCACTACAAGGACATCCGCGTGAAGGTGCTCCACGAAGGCCCGCGCACGCAATCCCCCTCGGCGTCGGGCACAAAGAAGGAGAGACGTTAGGCACCCGGTTGGTGGGGATTCGCAAGGTAATCAGTCGCGAGGCAGAACCCAGACGTTGCGGTAGCTCACGGGGTTGCCGTGGCCTTGCAAGTAGACGGGGCCGGGAGTTGGTCCTTCCTTCAGCGGGCTCGCGGTCGTGCGCTTCGGGACTTCGACGTTGTCCTGGACGACAACGCCATTCAGGCGCACGGTCATGCGCGCGTTCTTGGTCTTCTTGCCCGCAGCGTCGAACTCTGCGCTCTTGATCTCCACGTCGTACGTCTGCCACGTCAGCGGAGGCAGGCACATGTTGAGGTCGGGGTCCCTCACTGAGTAGATGCCGCCGCACTCGTTGTGCTTGCCAGCGAGGCCAAAGCTGTCGAGCATCTGGGTCTCGTAGCGGCCCTGAAGGTACAGCCCACTGTTGCCACGACCCTGCCCTCGCGCGTGCGGCTTGTAGGGCAGGAGGAACTCGACGTGGACGATCGCATTGCTGTACGTCATCAAGCTGGTGACGCCCGCCATCAGCAACCCACCCTTCGAGATGCGCGCGCCCTTCTTCCAGTTCTTCAACGAGGCTTCGGTGCCGTCGAAGAGCACGGTAGCTCCCTGAGGAGCCTTCGCACCGAGCGTCGTGCTGCGACGCTGAATCTTCTGGAAGCCCTCGGCAACGGCCTTGCTCGCCTCCACCGTGTCCACGTCGCGGTGACCCCTGGTCTTGCCATCCCAACCCAGCCCCGGCAACCCACCCGCGTAGGTCACGACGCGGAAGCGTCCGGCCCCGAACGCGACGAGTTGCACACCGGTACCAGGCTTTGCGTACTCCCCTTGCAGCAGGAAGTCCGGATCCTCTTTCGCGGCGGTGTACGCATTGGTGTAGGTCTTCTTCTTCTGCGCTTCGAGGAGACCAGGACAGACCAGGCAGAAAAGAGCGACGAGAGCGGTCGTTTTGATGTTCATCAATAGAGGTGGGTAGGAGGGCGCGTCATCCTATCCACTCAAACCCACAACCAGATCGCGCCGGGCACAAACCCCAGAACCACGCTCTGGACAAACTCCATGGTGAGGCTTGTACCGGCCCCCGTCCGCCCGACACATCGCTTCCCGACACCGTTCGAGAGGGCGCAACGATTCTCACGCATCCGGTTCGAATCGCACCAATCTACGAGCCGGGTACATCGATCGCGATCGTCTGCGGCGTCCTTCGAGGGCCTCAGCTATACTCCTGAGCCCCAATGCTGGCTCGATTCACCTCGCTCGCTGCGCCACTCACCCCGCTGATCCTGGCGGTTCACCTCGGTGCGCAGTCCCCGTCCCCGTGGACGGTACTGCCCGTCACTGGCGGCGTGCAGATGTCCGGAATCGTGCAGCGCGGCAAGATCCTCGCCTACAGGGACGGGGGAACAGTGCACGCCTATTCCGCGCTCACCCGATCCTGGCGCAGCACCACCATCTCGGGGGGCGCGACACTCCGCATCGCCAACGACCTGCTCATCATCCGCGACGGCACTCGCTTTACGGCATTCGCCTCGTACTCAGGTCGGTTCGCCAGCATCACGGTGAGCGCGACGGGGAAACTGGTCAACCCATCGACGCAGGGCAACGACTCCATCGCTGTCGTCGCCGACGGCACGGATCTGTGGGCGTTCTCCGGCTTCATCGGGAAGTGGACCAGGCGAACGATCAGCGGATCCGCGAAAGTTGCGGTGCAACGACACGTCGCGATCATCGCCGACGGCAAACAACTCCACGGCATGAGCGCGTTTCGAGGTCAGTGGACAGCGACGACCATGGCCGCGACCGCGACGATGATCGCTGTCGACGGGACGATTGGTGTCGCCACAGCCGCGGGACGAATTCACGGATTCTCCGCGTTGCGTGAGACATGGCAGACGGCGACATCGCTCCTGGGCACGGCGAAGTTCGCGATCGACGACGACACCGCCCTGTGGTGGGACGGCATCAGTTATCTCGGCTTCAGCGGGCTTCGCGGATCGTTCAGCAAGCTCGTCACCGGAATGCCCGCTCTCGTCGAGGTGACCGAGCAGCTCGCCGTCGCGCGCCAGGGCAAGCTGCTCTGGATCTACTCGGCGCCCACCGGAACTTGGACTCAGGCGACGTTGGCCACCGTGCCGACCGTCGCAATCCAGACGAGCCTGGTGCTCATGCTCGAACAGGACAAGGCGCACGCCTTCAGCGCCGTGCGCGGCAAGCTCGCGACGGTGAACTTGACTCCGACCAACTCTGCATCGAGCGCAACCGTCGCGGCGGTCGTGGACTCCACCGGGAATGGATCGATCTTCAGCGCCCCGCTCGCGCGGTGGACGCCGCTGCCGAGTGGAGCGAAGAACGCGCTTCCGGCCCTGGCCAGCACCGGCGCGCTCGTCACGACGACCACGGGGTTCAGTGCGTTCTCCGCGCGCACGGGTTCGTATCACGAGATCGCCACGGGTGCCGGCGCCAAGCTCCACTCCGATGTCGCGAGCGCGATCCTCGCCGTCGAGGAGACGCGTCGATTGCACGTGTTCGAACCCCGCCGGAACGCCTGGTTGCAGACACCGATCTCCGGCTCGGGCCGACTGCGACTCCACTTCTGGCGGACGAACTTCCTGGCCCTCGACGGCAACCGCGCACTTGGCTTTGGCTCATTCCACGGTCGGATCAACGGCACTCTCCTCAGCGGAACGTTCCGCGAGATCCGCAGTCACTCGGAGAGCGGTCGCGCGGTGACAAGCACATCGATCGCCGCCTTCAGCGCCGTGCCGTTGTTGTCGAGTCCGTGGCAATACCCCGAGTTTCGACGGACGTTCGTCGGAGGCTCAAAGCTCGACCTGCACCTCAGCGCCGCGGCGGCGACGGGTCAGACGTACGTCGCGCTCGGCGTCGCAAAGCCGTTCGCGCTACATGGATTGGGCAACGTGTTCCTCGACTCCGCACTCTTGTTGCCAATCACATTGCCGCTCGACGCGCGCAACGGGACGGCGCGCACGACGATCGCGGTGCCAGACATCGCCGGCCTGCGCGGGATCGAAGTGTTCATACAAGCGCTGGTAATCCCGACAACGGGGCAACCCTACGTCACCGACCTGGCGAGCGTACTGCTCTACTGACGCGCGCGCTACTTCGAACGCAGCGGCACCGCGTTGCTCGCCATGTAGATCCTGCCGGATGCGTCGTACACGACGTGCGCGTGGTGGAACGTGAACCCCGGGGGCAGCGGCAGATTGGCCGGCAAGTTCAGCGAAGCAGTGGCGACACCCTCGGCGTCGAGCGTGCCCCTGAACTTCGTGAACACTGCCGTGTTGGCGTTGGCCACGGCGAGGTCGCTGTAGAGCATCCGTATTGGGGTGAGGCGAGAGCCGCAGGGACAGCAATGTAGCAGGCTCGAGGTCACAGCGTGATCGCAGACGTCCCTCGCCGCCGTCGGCACAGATCCACTCACGCCCTCGAGCGACCCACTCGCCGACTGGGGTTTACTTTGCATTCCAAAGCATACAACGTATTTGCTTGGGATTGCAAAGTTACCCCATCAAAACATGACCAAGTCCATCGTCGGGCCGCCCGAGCCGTTGTCACCTCCCCCCAACCCGTTCTCCCGCAAGGAGCTGAACAAGACCCTAGCCATGCCGCTTCGATTGCTCGAAGTCGTGCTGGCGGAGCGCGGTCGGCTCGTGGCGAACATCACGGGACACCGCGACCTCGCACGGCTCGCGCTCGCGATGCTCCTCGGAAGCGTGCTGTTCGCGCTCCCGTACGGCGCCGTGCTCTCACCATCCAGTTTCTGGAACATCGCGACGCTGTTCGTCGGCTCGATGGTGATCTGCTTCCCCTCGCTGCTGGTGTTCAGCGCCTATCTCGGCGTCGCGATCAGCCTGACCCAAAATCTCGTCCTCGCCCTCGCCCTGATCATCACCACGGCATCCGCGCTCTTCTGCTTCGGGTTCTTTCCGATCCTGTGGTTCTTGCGTTCGACGATGGCGGATGACGGTGGAATCGTCACCGCCGAACACATCTCGATCGGCCTGCTGACGGTGTCGCTCATCGCCGGCATCTGCCAACTCAACCGCTGCTTGTTCGTCGACAAGGTGCTGCGGGAGGTGCGGTCGAATCCCCTCCTGCTCCTGTTCTGGCAGGGGCTCTTGATCTTCATCACGTACCGCATGGCCACCGTCCTCGAGATCTTGTGATGTGGCGCGTGCTGATCAGCCTCACGCTGTCGTCGGCACTCTACGGCTTCACGATCGGGTCGGGACACAGCTGGCTCTACGCGAGCCGGAACCTGATCAAATTTCCGCTCCTTATCCTGACCACCGCTGCGATCTGCGCGCTCGCGTACTTCGTCCTCGCCCGTTTTCTCGCGCCGAGGCTCTCGTTCCGCGACGTGCAGAAGCTCGTCGTCCTTCTGTTTCGCGACACATCCGTGTTGCTCGCGAGCCTGAGCCCGGTGAGCTTCTTTCTCGCCATGACCATGGTGCAGCCGGCGGGCGATGATCTGGGCGAGTATCCTCTGATCCAGGGAATCAACGTCGTGCTCATCGCTATCTGTGGGAGCATCGCGCTCGTGCGCCAGGCCCAGACACTGCTGCGCGACCACGGTCTGGGTCGCGCGGTGAGTACGTCGATCATCATCGGTTGGTTGGTGCTGTCCCTGTTCACGGGTGGCCAGGGAGCGTGGTACATGCGACCTTTCTTTGGAATCTCGTCGCGCCGAGAAGCGAATCCCCCGCTCTTTCTCGGTACAGCACCGGACTTTCGCGGCGCACGAAACTTCTACGAAGCAGTTTACAACCTCGTGGTACCTCCACCCCGCAATCGATGACCAAATAATCGAATCATTCGATCCGCGCGGTGCTTCGCCGCGATATCGTGCGCGGGGGCCGGCGCATCCCACCGAAACCCGCGCCGGCGCACCTGAACGTCGGGTGTCCCAATCAACTCGTCAGCCCTCATCATCATGAACCGAATCCTCGCCCTCGTTCTATCTGCAGTTTTCGTCGCCTCGTGCGGCCAACAGGGGTCGACCCCCACCGTCGACCACTCGTCCCAGATCATCTCGCAAGGAGGGAGCGAAGACGGCCAACCTGTCGCGCCCGTCTTCCAGGAGTTCGTTGCCGTGAAGGGTGAGAAGGAATTCTCCGGTCGCCTGGTCGCGCGACCTCTGCAGGCGACGAGCACTGCTGCGGTCGGCCTCAGCCCCCAGGAGTTGGGCAACCGACAGGCGAAGGCGCGCGCGGACATCGCCCAATACCGAGTGCACGTGTACGTGAAACAGGTCGACGAATACGTCTTCCACGTCCCCGCGAGGACGACCGAGAACGACGTCGCCAAGAAGCTGATGGCGACCGGCAACTTCCAGTACGTCGAGCCCGACTGGATCCTGTACCCGATCGGGTGTCCGAACGACACCCACTTCAGTCTTCAGTGGAACCACAACGCCAACCGCATGCGTTCATGCGACGCGTGGGGCCTGCACACCGGCACCAACGCCGTGACTGTCGGCATCTGCGATACCGGCGTTCTGACGACTCACGAGGATCTGGCCGCGAACCGCAAGGAAGGCTACAACGCCGTGGATCAGAAGTGGGAATCCGCTGGCGGCAACATCAGCCCCGTCCACAGCCACGGCACGAACTCGACCGGCTGCGCGGCCGCGAACGGCAACAACGGCAAGGGCGTCGCCGGCGTCATTGAGCGTGAGCGGGAACA
>CAYYAQ010000008.1:0-12645 GCA_964469555.1 uncultured candidatus Brocadiaceae bacterium | reverse complement strand
GTCGGTTGGAACCTCGGTCACCGCATGCTCCGCGTATCCAACGTATCGAGTGGCTCCGCAGCCTCGAGCGTGCTACGCCACGCCGCGATGACGGCCGTGGAGAATGGTGACCGGGTCGCGAGTGTCAGCTACAGCGGCGTCGACAGCGCGTCGAACTTGACCACCGCGACGTACATCAAGTCGCGGGGTGGACTCCTCATCTGGTCCGCAGGGAACGACAACCGCGACCTGACCTACGGCAACCGAGACAGCGACGACATCATCGTCGTCGGCGCGACGGACTCGACGGACGCGAAGGCGTCTTTCTCGGCCTACGGCCAATTCGTCGACGTCGTCGGGCCAGGCGTCAGCGTTCCAACAACCAGCACGAGCAGCAACAGCAGCTACGTCTACGCCAGTGGCACGAGTTTCTCCTGCCCGCTGACCGCAGGCGTGTGCGCGATGATCTGGTCCGCGAACCCGAGTCTCACCCCGGACCAAGTGGAGGCGATGCTGAAGTCGGCCTGCGACGATCTCGGCTCCACGGGCGTCGACAACACGTTCGGCTACGGGCGCATCAACACGTACAACGCGGTCGTTCTCGCGCTCGGCGGTTCGGCGCCCACCGCCGACTTCACGGGCACACCGACGAGCGGCAGCTCACCACTCGTGGTGAACTACAGCGACCAGTCGAGCGGAGCGCCGACGTCGTGGGCCTGGAACTTCGGCGATAACTCGACTTCGACAGCCCAGAACCCGAGTCACACTTACACGACACCGGGCACGTACAACGTGACCCTCACGGCGACGAACTCGAACGGAAACGACACGGAGATCAAGAACGGCTACATCTTCGTGAGCGGGCCGTTGCCCACCGCGGAATTCTCAGGCACGCCAACGAGCGGAACCTCGCCTCTGGCTGTGTCCTTCTCCGACCTGTCATCGGGTTCCCCGACGTCGTGGTCGTGGAACTTCGGCGACAGCTCGACCTCGACTGCGCAGAATCCGAGTCACACGTACACGACACCAGGCACGTACAACGTGACGCTGACGGCAACGAATGCCTACGGCTCGGACGTGGAAGTCAAGAACGGCTACATCTCCGTCAACAGCCCCGGGAATGCCCCCACAGCCGCGTTCTCCGGGACGCCGCTGACCGGGACGGCACCGCTGCTCGTGTCCTTCACGGACCAGTCCACCGACACGCCGACGTCGTGGTCGTGGGACTTCGGCGACAACTCGACCTCGACGGCACAGAATCCGAGCCACACGTACAACTCCGTGGGTTCCTACACCGTGACACTCACGGTGACAAATGCCTACGGCGCCGACGGAGAGACCAAGACGAACTACGTCACGGTCACTTCCGGCGGCTACACCGGCGAAGGGTTCATCCTGTCGAAGAACGCGGACTTCTCGACTGACGACCGGACCTTCTCGCGCTCGGACACGATCTACATTCGCGTGTGGACGGACAAGGTCGACAACACCAGTATCCGCAGCATGTGGTGGCAGCTGAAGAAGAGGAAGGACAAGGTCCGGCAGAATCTCACCAACAACGGTGACAACAGCTACACCGCGTCCTTCAACCTCTCGGGGCTGCCCTCCAGTTCCACGTCGTGGACCTTCAAAGCGAAGGTCCAGGACAAGTCACGCGTACGGTTCCGGCCGACGGCGAAGATCAAGGTGAACTAGACCACGATCGATCACCAACGAGGCCGTCGTCCCGGTCAGGGATGGCGGCCCGTTCGTTTGGGGCTACCCAGCGTGCTGCACGCTCAGATGCCTGCACGACAACGAGCGGCTCGTTCGTCGAGGAACGCACTGGCGTCGCGGTGATCCGAGGGCGCATCACCCAGGCCGAGAACCTGAGCGCTGGCAACATCCGCCGGTTCAACGACGGCATCGCGGTCACCATGTCGTTCAGCGAGACTCAGAAGAAAGTCATGGAGCTCGGCCCCGGCGCGATCCTCGTCTACGGCGGAGACACCGACTACGTACTGAATCACGCTCCGGGAACACCAGCCCGGTGAGCATGGAGGCTTCCCCGCGGGGAAGATTCCGCGTTTGGGATTCCGTCACGAGGACTCGGGCCCACAGGTCCACTAGAATCGCCGCTCCCTTTGAGCCCGAATCCCCTCGTCCGATGAGAACCTCCCTCCCCGCGTTGTCGTCTGCTTTCCTCTCTCTGTCGTTCGCCCTCGCAGCACAGACCACCCCCGCACCCGATCGCGGTGCCCAGGAGGGCGGCGGCCCCTACGACAGACTGATCATCCGCGGCGCCATCCTGATCGACGGCACGGGTGCACCGCCCCGCGGACCGGTGACCGTCACCGTGCGCAAGAATCGCATCACGTCGATCGGTCGGTTCGCCCCCCGTGCAGGTGACAAGGGTCGCACGATCGATGCGCGGGGGATGTACCTCCTGCCCGGCTTCGTCGACATGCACGCCCACTGTGGCGGCAAGCCGAAGGCCCCCGAAGCCGAATACGTCTACAAGCTCTGGCTCGCCCACGGCGTGACGACCGTCCGCGGCGTGCCGCTCGGACGCCACGACTGGACCGAGAGGGAGAAGCGGCGCAGCGCCGCGAACGAGATCGTCGCCCCGCGCATCTTCAACTACCAGCGACCCCGCGGCAGCGCACTCGACACACCGGAGAAGGCTCGCAAGTGGGTGACCGACATGGCGCAAAAGGGCATCGACGGCCTGAAGCTCGGCGCGTATCGGCCCGAGATCATGCAGGCCCTGATCGAGACCGCGCACATGCACGGTCTCGGCACGACCGCCCACCTGTCGCAGAGCGGCGTCGCGCAGATGAACGCGATCGACGCGGCGCGCGCCGGCCTCGACACCGTGACCCACTTCTACGGTCACTTCGAAGCCCTCCTGAAAGATCACGTCATCCAGCCGTGGCCCGTCGACATGAACTACAACGACGAGCAGAAGCGCTTCGGTCAGGTCGCCCGGCTCTGGAACAAGATTCACACTCCTGGCGGGCCCGAGTGGAAGGCCTACCTGGCTGAGCACCTGAAGCTCGGCACGGTGTTCGATCCGACGATGAACATCTACGCCGCGGGTCGCGATGTCATGCGTGCGCGCACCGCGGAGTGGCACGACAAGTACACGCTGCCGTCGCTAATGGACTTCTACAAGCCGAGCCGAAGATCACACGGTTCGTACTGGTTCTACTGGACGACCCACGACGAAATCGCGTGGCGCAACTTCTACCGCGTATGGATGCGGCTCATCAACGACTACAAGAAGATGGGCGGTCGCGTGGCGTGCGGTTCCGACTCCGGGTTCATCTACAAGACCTTCGGATTCGGCTACATCGAAGAGCTCGAGCTGTTGCAGGAAGCCGGATTCCATCCTCTGGAAGTGATCCAAGCCGCGACCATGAACGGTGCGCTCACGATCTACGAGAACCGCAAGGACAAGATGGAGATCGGCGTGATCCGGAAGGGCATGCTCGCCGACATGATCCTCGTCGAAGCCAACCCACTCGCGAACCTGAAGGTCCTCTACGGCACGGGCGCGGAGAAGCTCAACGACGAGACCAACGAGGTCGAACGGGTCGGTGGCGTGCGTTGGACCATCAAGGACGGCATCGTCTACGACGCCAAGCAACTCCTCAGAGACGTCGCGAAAATGGTCGAAGATCAGAAGCGCGAACGCGCGTCCGGGAAATCACCGAAACGGCAATCGACTCGCAAAAACAAGTAGCCTGTGCGGGCTACTCGTCCTCGCCGTAGCCGCTGCCGTAGCCGTCGGAGCCACCGTAGTCTCCGCCGCGACTGGGCCGACCGCCGCCGCCTTGGCTGTTCCGGCGACGGGCGAATCGATCTTCACCCTTGCCTTCACCACCGCGTCCGCCGCGGCGCTTGCCTCCTGCGTTCCCTGCAGGACGGTCTTCGCTGCGGAACGCCGGGCGACCTTCGCCACGACCTCCTCCAGCTCCGCCGCCACCGCTCGAGCCTCGGTATCCGCCGCCACCGCCTGGGGGTCGCCCCCCGACAGGGTCACGCGACGTCCGCGACCGCTCCTGCGCTTCGTTCACGCGGACCGTGCGACCGTCGAGATCAGCACCGTCCATCTCCTGGATCGCACGCGTTCCCGCGGTGTCCTCAGGGAACGTCACGAACCCGAAGCCGCGCGAGCGGCCCGTGTCCATGTCCAAGATCACCTTTGCTTCCGCAACGGTGCCGTATTTTTCGAAGGCAGCTTTCAGCTGCTCATCTTTGGTGCCCCAACTGAGGCCACCCACAAATAGCTTCTTCGTCATCTGTCTCGAGCTGGCGAAATGTAGCCGATTCCCGCCAAACTTTCATAACCCCTGCTTTCGGATCGCCGAGCCGGGCTTTCCTTTTGCCGGTCCGGAGGCGTCCGGTGACGGCATGAGCCCGAGAATCGCGTCCAGGTAGCCACCCGTGCTCATGCCCAATTCGGCGCGCCGATCCGAGTTGAACTGGATCGCGATCGCCAGGCCGGTCTTCGCATAAAACCGCATTTCGGACACGTATCCGGGCATGAATCCACTGTGCCCGACCCACGGAGCGTCCTTGGTGCCGCCCAGAATCACCCCCAATCCGTAGGCCTTTCCCCTCCCGAGCTGCGGCGCCGGGACCCCATCGCGGACCTGCTTCAGCAATGCGGTCGGCCAGAGTTTCGCGGATCCGTGGATGCCAGCCCACTTCGCCAAATCGGCGGTGGTGCACGCGAGCCCGCCACCGCACCACTCGAACTGGGGGTGGATGACGAACACGCCGTCCTTCGTCGTCTTGTCCTTGATGCCGAACATCCGACCCATCCGCGTGTAGCCAGGGATCAGCTTCGAGATCCGGCGCGAGTCGGACGGCACGGTGTCCGCGAGCCCGAACTTGTCCAACACGCGCTTCTGCATCGCCTTGTAATACGTGGTGCCCGTGATCTTCTCGAGCACGACGCCGAGCACGATGTAGTTCGTGTCCGCGTAGCTCCAGCCCTTGCCGACCGGGAATTCGGCTTCGGTATCGAAGACGTGAGAGAGCAATTCCGCAGGCTTCCAGACGTGGTCGGGTTTCTCGGCCACGACGGCCAACTTCCAGAGTTCGTCGCCCCCATGCTCGCCCGGCAGGGCAAGCCACTCGACTCCGACAAGCACCTCTTCGAGATCAAGTGGAACGGCACGCGTGCCCAGGCGCGTCTGCCGGGCGACGGCTACCTGCTGACGAACAGGCGAAAACGGGATCTGACGATGCGGTATCCCGAGTTTGGCTTCCTCGGGGAGATCGGCGTCGGCGGTGGCGTCATGCTCGACGGGGAGATCGTGGTGATGAAGGACGCATGCCTGACTTCGGCCTGATGCTGAGCCGCGAGCAGGTGCTCAACGACTTGAGAATTCAGTCGTTGAGCAAATCCCTGCCGGCGACCTACGTCGTCTTCGACGGGCTCTACGTCGAGGGTCAGTCGGTGATGGCCGAACCGCTCTCGGCACGGCGAGAGTTGCTGCGGCAGTTCGTCCAGGCGGTCGACAACCCGCGCATGGTCCTCTCGGACGGAGTCGTGGGCACGGGGAAGGAGTACTTCGAGGCCGCGACGGCCCAGAACCTCGAAGGCATGATGGCAAAACGGCTGACAAGCCCCTACGAGGCGGGTCGCCGCACGGACGACTGGTTGAAAATCAAGCGGCAGCACGCGCTGCACTGCGCGATCGTCGGGTTCGTGGCCGAGGGCGACGACATCCGCAGCCTGGTGATCGCGGCACAGATCGGCGAGGAGCCGGACGCGCCGTTGCGCTACGTGGGAAGGGTCGGCAGCGGCCTGTCGGTCGCGATGCGCCGTCGTCTGGCCGAGCCTCTATTCGCGCGCCTTCGCGACGCTCCCTGGATCGAGTGCGAAGAAGAAGGACTCTGGGTTGAGCTAGGCCTCTATTGCAAAGTAAGCTACCTGGCACAGACACGGGCCGGGCATCTTCGGGCGCCCGTGTTTTTGGATCTGATCGTCGACGCGTGATCCAGGTGTGTGGTCACCGGCGACGGGTAGTCAACAAGGATCAGCCACCGAGCTATGGGTTCAGTGAAAGAGGCGGTATTGCGAAGCGTCGAGATCGCGATCACCGGTCGACTTGCCTCCATGTCGCGCGAGGAAGCGATCGAGGCGATCGCGAAGCAGGGCGACTGCTACGCCGAAGAACCGCGGGGCACGACGGACGTGCTGGTCATCGGCAGCGACGGACCGCCCCTCGGCAAGGACGGCTTCCCGACGAAGAGCCTGCGCCGCGCGACGGAGTTGCAACAGGTCGGCCTCTCCATCGAGATCATCGTCGAAGAGGAGTTCCTCCTCCGGCTCGGCGAACAGGACCGGGACGAACTACCTCGGCTCTACACCATCGTGCAGTTGGGCCGCATCCTCGACGTCTCGAACTCCGAGATTCGGAGTTGGATCCGCGCAGGGCTGATCAAGCCCGTCAAGATCGTGAAGCGGCTGTGCTTCTTCGACTTCGGCCAGGTGGCATCGGCGCGGCGACTGCAACATCTCACGCAGTCCGGCGTGACACCCGCGCGCATACGCCGGAGCCTCGAGCTCCTGGCGGCCTGGATTCCGGACACCTCGCCGGCGCTCGCCCAGCTGGAGGTGCTCGAACGCGGCGGCCCCTTGTTGGTGCGACTCGAGGACGGTCGGCTCGCCGAGACGAACGGGCAGCTGCACCTGGACTTCGAGGGTCGTGGCAAGAAGCCGGTGCTCTCGACGCCTACCCTGCGCCCGCGGGAACACTCGGCAAAGGACTGGTTCAACCTCGGTATCGCGGCGGAGGAGTCCGGCAACCTCGAAGGCGCCATCGAGGCGTACCAGCAAGCGATGTCTCTCGGCGATCCCCAGCCGGAGGTCTGCTTCAATCTGGGCAACACCTATTACGCGATGGGGTGCAACGTCGAAGCCGCGGCGTGCTTCATACGCGCCACGGAGATCGACGGGGACTACGTCGAAGCGTGGAACAACCTCGGCAACGCCATGGCCGAGATCGGTCGTCACGACCAGGCGATCCCTGCGTACAAGCAGGCGCTGGCCATCGAGCCGTCCTATTCGGACGCCCACTACAACCTCGGCGAGACCCTCGCGCTCCTCCACGACGTGCACGGGGCTGCACGCCACTGGGTCGCCTACCTCAAGCAGGACCCCAACAGCCCCTGGGCCCACCGCGTCCGAACTCGCCTCTCCGAGCTGAGCTAGCGCAGAGTCACGGGCACGGGGTTGCTGGCGGTGAAGATCTGGCTCGTCCGATTGTCGTAGACGACGAACGCGCGATGAAGGGTAGTCGGGACTGCGGGCAACCCCTTCGGCACCGCCCAGGAACACAACACCCCGCGGTGCTCGAGGCACGGGTCGTAGTGGAGGTTCCGGGCCTCGTGCCGGCGCACGAACTGCCGCCACTCGCATCCTCGGGAGCGGTCGGCTGGGGCTCCGGCGTCTTGCCGAAGTCGCGATTCTTCTTGTAGTCGTGGAGGCGCATTCGGGTCGATTGCCCCAATCTCACCATAATCTGCACAAACTCCAATCCGACCCTGTTCCCCGGCGTCTCCTGAGGTGAGACAGGCAGATGACGCGAGACGATCGCCCAGAGAGCCCAAGGCAACACGAACTGGCTGAGCTGTTCTGCACCCACGCGAACGGTTTGTCCGGCGTTGTCCACGGCATTCTGGGCCGTCATGCCGAGACCCAGGAACTCCTCCAGGAGGCGTTCCTCAAGGCCTGGCAGTCTCTCCGTCGCGGGTTCGCCCCCGAAAACCCCGTGGCCTGGCTCTTCGTCATCACCATGAACCTGGCCAAGGACCTGCGGCGCACGGAAATGCGGCGCACTCCCAGCCAACCGCTCGAGGAAACCAACCCGATGGAGCTTCGATCCGCCGAACCGGCACCGGACGCGCAACTGACCAAGTCCGAGACCCTGGAAGCAGCGCGCGCCGCGATCCACGACCTCAAGAACACCGAGAAGGAGGTGTTCTTGCTGCGCACTTCTGCCGGCCTCAGTTTCGACGAGGCCGCCCAGGCACTGCGCATTCCGATCGGCACCGCGAAGACGCGAATGCGCGCGGCGTTGATCCATCTTCGAGAGAGCCTGAAACACTTCGCACTCGCCGGCATCGAGTGGACGCCAGCGCGGGGCACCGACACAGGGAGGCAAGCACGATGAGTACCCAGAACGAGAACAACCAGAGCGACCGGCAGGAGACCCTGCGCCAGGAACTCCTCGAGTACTACTTCGAGTGTCATCCGGATCCCGAAGCGATGGCCGAGCGTCTCGCTAGCGACGCGGAGCTCGCTGCACTCTACGAAGAGGTGAAGCAGACGGCGTCGTTGCTCGAGGACGCCGCCCTCTCCGAGGCGCCGCCACTGCAGTTGACGACGAGCGGTCCACCAGCGCACAGCGGACTCACGTTCAGGAAGGCGTGGTTGACCGCGGCCGCGACCGTCGCCATCGCGTTGACGCCGGCATTCGGCATCTACTTGCACCGAGCGTGGCGCGTCGGCGACGTCGAGAACAGCAGGGTTCGCCTGCTGCTGGTGGCGCCACCGGCGGTCCCGGACGGCTCGCCGCTGCGCTTCCACGTCGAGACCCACAACCTGGCGCAGGAGAAGATGGTCGCCCAGGTCGCCTGGAAGGTGCTCGACGCCAACGATGCCACGTTGACCGAGTCGACGACAGTCTGCGATGGCGCGGTCGACATCACGGCATCCGGTACGCTGAACAAGCCCCGCAAGCTCATCGTCACCGCGACGGTGCCCGGCACGGGATTCTCGAAGACCATCGAACAGAAGATCCACCCGAGCAAGTCGGCGCCGCTGGCCCACGTGACTTCGGACAAACCTGCCTACCGTCCGGGTGAAGCGGTGTTGATGCGCATCGCGTGCCTCGACCGCCTGACGCTGCGCGGCGCCGATGGCATCGGTCTGCGCTGCCGGATCGTCGATCCAAAGGACGCCACGCTGCAGACCAAGGTGCTCGGCGTCGGCAAGGGCGTCACTGCGTGGAAGTTCAAGGTGCCGCCGAGCGCCATGGGCGGAACCTACGCGCTGGAGATTCGCGATCAGAAGGACAAGTTCACGCTGGAACGCCTCGAGTTCCTCGTGCGCAACTTCCAGCCGCCGAAGCTGAAGAAGAAAATCGTCCTCGATCGCCAGACCTACGCGGTCGGCCAGTCCGGGGCAGCCGACCTGCACGTGACGCGGGCCGGCGGAGGTGCGGCGGCGGGCGCGAAGGTGCACGCCACGTTGATCGTCGACGGCGACGAGGCGTGGTCGGACGACGGCGTCCTCGACGGGGACGGTCGGGCGGTGTTCCACTTCAACGTTCCGGGCAACGTGCAGAAAGGCGCGGCGCGGTTCGTCGCGAGAGTCACTGACGGCGGCAACGTCGAGACCCAACTCGAGCCCTTCGTCATTCCGACGGACAAGATCGAGATCGGGCTCTACCCCGAAGGTGGCGACCTGGTCGCCGGCAGCGAGAACCGGGTCTACGCCCAGTTGCGCGATGCGCTCGGTCGACCGCTGAGCGGCGAAGGCGAGGTCGTCGACGACAAGGGCAAGGTCGTGGCGAAGTTCAAGACGCTGCACATGGGTCGCACGCGGTTCGCGTTCACGCCCGTCATGGGCGTGAACTACAAGCTGAGCCTCACGAGCCCGCGAGAGAAGTCGTTCAAGCTGCCGCGCGTGCATGACGTCGGCGCCGTACTGCAACCGATCGGCGACTACTTCGCGGCTGGCGCGCCGGCGAAGTTGAACGTGTTCACCCGCGGCAAGGGCCCGTGGATCGCTTCGGTGTTCTGCCGCGGCGTGCTCGTCGGACAGCGGAGCATTCTCGATCGCGGTCACAGCACCGTTTCGATTCCCCTCGTCGAAGAGGCGAGCGGCGTGCTGCGGGTCACCGTGTTCGATCAAAAGATGCGTCCCGTAGCGGAGCGGCTCGTGCAACGGGAGTCGAAGCGCAACCTGGTAGTGAAACTGGTGCCAGAGACGAAGCGCGTGACGCCGGGCAGCAAACAGCGGATCACCGTCAAGACCACGGACGAGGCCGGCGAACCGGTTTCCTGCGTCGTCGGGCTGACAGTCACCGACCGCGCGGTCGCGGACATGCTCGACTTCATCCGCACGGGACTGAAGGACCAGCAGCAGCTCTGGACGGACATCGAGAAACCCGACGACAAGGTTGAAGAGTTCCTGTCCCTGGAGAAGCACTACCGCCGCAACATCGACCTGCTGCTCGGCAATATGGGGTGGCGTCGCTACGTGTGGCGGGGTGACGCGGAAGAGAAGGATCTGATCGCAGCGGGCGGATCGTGGGCCAAGGCGTTGCCGGCGCGTGAGGGTCGATCGTACACCCCACTCGTCACGGACACGCTGGCTTCGCACCAGGCCGAGCTGCGCGTCGTACACAGATCGAGGGGCAAGGCGGAGCGTCTTCTCAGCGCGTTCGTCGGCTGGTCCCTGGTCGTGTTCGGACTGTTGGGACTCACCCACGTGCTCGTGTTCGTGGCACGGCGCATGAAGTGGCGTCCGCCGATCGTAGTCGGCAGCACGATCGTAGTCGGCAGCACGTTCGCGAGCATCGCGGTGGTGCTCTACACGTTGATCAGCTCGAACCAGAGTTTCGCCCCCCGTATGCAGCTCATGGACACAGCAGCGACGGAAAGTCTCGCCAACTCGATGGAGTTGGTGCCAGGCGAAGGGTTGTTCTTCGACGACCGTGGTATCCGCGAGAGCATGGACTACGACGACTCCGCGGGCTTCCGCACCGTCACGAGGTCCGACAGCCAACGGACGGGCATGGCCTACGTGCAAGACTTCGACGTCCAGGTAGCACCGGGCTCGTTCATCGCAGATCCACAGGTGGCCAACCTGCTGGATGCCGTCGTCGCCAAGGAGATGCGCGCCAACAATCTCACGGGGCCCGGCTCCGACGTATTCTACATGGCCGCGAGCCGCCGCATCGCGAAGCGACGCGGCTGGGAATGGAGTCTCGGCGGCCAGACAGGCGGCGGCGGCTACTACCGCGGCCCCGGGGACATGGTCCCGCCAAACCCGCGGGAATCTGCGCAGACAATTCTCAATGCGCTGATCGACTCCGAGCGTGCACAGAGAGAACTGCGCGATCTCACCAACGCAGCGCCTGGCCTCCCTGCAGCGAACCGGCGCAACCGAATCGCGGCGCTCGAACTCACGATCCGCGAAAAGAGCGTGTTGCTAGACCTCGTCAACCGGCGCTACCCGGCGATCTTCGAGACCTTGTATCCGCTGGTCACGGGCACCATCAGCCGCATCAGCGCGAGTGGCGATCTGCTCACGATCGCGCTACAGAGCGGCGCCAACAACCTGAAGCCCGGGGCGCGCTTCGCCGTCTACAACGTCACGGACGGGTACAAAGGTGAAGCCACGGTCAGCGAAGTCGACAACAGCAAGAAATTCTGCTTCGCGCGATTGACGCTTCGGAACGGGCTCATCGCTGTAGGCGATCACGCATCCACCAACCTGTCCGCGACCAGAAGCGATCCGGTATGGACCTCGCCGCAAGCCCGCAAACGCATCGAGACCATCCTCGGCAATCCCGTCCTCGCGCGGTCGGTCTTCCGGTACACCCACAAGGCCTCGGACAGCCGGGGCAACTTCGTGGAGACGTTGTTCTGGCAACCGTTCCTCGTGACGAACGAGAAGGGTGAAGCCACCGTCGAGTTCGACGTCAACGATTCGATCACGACGTGGAAGATCTACGCCAACGCCCACGGCAACGGGCGCGTCGGTCAGGGCGAGGACAGCTTCGAGTCGTTCCTTCCGTTCTCGCTCGATCCAAAGGTCCCGACCCGCGTCAGTGAAGGTGACGTGTTGCAACTTCCGATCAGCATCGTCGCGGACGACGCGTCCCAGAAGAACGCGACGCTCTCCGTGACGGCGAACGGAACCATCACGCTGAAGAACCCAGGCGACCAGGAGATCGATCTGCGCGATGGGCGCGGTCGCATGCTGGCCAGACTCACCGTCGGCGCGCCCAATAGCGGCGGCAGCTTCGGTTCCATCTCGATCCGCGGCAAGGTGGAGAACGCGAGCGACGTGGTCACGCGTCGATTCGTCGTCGTGCCCCGCGGCTTCCCCCGCCACGTCGACTTCGCCGGCACGATCAAGGGCTCGAGGCGGATCGACCTCGTCGTCCCCGACGAGCTGGCGAAGCGAACCGGCGTGCTTAAGCTGCGCTTCTACCCCTCGCCACTCGCGAACCTCGAAGGCGCGTTGCAGGGCATGTTGCGCGAGCCGAGCGGATGCTTCGAGCAGGTGTCGAGTTCGAACTACCCGAACGTGATGGTGCTCAGCATGATGCAGGCGTCCGGCGACAACGTGCCGGCAGCCGCGGCGAAAGCCGAACGCATGCTCGCCAGCGGCTACAAGAAGCTGACCGCCTACGAGGTGTCCGGCGGCGGCTTCGAGTGGTGGGGCAAGAAACCCGCGCACGCTGCGCTGACCGCGTACGGACTGATGCAGTTCGCGGACATGGCGAGAGTCTTCGACGTCGACAAGGAGATGGTCGCGCGCACGCGCACGTGGCTGCTCGGCAAGCGAGACGGCAAGGGCGGTTTCGTCACCGGCGGTGGTCGCTACGGTCACTTCATGGGTGGCTCGAAGGAAGCGCGCAGCGCCTACAT
>CAYYAQ010000007.1:31100-75246 GCA_964469555.1 uncultured candidatus Brocadiaceae bacterium | reverse complement strand
CAAATGGATTCACCCGGGACGCCGTGGCAACGCGAAAAGCGAATACACCCGGATATGCGGGGATCAATGCGCATGCATTTGATTGCCCCGCGAGTCTGCCACGGTCTCGAGACCACCGATGGAGAATGACTGTCTCCCCGAATCTGCTCCACGGACTTGGCGACTCGTACTGGAAGGCCTCCCTCCGGCCTGCTCCACTACGACGGTATGAAACCTGCCTGCTTTCTCGACCGGGACGGCGTCATCGTGGAGGACGTCGGCTACCTGTCGGATCCGGACGATCTCCAGTTGATCGACGGCGCGGCAAACGCGATCAGGCGATTGAACAAAGCCGAGGTCCCGGTCGTCGTCGTCACGAATCAGGCCGGTGTGGCCAGGGGACTCTTCGTGAAATCCCGGATCGCCGTGGTGCACGAGAGGCTCGAACAGATGCTCTCCGGGTTCGACGCTCGAATCGACGCGATCTACTACTGCCCCCATCATCCGACGGCGGGGCAGGGCGAGTACGGCATCGAGTGCGAGTGTCGCAAACCCAAACCCGGGATGCTGCAGCGCGCGGCGGCGGACCACGGCCTCGATCTCCCGCGCTCCTTCCTGGTGGGCGACAAGGTGAGCGACCTCGGTGCCGGTCAGAATGCGGGATGCGAGACCATTCTGGTGCGAACCGGCTACGGCAGTGAAGTCGACGATGCGGCGCTCGCGAAAGACGGCTACCGTCCGTCGTTCATGGCCAGGGACATCTCCGAGGCGGTGGACTTCTGTCTTCCCGCGTTGACGAGGCCGGGCACACTCTAGACGCGTACAAACCTTCACCGATCTCTACAAGTTCAGGTTCGTGTTGACGAGCCTGGTCAGCAAGAACCTGAAGGTCTTGTACCGGAACGCGGCGCTGGGCTTGCTCTGGTCGCTGCAAAATCCGCTCGTGATGATCGTCACGCTCAGCGTCGTGTGGAAGTACATGTTCAACGCGGACGAGAACTTCACCGCGATGGTCCTCGTCGCGCTCGTGCCCTACAATTTCGTCGTCTACTGCCTGACCGGGTGCGACGATCGCGGATTCGGCCCTGGAACACGGCGGGAAGGTAATCGGCGTGCTGCCCGAGTTCATGGACGAACTCGAGTGGGGTCACGGGGTCGCTCACCGGGCTGCAATTGGTGCCAGACATGCACCAACGCAAACAGAAGATGATCGACCTTTCCGACGCCAACCGACCACCCAAGCACAAGCCCGACCGCTGGCAGCCGAAGTGGATCCGCGAGAAGTCCTTCGGCGACGGCAAGTAGCGACGAGAGGGTCAGCGGAGGTCGACGAGGGTCTTCTGGGCGACGCGGACGACGTACTTGTTCTTGTCCTTCGTGGCGGCTCGGATTTCCGGCTTCAGGTCGGTCGCGCGCTTGTCGAGACGGTCGATCACGTTGATCGCGCGCAGCCTGGCCCACTCGCTCTTGTCCGCGAGCGCGGCACGTAGCACCGGCAGCGCGACGTCCATCGCGTTCAGACCGCACAGAGCCTCCGCGGCAGCGATGCGCACGTCCGGGCTCCCGTCCGAAAGCGCCTTCACCAACGGGGCCTTGGCGGGCGCTGCCTTTTCACCGAGGGCCGCGCATGCGACCGCTGCCCAATAGCGCACCGCGGGCTCCTTCGCCCGCAGCCTCTTGATCACCCGCGGCAATTCCGCGACGTCGCGACGGTTCGCGATCTCCGCGGCGAGCATGATGCGCTCGAACGGGTAGGAATCCGGTCGTGCCCGAACCGCGTCGTACTGCGACACATCCCCGAAGCGAGACCTCATCTCCGCCTCCGGCAACAACCCCAGGTCGCGAATATCGAACATCCAGGTCTCGAGTTGCCCCCGCATACGCTCGAGAGTCGCCTTGTGCTTCGCGTCCCCAGCGAGGTTCTTGATCTCGTGCGGATCCGCCTTCGTGTCGTAGAGCTCTTCGAAGGGCTTGGGCTCGAAGAACGCCTTCTGCTCTTCACTCAACTTCCCATCGTCGTACATCCGTTGCCAGACACGCATCGTCGGCATCTGGTACATGTAGTCCAGATACTGCGCGTAGACGCGATGCGGCATGAAGTTCCGGATGTACTTGAACCGCTTGTCCCGCACGCAACGGATCATGTCGTAGCGCTCATCCATCCGCCCGCGGAAGCCGTACACTCGCTGCCGAGGGGGCGCAGCCTTCGCACCAAGGAACGCCTTGCCCTGCATGTACGCGGGAATCGAAACGCCCGCGAGACTCAACACCGTCGGCGCGAAATCTACAAAGCTCACCAACCGATCCGTGCGCGTACCGGGCTTGCCCGCCTTGTCCGGCGACAACGCCCGATACTTCTCTGGAAACCGCGCGATCATCGGCACGCGAAGACTCGAGTCGTAGAGCCAACGCTTGCTGCGGGGCATCCCGGCGCCGTGGTCCGAGAAGAAGATCACGACTGTGTCCTCTTCCAATCCGTCTTCCTTCAACTCCCGCAAGATCCGCGCGACCTGCTTGTCCATCAGCGTGATGACGTCCGCGTAGCGCGCCCAGTCCCGCCGCACCTCCGACGTGTTTGGATGGTAGGGAGGCGGCACAGCCTTCTCGGGGTCATGCCGCTCCGCCGCCGTGAAGTCCCTCGTCCGACTCGCATACTGCTTCTCCGGCATGCGAATCTTGCTCTCGTGGCACACCGTCAGGTTAAACACCGCGAAGAACGGTTGCCCGGCCTTCCGTCCACGCCAGTGCGCCGTGCGATTCGAGCGATCCCAGGTCTTCTTCGGCGCCCGCAGGTTGTAGTCCGTCTTCGAGTTGTTCGTGCAGTAGTAGCCAGCCTTGCGCAACAGTTCGGGGAAGCAACGCACGCCTTTCGGCAACCGCCCCGTGCACCGCATGTGTTGCGAACCGATCGACGGGGGGTACATCCCGGTGATGATCGTCGAACGGGCCGGCGCGCACACGCCAATCGTCGCAAACGCGTTTTCGTAGAGGACACCCTGCTTCGCCAACGCATCGATGTTCGGAGTCACCGCGTACGAATCACCATAACAACCGACGTGCGGACTGATGTCCTCGCACGAAATCCAGAGGATGTTCGGTCGCTTGGGCAACGCGAGTTCGAGGTTCTTCTGCTTGCCGATCCCCTGCACGACCAACTTGTCTGCGCGAACCTCCACGACGCTGTAGGCGTTCTTCTTCGGCGCCTCAACCATGCCCGCGAACGTCACGTGATGGATGCCATTGTGCGCCGCGTACCCCCCACCGTGATCGTGCCCGTTGAACCACGCCGTCACGCAAGGGAATCCCTCGATGAGTTCGAGCACCTCCGCATGGTTCCACAACAGGTGGTGTTCGCTGCTCGCCTCGAGAAGGATCGGGAAGTGGCAGTTCAACACGACCTGCTGCCCCTTCTTCGTGGCATCCGCGAGCGTCGAACGCAACCACGCGAGCTGGTCCTTGCCGACGCCGCCGTTCCACGTCTGGGCGTTCTTGACTCCCTTGTCGCGAAGCGCGGCGAGCATCTTCGTCGCCTCCTTGCGCTTGGCGTGCCCCCTGGGATAGCCGTGCAAGCTGACGTCCATGCCGTCGATCACCACGAACCGCCAGCCCTTGACCTCGAAGTCGTAATAACCGTTTTTCAGCCCCAGGACATCGAGCGTGCGCTCGCGGAGAAACGGCAAGTCGTGATTGCCGATCACGTTCTTGCGCGGCGCCCGGAGCCCGCGCCACAGCGGCAGCACCGCGTCAAAACTGTCCTTCCCCTTGTCGATGAAGTCGCCGAGCTGCACGACGAACGAGAGGTCACGCCGATTCAGGTCGGAGACGCACTTCTCGAGCCGCCCCAGCGAGGACTTGTAGTGCCGCTTCCCGGAGTCTGGCTGGTCGGCGTACTGGACGTCCGCGACGACGCCGAACGAGAAAACCGCCTCCGCCGGCTTCTGAGCGGTGGCGGACGGACAGAACAGCGCGAGAATAACGAGGGCTCTGGAGACGTTCACGTCTCCAGTATCGCCAACCCGACGCGGCGCGCTACTTCTTCTTGTCCTTCGGCTTGCCCGGGACGATGAGCCAGTCAGCCTTGTCGCCGGGGAACAGACCCTTCTTGGTGTCGAGGCGAAGGTCAGCCTCCGCCTCGTCGGCCCCGGGGCATTCGACGCAGCGCGACACTAAGATCGGCGCGATTTCCTTGACGAAGTCGACTTTCTGCGCGGTGGCAGTAGAGCTGAAGAAACCGAGCGTAGAGATCAGGGCGATTGAGAAGTTGTGCATAGAATGAGGATTGGAGCCAGCCAGAGGCAGGGCGCTCGACGCCGCGAGGGCGGGTGTCAAGGCGGCTCGCACCGTGTGGCGGGCAAGACACTGTATGGGGCGAATCAGCGCGACCTGTACGCGTTGACCGCAGCCGCGTGGATTTGAGCCAATTCAACCAGACGGGCCGCCTTCGAGACGTCGCCGGCCTCGCGATACGTCACGGCTACTTCCTTGAACATGAGACTGCAAGCCTGCGACCACTCGGCATCATGGATGTCTTTTGGCACGTGACCGGGCGTGATCTCCATTACCGAGGCCGGAATGAGGGCAAGGAACTCGTCGTACTTCGCCATGGCCGCGGGCGTCGGGCCGAGGGCTTTGACCTTCGGTCGGTAGTACAGGGTCCACCCATTCTGATGATCGGTCGGGGTGATCACGGCCCGCGGGAGACCGCGGTTCACGAACATGAACATCGCGGCGAACACTGCGACCGAGATGCCGGCCTTCACCCAGCGACCGTTGCGGAACCAATTGACCAGGCTCACGATCCCCAGCGCTGCGAACGGCATCAATGCGATCATCATCGGCGCACGGAAACGCGACAGCGTGTAGAAGACGACCAACGGGCCGATGCTGCAGACCAGGAACCACCACCACGAGCGAACCCCAGATCGACGACCTGACGCCGCGAGTCCGATCAAGGCCATCGGCATGACCCACACCGCACCGACCAGGTATCGGGACGCCGTGAAGATCGTGGAATGCAAACTGATGTAATAGAAGTTCGTGTTGTTCGGCAGTTCGTACCAGTGCCAGATCGCCAGGAACTTCCGCACTAGCAAACCGAGGTAGCTCGAGAATCCGTCGTGGCGCGCGAGGGTCTCACTCACAGCTGCCCCGAACTGCCCCTTGCTCGTGTGCATGATCTCGCTCAGGTTGACCCCCTCCAGGTACGGGAACCAACCCTTGAACGGATCGAAGCTCGGCAGGTTTGTCGCCGCGAACGTGATCGCAGCCACACTGGTCATGCTGAACAGCGGCGCTCCGACCTCGGCGTTCCGGACGAATATCGGGAGCAGCGGAATCAGCACTCCGAGGGCGATCCATCCCACGTCTCGCATGAGCGCCGCCCTGTCGCCGCGCCGATTCCACATCAGCGCGATCACGAGCCCGATGCCGAACAACAAAAACGTCGTCTTCGTGGCCGCCGCCAACCCGACCAGAACTCCGTACCAGATGTAGCTCTTTCGCGACCGCTGCTTGCCGTCGGGCAGCACGGTCCCCATGCGCTGGGTCGCGTACAACAGAGCGACGCCGAAGAACGTGATGAACGTCGTCCGGAGCAGCACCAATTCGTAGTGCATCTGCGGACCCCAACACACGATCAATAATCCGGTGAGCGCCCCTACGAGCGGGCCGAACAGGCGGCGCGTCATCCCCATCATCAACGCGATCGTCAGCACACCGACCAGCATCTGCAGCGCGAAGATCGCCGGCACGTTCTCGCCGGTCCACATGTACACGAAGGCGATGAAGTACGCGTAGAACGGTTCCTGGTGGTAGCGGAGTTGACCGTACCACTCCTGCCAGAGCGACCACACGAACTGGCTCTTTGCGTCGCGCGGGAGACTACTGAAGGACTTGCCGGCATAGGGACCCTTCAGATGCTCGGGGTGCGCCTCGAAGAACGCCTCGCCGACGAACCTGTGCCAGCGATGCAGCGGGTGGATCGGTCGATTCTTGCAGATCGCGTCGCGTTCCGTGATGTACAACGCCGTCTGGTTGAAGAACCTCGTGTCCATCTGATCGTGCAGATGGCCGGTGAACGCCGGGCCGTCCCACAACTCCGCCACGAGCAGGATGCGAAGCAGAATGGCGAGTCCGAGAATCGCACCCAGTACGGCCTTCCAACGCGACACGAGCCACTTGTCAGCTGGCGGAATAGTCGAGGGGATCGCGTGGTAACCCATATCCTACCCCAGAGCTGTACGCCGTCGCCCCCGTGGTGGCTACTTCTTTCTCGATCCCGCCATCCGGGCGCTCAGTGTACCGTGGAGGATCGGCAGCAGCCGGCGGTTTCAAGAGTTGCTGATACCTCGCCGCGCGTTCATCGTTTCGATCCATCGCTTCCAGCGTCGCCAGCGCTTCGCAGCACGCGGCGTTGGCTCCCGTCTTTCGCGCCCGATCGATGACAGGCACGGCATCTTTCGACCCGGTCGAACCGGAAGCGGATCCTGTTTGGGATCCGAATCCTCGCACGAGATCACGGGAAAGAGGAACAGACCGACGAGCGAAATGACGAGCCATCGCGTGGCTTCGTCAAACTCGACTGCGTGTGGCGCAACCTGATCTGGTGCATCGTCACGGCGGATCGCTCCTGATCCAGTCGCGAAATCCGACGGGAGGCGGTAGCCTGCGGGCGTGGAACGAGCGGTATTCCTGTGTTTCGTCAGTCTCTGTCCCGTCGGCGTGGCGCAGGACCTTCCTCAACTGAAGGTCGGCGAACACACCTTCCACCGCCGGCAACTCGAGAATGGGCTGCGCGCCGTCGCGGTCCGTGACACGGGAGAAAGAGTCTCCATTTTCATGGTCGTGAACGCGGGCAAGCGGCACGAGACACCGATGACGACTGGCCTCGCGCATCTGACCGAGCACGCGATGTACGCTGGCACCGCGAAGACTCCGCTCGGGAAGCACGACCGAATGGTCCACGCCATGGGCGGCGAGTCGAACGCGTTCACGCGCGAAGACTACACGCTGTTCTACGACCACTCCATCCCGTCTGCGCAGCTCGGGCGCGTGCTCGCCATGGAAGCCGACCGGTTGCGGGGACTCACACTCGAGAAGAAACCCGTGTTCTTCGAGCGAGAACGGTTGCGCCGCGAGGAAGCACGCACGTGGAACCCGAAGGACGCGCGGCGGGAGCTTCTCGAGTCCCTCTTCTTCCAGGTGCACAACTACGGCGCGGGCGTCGTCACCAACAAAGGCCACACCAAGGCGCCGGGTCTCGACATCCCGACCATTCGGAAGTTCTACGACCGCTACTACCAGCCCAACCGCACGGCGGTCGTCGTCTTGGGCAATCTTGATCCGAAGGTCGCGCTCGACGCGATCGCGAAGGCGTTCGGTGGGCTAAAGCGGGGACCCGCCGACGAACCGCTCGCCGTGGAGCCGCAACTGACCAAAGCGCGCAAGAAAGTAATCAAGGTCGACCTGGCGAGGGACCGGTGCAACTTCGTGTGGCTCGTACCCGCGCTCGGCCATCCCGACCGTCCGGCGCTCGCGGTATTGGCGCGGCTCTTGTCCCGCGCGACTTCGAAGGACGGGTCCCCCATCGATGCGGAAATGGGCACTCGGGTCGACCAGGACCTCTTCCAGATCGCCGCGACCGGGCCTGGGTCACGCGAGAAGCTCTCGAGATTGGCCAAGAAGATGCGTGGCGACTTGTTCGACGCGACTGAAGTCGCCGAAGTCGTGAAGCTGCTCGCGGGGAAGTTCACGTCCTTGCCGCTGCGGAGCCGACCATATTTCTCTCTCGGAGGGACGTTTTGTGTGTACGAAGTACTCGGCCACGCCGAACATGTCTCGAAGTACGGCGACGCGATTCGTGCCGTCGACAGCGAGACCGTCCGCGCGGTTGCGCAGCGTTATCTGGTTCCGAAACGCCAGCTCACGCTGACGTTCGAGAGTACTGGAGTCGCGACCAAGCCACTGCCAACCGATCTCAGCCAGCTATCGCGCGCGGCCCAGGAAGCGGAAGCCGCCGGCGATCTCGACCGGGCGATCCTTGCCTACACGCGCTTGCTCGAGGCCGGGCCCAACAAGATGTTCACCATGATCTATCGCGCGGACAGGGGGCAGCTCTACGTGAAGAAGAAGGATTACGACGGGGCGATTCGAGACTACGAAGCGGCGCTGCGCGTGATGGAATACCCGGCTGTTCGGAAGCTGCTTGATGAGGCGAAGGTGCTGCGCGGGACGGGGAAGTAGCTCGGTCGGCCTCGGCGAGGGGCCGAGTAAGCACCACCAACCTACACCACCTCAGAATCAACCTGCAACCTATCGAGTTGCTCCGCCTCGAACTCCTCAACCTGCGACTGCTCAGGTTGCGTCCGGTAGCGATCATGCACCCAGAGGTACTGCTCCGGATAGGCAAGGATCGCCTTCTCGATAGCCCGGTTGATCCGAATCACCAACCGCCGGACCTCCGGTGCGATGTCCTGCTTGTCCGTCGGCACTTCCATCTGAATGACCTCATGGATCACCGCACGGAACCGGAACCCCCACCCGACCCGGGCAAAGGTGCAAATCGCGACGGGGTAGCCGCGGCGAACGGCCAGCGTCGCCGCCGCGCGTTCGGTACTCGCGATCTTTCCGAAGAACGGCACGAACAGCCCCCGCAACCGCTGATTCTGGTCGACGGCATGCACAGCGACCGCTCCGTTCTTCAGCGCGGTCGCGAGCGGGCGGAATCCCCCTCGCCTCGGGTGAAGGTGCATACCCGCGGCGAGACGACTGTTCTCGATGAACCGCTGCACGAGTGGATTCTTGAAGTGACGCACGATCATGTGCGCCTCATCCCGCGCCAACGCGAGAGCGATCGCCCCGGCCTCCCAGGATCCCAGGTGCCCTGACAGGACCAGCATCGGCCCCTTGCCGAGGTGCTCGCGAAACCCGTCCATGCCTTCGACGTACTGCTCGAAGGTCCCGTTCCGTAGGAACCGGTGGATGCGCAACATGTCGAGCATGACCTTCCCGAAGTTGCCCGTCGCGCGACGCGCCAACGAGAGGAGTTCACGGTCCGTCTTACCCTCGGGATACGCCTGCCGCAGAAACTTCAAGGCGTAGCCCTGGCGGCGCTTCGAGCAGAGGAACCACAGCTGACCCAGCGCGGAGATGCCGCGGTAGGCCAATGATTCGGGAAGGAACCGGACACCGAGTATCACGGAGCGGGCAACCGCATATTCCAGGCGATGCTTGATCGTGATCTTCAAACCGATTCAGTAGTGCACGGGTGCGGGAGATCCTGTTCGGATACTCCTCTTAGCTTCCCCCAGCGGAACCCGACCGTCAAAAGGTCTGTCGGCAATTGATTGGAAGTTTGAACGCTCCACAGAATGTCGAACCCCCGCGGCGACACCCATGGCCCCATCGGGTGCTGGGTTTCGCTCTCCGGGCGCAAATAAGGCTACTCCGGCTCGCACCGGCGTGGCTTGCCTACGGAATTGCCGACCTCCTCACCCTGGTCCTGGTCATCATTACCGTCGCGACCCGAAAGCGCGCCACCCGGAAGAAGCGGGGGTTCTACCGCAACGTCCGGGTCGTCTTTCGAGACGATTTGCCGCCCAGACTGCGCCGGCGCCTCCTCTGGCGCTGGGCTCGGCACATGACCCACTCCAGCGTGGACCTGATCAAGATGCCGGAGATCACGACCGAGAACATCGAGCGGTACTGTGACGTGTCCGACATGGCGAAGGTCCGGGGGCTGTTCGACCGCGGGGGGGGCGTGATCGGGGTGACGGGTCACGTTGGGGTCTTCGAATACTCAGCCCACCTCATGGCCCTCTACGGCATGAACCCGGTCACGGTGTTCAAGGAGAGTCCGATTCCGATCGTAACCGAGATCATCAACGAACTCCGCCGCACCGGAGGGCCGGTGATGATCGAGCGGACCGGTGCGGTGCGACGGATGATGCGCGAACTCCGCAATGGTGCGGTCGTGGGCATTCTCGCCGACGTCAGCTCCAAGGCGAGCGAGGTCTTCGCCCCCTTCCTCGGCACGATCGCCGCCACGAACAACTCGGCCGACATCCTGCACGTACGGACGAAATCTCCGATCTTGGTCATCACGACGCAGCGGACGAGCCGGCGGAGGTACAAGGTGCACGTCTGGGATATTATCGATCAGAACACACCGATCGACAGAGAGGCCGACTCGGCGACCGTGTCCCGACGCATCAACGATGCTCTCAGCCTGGCGATCACATCGTATCCGGAGCAGTGGTTCTGGGACTCGCGACGGTACCGAACTCGGCCGGACGGCGAAGTGCAAGATGACGAAGACCTTCCGCCGAGGACCGACGACGAACCGGCGAAGACCATCCTGGAAAAACTCTCCCGATGAAGGAGACTACGCCGTCAGTTCCATGAGCGACGAAATCACGATCTACACCGATGGGGCGTGCAGCGGCAACCCGGGGCCCGGTGGCTGGGGTTTCGTCCTCGAGAGCGGCGGCAACGTGAAGGAGCTGTCGGGAGGCGAGCCCGAGACGACGAACAACCGCATGGAGTTGATGGCGGCGATCCGTGCGCTAGGCGCCTTGACCCGGCGCTCCCGCGTCAAGCTCTACACGGACAGCACGTACGTCCGCAACGGCATCACGACCTGGATCCACAACTGGAAGAAGCGCGGCTGGAAGACCTCGAGCAAGAAGCCCGTGAAGAACGAGGACCTCTGGCGCGAGCTGGATGCAGCGGCTCAGGAACAGGACATCGAGTGGGTCTGGGTGAAGGCCCACACCGGGAACCCGGGAAACGAGAGGGCGGACGAGTTGGCGCGGCAGGGAATCGACGAGGTCCGGTAGGACCGGCTACTTCACCGGCAGGGTCCTTCGTGCGCGTCCGGCGGATCATGAGATCGGTGGCGGACGGGCACTTTCCACTACCGCTGACCACGAGGCCCCGGGACTACTTCAAGGCAGAGGTCGACATCCTGAACGAGATGGTCGCGGGCGAATCGAACCGCACCGCCAACCTCAAGCGCGCCTCGGGAGAGGTCCAGCACGCCGTCGCCATCTGCTCGGAGAGCCTTCCCGAGAATGTCGATCACGATCTACGCGACGCCGTCATCCGGGTCGCCGAGAAGACGGTGGGCATCGAGGCGATTCTGGACGAATTCAGCTGGCAGGAAAGGACCAGACCCGAAGGGCAAGAGCCAGCCGTGCCGGATGTGGGCTCCGCGCCCCCGACGGAACCGACGCCGGACCTCGCTTTGTAGGCAGTCGGGTCCCCTGTCTCGGGCTACGCTGCAAGAGTCATGGACTTCACGAGACCGACGCAAGAAGACCTCGATACGGTCACCCGGCAATTGGGCCGCAAGCCGGCCCGCGTCGTCGGAGTCGCGGCGCGATGCCCCGCCGGTCATCCCAGCGTCGTCGTGAACTACCCCGTCCATCGGAAGGAAAAACGACTGCTGCCGTTTCCGACTCTGTTCTGGCTTACGTGTCCCGAGTTGATCCGAGCCATCTCGCGGCTCGAGATGCGCGGACTGATCCGCGAACTCGACGAGCGTCTCGAACGCGACGACGAGTTCGCAACAAGTCTGTGGAACGATCACGAGGCGTACATTCGCGAACGCTGGGGCCTTCTCTCTCCAGCGGATCAAACAGCGATCGAAACCGGAGGCATGAAGGACGTGTTCCTCGAACGAGGCATCGGCGGTCTCGGACACATGCGCAGCGTGAAATGCCTGCACCTGCATTTCGCCCACCACCTGGCCACCTCGAACGTGATTGGCGCGCTTCTCGAGGATGACCACGCCGTGCATCCTTGTGTTGGACCTTCGACGGATTGACTCGCGCGCGAGAGTTTATCAGCGACGACGACGACGCTTGGCGCTCTCCTTCTCTGGAGTGCGGCCCTGGTCCTTGCTGGATTCGATCCAATTCTCCAGTGTGGTGCGCAGGCGGGCGACGGTCTTCGCATGTTCGGGGGCGGCGGCGAGATTCTTCGTCTCCCACGGGTCGACGTCGATGTCGTAGAGTTCCTCCTTCGGACGCTTCTTTGC
This sequence comes from uncultured candidatus Brocadiaceae bacterium, assembly GCA_964469555.1. Lineage (GTDB taxonomy): Bacteria > Planctomycetota > UBA1135 > UBA1135 > UBA2386 > CAYYAQ01. Next base: position 63,230 of record CAYYAQ010000007.1, on the reverse strand, counting down.
CAACAGCACGCTCGGCAACGGCGCGAGTTCGCCCTTGGCGTGCAACTCACGCATCAACTTGATCATCGGATACTGCCGCTCCTTGTACCGGTTGATCTGGAGAAATGGACGTTCGGGCATGAAGTTGCGGATGTAGCGGTAGCGCGCGTCGCGCACGGTGCGAATGCGGAACACGGTCTCATCGCAGCGGTCTCGCGTGCCGAACACGTAGCGCCGGTCGGAATCGGCAGCATCACCGAGGAATACACGACCCTCCATGCCCTGCGGCTTGTCGACACCAGCGAGTGCGAGCGTGGTCGCCGCGAGGTCGATCGAAGCGATGATCCTCCCATCGACCTTCCCCTTCTCGATCTGCTTCGGAGCCTTCATGCCCTTGGGCCACCGGATCACGAGCGGGACGTGCAGTCCGCTGTCGTAGCACCACTGCTTGCCGCGCACCATCGCCCGGCCATGGTCGCCGAAGAACATGACGATCGTGTTATCGGCGAGGCCGTCCTCTTCGAGCTTCTTCAACACGTAGCCGACCTTCTTGTCCAACGCCATCGCCGTGTTGAGGTACTGCGCCCAGTCCTTTCGCGCCGTCGGGTGATCCGGATAGTACGGCGGCAGCTCGACCTTCGAAGGGTCCGCGGTCTTCTCGATGTTCTTGTGCGCGTTGTTCCAAGCCGCTCCTCGGTGCGTCTCCGAGAAGTTGATCTGCGCGTAGAACGGCTGGTGACCCTTGAGATCCGCCCACTTCGCAGAGTCGAACGGCTTGCCGGCGCCGTATCGGAAGTTCCAGTCGGTCTTCCCCGTGCCCCTGTAGAAACCGCCCTTCGCCTTGCCGGCGAGGTTGCGGACGTTGGCCGTGAAGTAGCCGGCCTTGCGTAGCCGATCCGTGATCACCTTGACGCCCTTGGGAAGCGTATAGCCGTCCTTCCTGTGCGACCTGTGGTTGTGCACGCCGATCGTCGTCGCGTACATCCCAGTCATGAACGCCGAGCGACTCGTCGAGCAAACCGGCGTAACGGTGAACGCCCTCGTGTAGCGAACTCCATCCCGCGCGAGGCCGTCGATGTTCGGCGTCCAGACCTGCTTGGTGCCGTAGCAAGACAACTCCGGCCCGAAGTCCTCGGCGATGATCCACAAGATGTTGGGCTTCGCTTTGAGTTCGGAGGAAGCATCAACCGCCACATCGATAACTCCGCAGCCGCTCGCGAAGACCCAAACGACGGACCACATGATCGAAGAGTGCATCACGGAACTCTAGTCTGGGCCAGTCCGAACCGCTAGCGCAAGGAACCACCCATGACTTCGCCGATGATGTTCGTCAACTCCGCCATGTCATCGGGGAACACGTGGCCGATGTTGCCGATGCGAAACGTCTCGGCGTCCGTAACCTTGCCGGGATAGATCACGAAGCGCCGGGCTTTCAGCTCGGCGTAGAACTGGAAGAACTCGAACTCAGGAGCGCCGACCACATCATCACCGGGGAACAGGAACGAGGTGATGATCGGAGCCTGGTGTTCGTCCCGCAACAGCGTCCGAAATCCGAGACCGCGCATCCCCGCGACCAACACGCGGTGGTTCTCCTTGTAGCGCCCGAACCGCGCGGGGATACCACCTTCTTCCGCCAACTCGACGAGCGCCTGCTCGAATGCCAGCAGCACATGGGTCGGCGACGTGAAGCGCCACTTGCCGCCACCGGCCTCCATCTGTCGCCATTGATCAAAGAGATCGAGACTCAACGACCGCGCGCGACCTTCGCATTGCTCGAGGTCCGACCGCCGCGCGACGACGAACCCGAACCCCGGCACGCCCTGGATGCACTTGTTCGCAGACGAGATCAAGTAGTGGACGCCAACGTCTTCCATCGATATCGGAATCCCTGCGAAGGAAGACATCGCGTCCAGGATGTAGTGTGCGCCGAACTCCGCGACCACCTCCCCCACTTCGGTCGCTGGATTCAGCATGCCCGTCGTCGTCTCGCAGTGCACCATCGCGAGATGCGTGATGCCCTGGTCCGCCTCGAACGCAGCTCGCACGCGATCGACATCCGCTGGTTCAGTCTCCGCGTGAGCCAACACGACGTGCTCGATGCGCAACCGCCGCGCGATCTCCACCATGCGCCGACCGTACGCGCCGTTGTCCACGATGAGCAGTTTGCCAGCCGCGGGCACGACCGATCCGATCGTCGACTCGACGGCAAAAGTCCCGCTTCCTTGCATCAACCCGCACGTGTAGTCGTCCGAATCGGTCGCCAACCGCACGATTTGCCGACGCACGGACTGCACTCTGTTGTTGTAGTCTGCGTCCCACGTCGAGTAGTCGTGCAACATCGCTTCGCGAACGGTGCGTGACGTAGTCAGTGGACCCGGAGTCAACAAAAGATAGGGAATGTCGTCATCCATGCCGTTGCGCTAGGGTGGGAGATGCAACCAAGTGCGGACGGAGCACACTAACCCATCCAGCGCTTGCTCCCGGATCCGTTTGAATTGAAATGCAAGACATGTCTCCCGACATGAAACGCTGGCAACGCCGCACACTGATGACGTTGTTCATCGGCTACGGCGGATACTACGTCTGCCGATCCAACCTTTCGGTCGCACTCCCACTGATCCACGACGAGTTCAACCTGACAAAGGAGGACACCGGCACCATCGCGGCCATCGGCGTGTTCCTCTACGCCATCGGCAAAGTCACCAACGGCGTGATCAGCGACTTCTTCGGCGGGCGGATGATGTTCGTCCTCGGAATGCTGGCCTCGGTCTGCTGCACCGTCGCGTTCGGCGTAATGAGCGGCATCCTCGCGTGGACCGTGGTCTGGGCGATCAACCGCTACTTCCAATCGATGGGCTGGGTCTCGCTCGTCAAGATCGCGGCGCGCTGGTTCCCGGTGCACCGTCACGCGACCACGCTCGGCATCCTGTCGATGAGCTACTTGATCGGGGACGCGGTCGCGCGGGCGTACCTCGGCGCCTTCATCGGCATCGGATTCGGTTGGCGCGGCGTCTTCATGGTCTCCGCAGTGACATTCATGGCGATCGCGTTGTTCAGCATGTTCACGCTCAAATCGAGTCCGAGGGAGGTCGGTCTCGAGGAACCACCGGTGAACCAGGCGAACGTGTTCGGCACTTCTGGTGAACAGTCGCGGCCCGAGGGGGTGTGGCCGCTGCTCGCGCCGCTGCTCCGGAACCCGACCTTCTGGCTCATCTGCGGGATCAACTTCGGGCTGACGTACGTGCGCGAGACCTTCAATCTCTGGAACCCCACGTTCCTCCACGAGGTCAGCGGGGTCGACATCAAGAATGCTGCGCTCGGCAGCCTGCTGTTCCCGCTGGTCGGCGCCGCTGCCGCGTTCCTCGCAGGACGATTCTCGGATCGACTGAAGGGCCGGCACGGTCGGATCATCTTTCCAGCTCTCGTGCTCCTCGTCGCGACCCTGGCCGTCCTGGCGTATGCAGACCTCGAGGGCAAACCGGGTCTCTCGCTCCTCCTCACCAGCCTCGTCGCGTTCTTCTTGATCGCGCCGTACTCATTCCTCTCCGGCGTGATGGCGCTCGACCTCGGCGGCAAGAAAGGAACGGCGACCACCGCGGGCTTCGTCGACAGCGCTGGCTATCTCGGCGGCATGCTCGGCATCTACCTCACCGGCAAGATCGCCGAAGAACAGGGTTGGTCAGCCGCTTTCGGAATCCTGGCCGCCATCTGTGGGGGCACGGCCGTCGTCGCGCTGATCTACTGGATCCACCACGAGCGAACACCATTGCGAACAGATGAGGTCGACGATGCATCGGCGTGACGTCGCCGTCGTTGGCGGTGGCATCCACGTACTCGCCGCGCAGAACGGCCTCGGCGAAGTGGTGATCGGTGACTCTCACGAATACGGCACGGAATTCGACCCGGTCGAGCGCGCAGAGATCGAGGAACTGATCCTCGACTACTTGCGCACGATGATCGACCTGCCCGACGCGACGATCGCCTCGTGCGGCGGCGGAACGGGGATGACGATGAGCTTCGGTCTCGCGGAGGACGGCTTGGGCGAAATCGGGCACGGGTCCACGCGCGACGCCTCCATCACTGGCCAGGAAGGATGATCCGGTCTACGGTAGTCGGGATGAGAGGCCCTCTACCGCAAGGCATCACCAGACACTTGGTGCTCAGCGTGCTAGCGCTTTTCTTCGTCGGTCTCTCTTCTACCCAGGTCGCCAGCCAGCGGGGCTCCGCCGCCAAGACACTCACTGAAGCCAAGAAGCGTTTCGAAAACGCCCGATCCTCGCGAGAACGAGTCACGGCGATCAACGCGATGGGGCGGTTCAAGAACTCGCAGTGTCGCCAGTACCTTCTCAATCTCCTGAAGAAAGACCGGCCCTCTTCCGAACGCATCGCGATCTACCGACATCTCAGATACCACGCCCACGGCAGCGTGACCAAGAAGCTGGCGAAGGAGCTAGCCACCCGTGACAACTCGCGCGAGCTGTCGACGATCGCGCAGAGCCTGGAAAGTCATGGGAAGAAGGGTCAGGCCGTTCTACTCAAAGCGCTCCGCTCGAAGCGTCCACTGGAGCAAGACGCGGCGATCGAGGGGCTGTCCAACCTGACCGACAACAAGTCCGTCGTCGACGCGCTCATCAAGGCCTTCGGCAGCGGATCGTCCGCATCCAAGATCGAAATCCTCAAAGCCTTGCGTGGCCTGAAGAACAAGACCCAGCTCGCCAGGACCTGCCTGCAAGCAGCGACCGACAGCGACAAGATGGTACGCGGCGAAGGGTTTCGCAGGATGCACGATTGTTCCGGCGACAAGATCCTCGCCGCGTTGAAGCAGGCATTCACGAGCACCAAGGATTCGAGTAGTCTCTACGATATCGCGCACGGGTTGGCCGGGCAGAGCAAGGACGGCGTCGAAGTCCTGGTGCAAGGGCTCGGATCCAAGAACTCAGCCGTTCGCCGGGCCGCGGTCTACGCTCTCGGAAGCGCGGAGAAGAGCGCGGACATTCTTCGCGTCCTCATCGCCGCGTTCGAAACGGCACCCGCCGATGCGCAGGAAGACACTCTGCGCGCGATGTCCGGGTACAAACCTTCGCGCGTCCTGGCCGACACGCGACTGGCGGCGCTCAAAGCCAAGTCGCCCGGGACTCGCGCCGAAGCGCTGCTGCAACTCGCCAACGCCGGCCACTCGATAACTCGCGAGGCCGCGTTGAAGCTCGCGAAGGACCCCGCCATCCGAAAGAACACGCGCGACAAGGGACGCGTGGTCTACGCCCTGGGCAAGGTTCTCGACCGCGAGCTCCTCCCGCTGTTTCTCGAACTCTCCGCGGAACCGGACTGGAGCATCACCAACTACGTCCGCATGCTTCTCTCCAACAAGAAGAACCCCGTGCTCTCGCTCCTGAGAACGGATGGTCTGAAGCGCGAAGACGAAAACGAACGCATCACGGTCGTCTTGCTGCTCGCCGCGATCGAAACCAAAGAGACGAGCAAGCTGTTGATCCTCGCTCTCCGCGACAAGTCGCCCCAACTCCTCGGCGTCGCGACACGCGCCCTCGTCAAGAGGAAGGACAGACGGGTCATACCGTTCCTGAAGGACTCGCTGGACCACAGCAACGTGGACGTTCAACTGCAGGCGATGCTGTCGCTGCACAAGTTCCAGAAACTCCAGGGGAGCTGGCCCAAGCAGGTGTTCAAGATCATGCGCGAGAACGACGGCGCGATCCGTTTCCTCGCCCTCGACCTGCTCGCCGAACTCAGATACCGCCCCGCCATCACGACGGCGCACACGATGATGAACAGCGACGCCTGGCAAGTCCGGTCGGTCGTCTACTACTTCTGTCGGCGGGTGCGAGACCTGAGTTCCATCCCGCTCATCATCGCCAGGTTGCCATCCGAAAAGGGTCGTCTCCAGGTGGAGGCCATGACCACGCTGCACTCGCTGACCTTGATGACGTACCGCAAACCCGGTCACTGGAAGCAGTGGTGGGATTCCGTCGGGGCGGACTTCAAGTTGCCACCAACGCCTGCCGAAAACGACACCGCCCGCGGCGCAGGGGCGTCGATGACGTACTACAGCATCCCGCTGACCAGCAAGGCCGTGTGCTTCTTGATCGACACGTCGGGGAGCATGTCGGCCAAGGTCGGGACGGCGAAGATCACGCGGTTGCAAGCCGCGAAGAACGCGTTGAAGTACGTGATCGAGAACTGCGCGCCGGACTTCTACTTCAACCTCATTCCCTTCAGCGGCACGGGCCGAGCCTGGAAGGTAGGGCTGACACCGGCGAGTGGAGAGAACAAGCTCGCGGCGCAGAAGTTCGTGAAGAGGTTCCGCCCCGGAGGAGGAACCAACGTGCACGACGCGCTCAAGCAGGCGTTCGCCGACAAGAAGGTCGACACGATCTACCTCCTGTCCGACGGGCAGCCGAGCTCGGGCGAGATCACGGACGAGAACGACCTCGCCGACGGAGTGCAGCTGTGGAACATGAAACGCCGGATCGTCATCAACACGATCTCCATCGGGACGGACAGCGTCCTGATGCAGCGACTGGCGAAGGAGAGCGGCGGGACCTTCGTGCGCCGCCTCTAACCTGTCGGCCCCTGCAACAACCTGGTCGCTCCGGCCAGCACTGCCGTCTCGGTCCGAAGCGTCAATGGACCGAGGTTTCTCGGTGCGTAGTCCGCGGCGGCGAGCATCTCGAGTTCCTCCGCGGTCAACCCACCTTCGGGCCCGACCACCAGGAGGGCTGTCTCCGACGACGCCGGCCCCAGTTCGATCTCCCCGAATGTCGCGACGTAGCGCTCTGCGGGCTGCGGCGATGCGCACAACTCCTCGAGAGTGACGGTCGGCTCGATCGTCGGCAGGACCGACCGATCGCACTGCGCACACGCGACGATCAGGATCTTCTCCCACCGCTTGTGTCGCTCGAGCTGCCTGTTCGTCCGCGCGGTCAAGATGGGCCGGAAGCTGCGAATCCCGACCTCGGTGCCGTGCTCGAACAACCAATCCGTGCGTGGACTCTTCGGCAAAGCACACGCGACGTCCAGCGCGAGCCTCGGTGAACGCCCCACGGAACGGGGAGCCTCGGCACTGACTTCGACGAGCACGTCCCGACCCAGGACGTCGACGACGATCGCACCGATCTCGCTACCCGCGCCATCGAACAACACGACGGGATCTCCCTTGCGGGTGCGCACGACTCGTCCCAGGTGGTGGCCGAGACCCGGACCCAATGTCGCGGGGCCCGGGGGCGGCAGGGGCCGTACGAAGTAGCGTCGCGCCATCATCGGAGCGTAGGCTCCAGGAGCGGGCGGCAGCGCCGCCGAATCTTCAGTTCGACCGGTAATCCTCATGGCATGACGCAGGTGCGGTCCCGTCGGCGGTGAACCCGTCACTGGGAGGCTCGCAAGACCAACGTCGATGGCGTCGCATCGGTTGGGCTGCCCATCCCGAGCAACCCTCTGTTCGCCGGCGTCAACTTCTACTGTCAGTACCTCGTGATCGACGTCGACGGACACTTCGCCGGACACTTCGCGATGAGCCCCGGCATACGATTCAGACTGGGGAACTAGTTCGAATTCCGCGACGCCTTTGGGGCAACAGGCTCGGATGGTAATCGTCTACGATGGGACCATGAACATGCATCTCGCTTCGTGGGGAATGGCGTTGGCCCTGCTGGGCCCCGGCGGAGAGTTCATCAACGGGCAGTCGAATCCGCAGAGAGCCAACGGCAACCGTCCGAAGACCGCAAAACAGATGACCCGCGACGATCTGTTCCCGCGGGACCGCGTGCTAGATGTGCGGATCACCATCGACGAGGAAGACTGGGACATCATCAGACGCCAGTCCCGGAACCTCTTCACCGTGCTGAACGCGAAACGACAGTTCGAACCCATCGAGGGTCCTTACACGTACGTCACCGCGAAGGTGAGCATCGACGGAGTCGTGTTTCCGAAGGTCGGGGTCCGCAAGAAGGGTTTCATCGGCTCGCAGAGCTCCACCTATCCCTCGCTGAAGATCAAACTGAACCACGTGAACAAGAAGGGCGGCGTCCAGGGGCTGACCAACCTGACGTTCAACAACAACAAGCAGGACGGGAGCCTCGTCTGCCAGTTCATGGGATACGCCATCTTCAACGCCGCGGGATCCCCCGCCCCGCGCTGCGCCTACGCCAAGGTCCAGGTCAACGGCAAGAACCTCGGCGTCTACTCACACGTCGAAGCCGCGCGCCGACCGCTCATCGAACGCGCATACGCCAACACCAGAGGCACCCTGTACGAAGGCACGGTGGTCGACTTCTTCGAGGACTGGGAAGGCAGCTTCGAGAAGAAGTTCGGCCCGGACGCACCGGGCCGAAAGAAGATCAAGCAACTCATCGTGGCGCTCAAGGGACGCGACGGTAAGGCGATACTCAGCTCGAAGGCCATCGGGCGCGCGTGGGTGCCAACGAACGGACAGTTCGACGATCGATGGACCGCGCCGAAGTTCAAGGACTCGAAGTGGAAACGAGGCCGCAACGGAGCCGGCTACGAGAACACCAAGGGGTTTGAGTCACTCATCAGCAAGCAGTTCGACTTCCAGTCTGCGATGTACGGCAAGTCGACATCCGTCTACCTCCGGTTGCCGTTCAACGTCAGCAACCTTCGGAAGGTCGCTTCCTTCGGCGACCTCATCTTGCGGATGAAGTACGACGACGGTTTCGTCGCCTATCTGAACGGCCACCGAGTCGCTTCGGCAAACGCTCCGGCGGAACCGAAATGGGATTCCAAGGCAACCGCCTCCCACGACGACCGCGAAGCGACGACCTCCCAGTCGTTTGTGATCTCGGAGCATCGCGACAAGCTGGTCAAGGGCAAAAACTTGCTCGCGATCCACGGCCTCAACTTCTCGGCTACGAGTTCCGACATGCTGGTCGTCGCGGAACTCGAGACTCGCGACTTCGATCACGAACAAGACATCGGCAAGCTCGTCGACCTGGACTCGTTCTACACGTTCTGGGCTGTCGAAGGGCTTCTCGGTTTCTGGGATGGTTACTCCGCCAACGCCAACAACTTCTTCGTCTACCTCAACCCGCGGACGAAGAAGTTCCACTTCCTGCCATGGGGCGCCGACGCGCTCTTCGTGAAGTACAGCCTCCTGGGTCGTGACCCTCGCGCACCCATCTCCGTCAAAACCAAGGGGCTGGTCGCGCACAAACTGTATCAACTCGATTCCGGGCGGAAGCGATATGCGAAGACACTCGAGCGCTTGCTGGACAAGCTCTGGGACGAAAAGGCACTGATCGCGGAAACCGAGCGAATCGAGAAGATGCTCACCCCGCACCTGTCGTCGAGGCAATCCCGACTCCCCAGAGCCATGGACCGGGTACGCGCTTTCATTCGCACACGACGCGCCGATCTCGAAGCCGAGCTGTCCGGCGGCATGCCCGTCTGGGGACGAGTCCCGAGCCCGCCTCCGGTATTCGGCGGGCGTCGGAGGCGACGTCCCTAGCCACCCGCGGACGTCAACGAAATGAGGGCGTGGGAGCAGTCGGGTGTGCAACGACAACGGCGTCGATCTGCTTGTCGAGCTGATCGAGCATCTTGCGATAGTCCGTGAAGCGCTTCGCGTCGGGGTGCTTCGCCAGAGACTTCGCGACGTGTCCGTAGCCCGCGTGCACGTCGCAGATGGCCACCACGTTTTGATGAGCCAGCGCTTTGAGGTTTTGCCTTCCCTGCAACCCAACCCCGACGAATGCGATGTTGACCTTGTCGTCAGCTAAGATGTTCCGTCGCGCGGAGTAGGTCTTGCAGCACGCGAGATAGCGACCGGCTCCCTTCTCGTTGGCATGGCGGAACCTCCGCGCACTGTGCTGCCGGAGATTGGATCGAAATCGCAATTGTCCTCGATCGTTGAGTCCCCGCTCATCACCTCCGGCGCGGTCACTGCGAACATCGGCTACTTCATCGGCGCCACGATAGGCGTCCAGTGGGTGATCGGCGACACGGGGGCCGGCAAGATCTTCTCGGCTACTGCCGCAGCCAGGGTCAAGGCTTACTAGCCGTCCACGGTCTCCCGAAGCAAAGCCGTCGAGGCGGCGACCTACCCTGTCAGCGGGAGGCACCGGTCACGGTGCATCCCGCCTTCATGTACCCCTCGAGTCCACGCTAACATCCGACCCGTGGGTAACACTCTCGTCTTCGTCTACAACGCGAATAGCGGCTTTTTCAACGGGCTCGCCGACCTCGCGCACAAAACACTCTCGCCGGACACCTACGCGTGCCACCTCTGCAGGCTGACCTACTCCCCGCTCGGAATGCGCCGCGGCTGGAAACGCTTCCTCTCCGAACTGAACTTCGATCTCGAGTTCTTGCACCGCGATGAATTACGCACCGTGGACGGGATGTCGGACCTCGCGCTGCCGGCGATTCTCCTCCGGCGCACAGGGACCATCTCGGTTCTCGTCGACGCACCCACCCTGAATCGCTGCGAGACACTCCAAGCTCTGCAGCAGTGCATCCAGACCGCCACTTCCCCGCATCGCAAGTGACTCCCCGTAGGCGATGCCCTATCCTCGCGCCGCGATGGAACTACCCCTGAACCCGGATTTTCCCTACTACCTCGCGGAAGCGGACTTGATCGAACTGGGAGATCATTTCCAGCAGAGTGGAAGCGTCGACTGGAGCCGGTTCCTCTTCTTCGCGGAGAAGCTGAGTGTCGCGCCGGGCGAGCGCCTGATACGCCAGTTCGACTGCGACGCGACGGTCTACATCCTCACCCATGGCGAGCTCGACGTTCGGATCTCGTCCACACCAGAAGGACCCGAACAGTCGATCGCCTCGGTCTCGCCGATCGCAGTCATCGGCGAGCAGAGCTTCCTCGACGACGGTCCGCGAACGGCGAGCGTCGTCGCGAAGATGCGATCTACCGTCTATCGCTTGAATCGCGCGGCGTTCGACGAGATGCGCAGCGAGGAGCCCACAGTCGCGTGGGCGTTCCTGCTCGACATCGCCTCGGCACTCTCGCGGCGGTCGCGGTCACTACTCGCCAAGCAGGCGGGGTTGTAGCGATGACAACACGAGTGATCTGCGTGTCCCTGCTCGCTGCGCTGTCCGCGTGCGCGACCGGGCACGACAACGTCGTCTCGGCGGCGAAACACAAGCCCCCACACATCGTCTTCTTCCTGGCCGACGATCTCGGGTGGAAGGACGTCGGCTTCCACGGCAGCGAGATCCAGACCCCGAACATCGACACGCTCGCGAAGACCGGCACGCGGCTCGAATCGTTCTATGTGCAACCCGTCTGCTCCCCGACTCGCGCCGCCTTCATGACGGGCCGCTACCCCATCCGAACGGGCCTGCAAGTCGGTGTCATTCGACCCCACGCGAAGTACGGCCTGGCCCTGGACGAGCTGATGCTTCCGCAGGTGCTGAAGCGAGCCGGGTACACGACTGCTATCTGCGGCAAGTGGCACCTCGGCACGCTCACGCCGGAATACCTCCCCACCCGCCGCGGCTTCGATCATCAGTACGGCCACTATCTCGGCGCGATCGACTACTTCTCGAGGAAGCGAAACGGGTCGGTCGACTGGAATCGGGACGACAAGCCGCTCGACGAAGAGGGGTACACAACCAACCTCATCGCCAACGAATCCGTCCGACTCATCAAGTCCCACGACACGGACAAGCCGCTGTTCCTGTACGTAGCGTTCAACGCCCCGCACTCGCCTTTACAGGCGCCGAAGAAGTACCTCGACAAGTACGCCCACATCGAAAAGAAGAACCGGCGCTCGTTCGCGGCGATGGTCGATTGCCTGGACGTCGCGATCGGCAAGGTGCTGGCTGCGCTCGAAGCCCGCGGCATGCGTGAGAACACTCTCGTGATCTTCACGTCTGACAACGGGGGCACCAGGGCTGCGGACAACGGTCCGTTGCGCGCCCGGAAGGGCTCGATCTACGAGGGTGGCACGCGGGTGCCCACTGTCGTGAACTGGCCGGGACGGGTTCCGGCCGACGCGCGCGTGGACGAGCCGCTGCACATCGTCGACATGCTTCCCACGCTCGCCAGGCTCGCTGGCGGCTCCACGAAGGGAAGCAAACCCCTCGACGGAAAGGACGCCTGGGGCACGATCACGAAGGGCGAGCCATCACCACACGACGCCATCCTCCTCAACACGACCCCGCAGCTGGGTGCGGTGCGCGCCGGCGACTGGAAGATCGTCCACCACCGCGCGCGGCAGAACGCCCGCCGCCCGAACCGACCAAAGGGTTTCCAGCTCTACAACCTGAAGCAAGACCTCGGCGAGAAGAACGACCTCTCGAAAACGAATCCCGAGAAGCTCGCGGAGATGAAGCAACGATTGGCCAGCTTCCGAAAAGCCGCGAAGGAGCCGCTCGGCGGCAGCGGCCCCATGCCCAAGGGCACGAGTCCCAACCGCTGGGGCCATCCGGACAAGAAATAGAACCCGACTGACGCGGGGAAGACGTCGTACTTTCGGACCCGCGTGCGTCTCGCCAAGGACGGCCAATCCCCGCATGCGCGGGACTTCGCGATTGGAGCCCGGACTAACGGTCGATCGCAAGAACCGCGATCACGGGACGCTGCACATTCGCTTCGGGCCCCACGCACTCTCCGCGCCCGTCGTGATGAAGCCTCGTTGGGGGTCGACCGCGGGGCGGCCAAATTCGACACTCGATTCGGAAGACCCCTCACGACCGACCGACGAATTCGGCAAGATAGCCGCCGTGATCAGCATCTACCTATCTCTGACGATTGCCCTCGCCATCTCCATGGGCTGGATCTTCCTGGACCTGTGGGGCGGAATCACGATGGGGGTCTTCCTCGGGATCTTCGCCTTCGTCGCCACCTGGATCGTCATCGGGCGACGGTTCGCCAAACGAATCCAACCGGTCATGATGCAGGCCCAGCGACAGGCCGAAGCCGGCAACGCCGTCATCGCGCTCAATACCGTCCAGACACTCCTGCCGATCGCGAAGTGGATCCCGATGCTCAAGGGCCAACTCCACGCGCAGATGGGCGTGCTCAGCTTGGGCGCCGGCAAGGAGACCCAGGCGGTCGAGCACCTGGAGAAGGCCACGCATCGCTCCGCGGAGGCCAAGCTGTGCCTGGCTGCGTTCTTCTATCGCAAGAACAAGTGGAACGAATGCAGCCGCGTACTCGAAACCACGCGCCGCTACAACAAGAAGCACGTCCTGTTGCACAACGTCTTCGCGCACCTGATGCACAAGCAGGGTGACACGGATGGCGCGATCGCGATCCTCAACGGACTGCTCGAGAAGGTGCCCGAAAACGAATCCACCAAGGGCAATGTCACGCGACTCAAGAACGGTCGGAAGATGTCGTTGAAGTCGTTCGGGATGAACTGGTACAGCCTGGGCCTGGAGCGACCGCCGGCGAGCATGATGCAGCAGTCGCAGGACCCGCGACGCGGCTTCCGGCAGAAGTCGAAGCGCAAGTAGCGCCGTGCTGCGACTCGCCGCCGTCTTGGCGCTCGGGAGTGTCGTCTCCGCGCAGTGGCCCGACGGCGTCGAGGACATCCGCTACCAGAGCGCCGCGGACAAGACCCGCCAGCAGGCCCTGTTCTACAAGCCTGAGAGCAAGGCGCGCGTGCCGCTGCTCGTCGGACTGCACACGTGGAGTTCGAACTACAAGCAGACGTCCTCGATTCCCTACGCAGAGTGGTGCATCGCGAGAGGTTGGGCGTTCATTCACCCGAACTTTCGGGGTCCCAACAGCAATCCCACGGCGACCGGTTCCGAGCTCGCCGTCGCCGACATCGTCAGCGCGGTCGACTACGCGAAGGCGAACGCCAACATCGACGCGGACCGTGTCTACCTGATCGGGGCCTCGGGTGGCGGCTACGCGACTCTTCTGCTGGCCGGACGCCATCCACGAATCTGGGCCGGCGTGTCGGCGTGGGTCCCGATCTCGGACCTCGCGGCGTGGCACGCGCAGTGCAAGAAGGCGGGCCGGGCGTATTGGACACAAATCGAGAAGTCGTGTGGTGGTGCACCGGGCAGCAGCGACGCGGTTGACAAGGAATACCAACGGCGTTCCGCGATGACGTGGATCGATGCAGCAATAGGCGTGCACGTCGACATCAACGCGGGGATTCACGACGGACACACCGGATCCGTGCCGATCAGCCACTCGCTATTGGCGTTCAACGCGCTCGCAGCTCGGCGAGATCGATTCACCCCCAAGCAGATCGCGTTCATGGTCGGGGAGCGTCGCGCGCCGCAGGGCGTCGCCAAGCCGAACGAAGATCCAAGCTACGGGAAGAAACAGCCGCTCGTGCGACGAACGTCAGGTACCGCGCGGATCACGATCTTCGACGGCGGTCACGAGGGGATTCCTACTGCGGGGCTGACGTGGTTGTCGAGTCGACGTCGGACAATCGTGAGTCAATCGAAGCCGTGGCGGATGCACACGATCGACGGGTCTACCAAGACGCGAAAGGGCGCCGACGGTGTTCGACTGGGCGACGCGAACGGGGACGGGTTGCTCGATACGGTCACGGGCTGGGAGGAGGGCCATGCCATCCGAGTGTGTCTGAACCCTGGAGGGACGAAGGTCACACAGCCGTGGCCGGCGGTGACTGTCGGTGAAGTCACGAGCGCGGAGGACGCGGTGTTTGCCGACCTGGATGGCGACGGCAACCTGGATGTCGTGAGTTGCACTGAGGGTCGGACGAAGACGGTCTACTTCCACTGGGCGCCGAAAGTGTCGGACGACTACCTGGATTCGCGAGCCTGGCGCACGGTTGCCGTGCCGGCTACCGAGAAGAAGCAGGCATGGATGTTCGCGCTGCCAATGGACATCGATGGCGTGAACGGAATCGACTTGATCCTCGGTTCGAAGGGCAAAGGCGGGACGGTCGGTTGGCTGCGTTGCCCGAAGGATCGCCGTGATGTTGCAGCGTGGACCTTCCACAAGATCGTCGACGCCGGGTGGATCATGAGTCTGCGGTCGGCGGGGAAGTCCACGACGTTCGCCCCCGTTTGGGTCACGGACCGCAAGGGCAAGCGCCGGGGTGTCTACCGTCTCGAGCCGGTGCGGCGACCAAAGGGAGACGTAGAGTGGGCGCGGCTCAACCTCGACGGTGCGAAGCACGAGGTGATGTTCATGGACCTCTGGCGCTCCGGCCATCCGCTGGTCGCGACGCGCAACGGGCACATGCTCGACTTCCGCCCGGGTGCGCCAGTGAAGATCCCGAACCCGTTCGGTGTTCGATTTGGCAAGGCGGTGTGCGTTGGTGATCTCGACGGGGATGGCGAGCTCGACATCGTGCACACGGCGAACACGGGCCGGGAGAAGAACAAGCCGGGAATCTGCTGGCTGAAGAAGGTCGGTAGCAACTGGCAACCGCGTGCCATCGGCGGGCCGCCCGGCACGAAGTTCGACCGGATCGAGCTCGTCGACTTGGACAGAGACGGGGACCTGGACGTGATGACCTGCGAGGAGAACGCGGGGAAGGGGAGTCGGGGGTTGGGCGTTGTTTGGTACGAGAATCCTGGGAAGTGAGCGGTTGGTCGGTTCGTTGCTCACTCGGCTCGAGGGCTGCTGAGCACTCAGTCCTCAGTACCGCTTGAACTCCCCCCCATTCTCCCGAGCCAGCTTGCTCAAGAACGCCGCGTTCAACCCGTTCCCAATCCCAATGCAATGAATGGTCACGCGCTGCAGCGGGTTCCATTCGCGCACGGCCTTGATGATCTTCTCCGTCGAATCGAACTTCCCGTCCGGAGTCGTCGGCGTCCCGTCCGTAAGAAGGAAGATCGTGTCGAGCTCGACCTTGTAGGCCTTGTCGCGCGCACCGCGTCCGATTCTCTGGAAGGCCATCTGCATCGAGTCGTGGATGTTCGTGTTGCCGTTGGGCTGGAGCTTCCGCACCCAGTCCTGCGCAGTCTTGACCGTGGGCTTCGACGCCGGCGACATCGACTTGCGGAAGATGTTCGGCATCATGCTGTACCAGATGATGTTGAACTGAGTCTTCGGGTCCAAGCGGCTCAACGCTCGGATCAACTCCTTCTTGCAGGCCTCGAGCCGCGTCGTCTTGTCGCTCGAACTCCCGGGAACAACCGTGCCGCCCTTCACCTTCAGCTTGACCGGAGCCTTCATCGATCCCGAAGAATCGATGATGTACATGATCGCCTTGCCTTCCTGCGGGATGCCGAAGTAGTAGTTGTCACGGTTGTGCTTCTCGTGCTGGCTGATCTTGCCGCCGCCGAGTGGCATGGATCCGGACAGGTACTTGTCCTTCTCGTTCGCCCACCAGTTCTGCCACGTCGACGCCTTCGTACCGAACTGCTTGCGCGTCAACACCTCTAACGCCGCGGCGAGCCGGCGCTTGCGGGCGCCCGCCGATCGCAGCATCAGGTTGATCATCGGCTCGATCGCGTCGGGGATCAGCATCCGCGACATCGCGAGCGCAGCCCGTTCGTTGATCTCCGGGTCCTTGTCGCTCAGCAACTTCAACACGACCGGTGCCGCCGGCTTCGCCGCCTCGCCCAGCAAGCCGATTCCGTTTAGAAGCGCGAGTTTCGCCGGGACCTTCTTGGCGCGAGACAACGCCGCGGTCAGCGCGTCCAACATCTCGACTCCTGCAGCGCCCGCCGTCCGCGCAACCGTCAACTGCATGCCGATGGAATATTTCTTCTTGCCGATGACCGTCTTCATCGCGTAGGTCAGACCCACGGGATTCTTGAGCCGCTCGATCCGCTGGCGCACGGTGAACTGCAATCCGCGCAGCTTGTCGACCTTGGAACGGCTCGTGGCGAAACCGCTCCAGAGTTCTCTCGTCCGGGCGATCTGCTCGCTGGAACCCCTGTTGCCGTTCTTCTTGAGCGTGGCTTGGAGTTCCTTGTACTCCTGGAGATTGGCCATGCGCAGCTCGTCGAGAACCACGACGTCGGTCTCGACATCGTCGTACGCGGCTATAAGCACCTTCGCGACATTCTTCGAGTCGTAGTCTTCGAGCAGTGCTACAGCCGCCTGGCGGTCCTCAGTCGTCTTCGGTCTCTTGGCCGTGCTTTGGAACGCCTTCTTGAAGGCGCGGATCGCCTTGGCTTCGTCGGGACCTGCGGAAGCCAACAGCAGCAACGGTAACGCGAGAAGAGCCGGAAGGAGATTCATCGGGTCTTTGCCGAATTCAGGGAGAGGGGCAGGAGCGCATCGTACCGCCTCTGGGCGATGGACGACCGTACGCTATTTGCAGAACTGGATCTGGGCGGCGTTCGATGACAGGATGCGTCCGTTGGCAATGGAGAATGCCTACATCGTCAGCCGGACTTGTAATAGCTCGAATCGTTGCCGCGGTAACTCGGCGTCGGGCGATCTGATGATACCGGACAATCGATGCTTCCGGACTACCAACAAGTTCGATCCCTGCGCGAGCCCGATCGCACGTCGACTACAAACGCCGAATCCGGATTCTGCGCAGCGCGAGCGGCAACGAGTGATCCTGAAATCCGATCGAGCCAGCCGCCGGACGATCCTTGATCTTCGCGTGGTCGAGACTCATCTCGTTGACAAGTTCCCCGTTCAGTTCGACGCGAAGCTTCCCACCTCGGCACCGGATACGAAACCGGTTCCACTCGCCGGCGGGTCGTGCCGCGTTCTTCTTCGGGGGGATTCCGGGAATGATGCCGCCCGAATCGTGATCCGTGAGCCGCGCGGACTTGCCCTTGGCGTGTGACTCGTAGATCTGTACCTCGATCCCCTTCTTGACCGGATTCGTCTCGTCGCCGACGTGGAGGTAGAACCCGCTGTTGCCTCGTCTTTGCACCATGTAGTCGAACTCGCATTCGAAGTCCTTGTACTCGCCTCTCAGCCAGAGATAGGCATCGAACCTCGACCAGCCGCGCTCACCCTTTCGCGGCGTCAGCTTGACGACGCCGTCCTTGCCGAGGTCCCAATTGCCCTTCGTGTGCCAGTACTTAGAGAGGTCTCCGCCCGCGAGGAGATCCGTCCACCCCGCCTCGGGGAGTTCCATGATCTCTACTTTGCGGAATTCACACGGGTGGCTCTCGGACTGCAGCGAGATCGTCCCGCGGAGCAGCATCTTCGAGTGCCCCGCGGCGATGAGCCTTTTTGCGCTCCCGTCGCCTTCGTCCAACTGCGCACCGGTGTACTCCAGCACGGTCTTGCCATCGATGATGTGTTTGAACGCGCCATCGCGTACTTCGACCTCCAGCGTGACCCAACGATCACCGCGATACGTCTCGGAGCTGGAATCCGTGCAGTGTCGCTTGAAGAGCTTGCCATTCATCACGACGTTCGTGCCGGGACTGCAGAGATTGGCGGTTGTCCGCTTGCCCTTCTCGCGTCCCCCCAGCAACTGCACCTCGATCGATGCGGGGAATTTCTGGTCCTTGCCCATCGTCGCTGCCGGTTGTCCGTGCAACATCAGACCACTGTTGCGGAACGCCCAACCGGGTCCGCCCGCGACCTGCTCCCCGACGAACCGGTACTCGACGCGCAGCCGGTAGTTCGAAAACTCAGACTCGTAAAAGAGATGTCCGAAACGACCGCCAAAACTCTCATACTTGTCCTTGTCGTACACCACCTTGATCACTCCGTCCTCGACGCGGAACGTGTTGGCGAAGTTGTCACCAAGCTCGTACCCGACGATCTTGGCCTCCCAACCCGTCAGGTCCTTGCCGTTGAACAGTTGCTTCCACTTCCCCTTCGACGCCGGGTCCGGTGGCCTCACCGCGTCCGCGTCCTGTGCCGAAATTGTCGTAACGAGAAGAAACACGAGGGCCGAAGTCAGCGCTGGCGCGTGGTAGTCGTGCATGGGTCGTTTTCCTGCGATACTGTGCCCGGCACAATATCCAAGAGGCGTCGTCGGAGAGCCGACTATTTTGCGTTGCGCTGACCGCCCAAGCTCGCGCGGACGACACCCTCGAGCACCGGGCGCAGTCGTTCGCCACTCTTCGTCTGCAAGTGCTTCCCGAACCCCTGAACCGACTCGTCCGCGCGCTTCACGTCTTTCTCGCCGATCCAGAGCAGTTCCGTTCGCACGCGCTTTGGCGATCATGTCCTCCACTCCCTCGGGCTTGTCTGAACAGTTCGGGCGAAGTGACCAGCCTCGACACTCCCGCGACAGGCGAGCCGAAGTAGCTTCCGCCTCGCGTTTGTATCAGCGCGGCAAACGTGCCTGGGGTCGGATATGATGCGGGGCATGGTGCGCGTCGGTCGAGTCATCGAGGTTGTCGCGCTGGTCTCGAGCCTGCAGATCAGCGGAATGCTGGCGGCGCAACAGGAGTCCTTCGAGGCCAGCACCGAGAAGCGCGCGGCGCGGACGCTCTCCGCCCTCTGGACTCGTGAGGTCGAACTGTCCGTGGACCGCGGACTCGTCTGGCTCGCCAAGCGCCAGGACAAGCGTGGTTTCTGGTTTGCCGATGCGGGGGCGAAGGGCAACGACTGGCGGTACGACAACTACAACCGCGAGATGACCGTCGAGATGCAACGGATGCGCGGATCAGGGCACATCGGCGTCACCGCGCTCGCGGGCATGGCGTTCCTCGCCGGCGGGCACCTTCCGGGTCGCGGAAAGTACGGGGCGCTGGTGGAGAGGACGCTGAAGTACGTGTTGGACCACGTCGGTGAGAACGGACTGATCACCGACAGCGGCACGCGAATGTACAGCCACGCGTTGGCAACGCTGTTCTTGGCGGAGGTCTACGGGATGTCCCGCGAGAAGCGGATCAAGAAGGCGCTCGAAGACGCGGTGCACATGATCTGCGACAGCCAGAACGTGATGGGTGGCTGGCGCTACTACCTGTTCTCTTCGGACTCTGACCTGTCGATCACGGTCTGTCAGGTGCAGGCGTTGCGCGCGGCGCGCAACATCGGCATCCAGGTCCCAAAAAGCAATATCGATCACGCGGTGAAGTATGTGCTCGACAGCCGGGTGGAGACCGGGCCGAGCGCAGGGCTGTACGACTACAAGATTCGGCGCAACCGTGATGGCTCCAGGCGGTCGAGTGGCCGACGACGCAAGCGGAAGGAGCTGCACTTCGCGATCAACGCCGCGGCCGTGACGTCGCTGTTGTCCGCCGGCGTTCACGATCAGAAGTGGCTCGCGCGGCCCGTCGACCACCTTCTGGAGCGACTCGAACAGGAGATCGAGGAGTTCCAACATCACTACCAGTTCTGGTACGGAAACTACTACGCGTGCCAGGCACTCTTCCACGCCGACCGCCTCGTGCGGAAGAACGCGTTCAAGATCTACTACGACCGGATCAAGGACCACCTCCTGTCCGATCAGCAAGACGACGGTCGTTGGCTAAACGACGAAGGTCCGGGCGACCCGTTCTCGACAGCGGTCGCGTGCATCGTCCTGCAAGTCCCCAAGCAATACCTCCCCATCTTTCAGCGCTAGAGCGCCGCCCCGTGGAGGGGAACGCGATTCACAGCCAGACCGTATCCGCTATCGCCGATACGGAATCTCCCGTGCCGCGGTCAGGTTCTTGACCGCGCGGTTGACCGAGTCGAGCGCCTGACCGCTTCGTTTCCCCGCTCTGAGCAGCTTGATCTGGGCAACTTCGGCGGCGTGGAGCGCGGTCTGGACCTCTGCCAGGGCTTCGATGGTGTCATCGGCAGCCTTTTTCCGTGCTGGCTTCTGCGCCGGGAGTATTTGCGGGAACGTAACGCACAGCCCGATCGCGGCTGCGAGCAAGGGAGTTCCAATCATCGGTGGCCTCCTGTGATTGCCCGTGGAACGCGTCCCGTTTCCGAGGATTCACCCCTATCCTGCGCCGGTCATGCTCACCTTGATCGCCGCGGCCCTGCCGCTTCTCCAGTCACCGCAACCGCCGCGATTCCCTGACTTTCCGGACCAGGACGCGTTGAGCTACTCGCTCGAGTTGAAAGTCGACCTCGCCAAACGGCATCTCGAGGGTTGGGTCGAGTATCGGATCAAGGCACTCGCGCCGCTTCGGGAGGTGCGGTTCCACGCGAAGAAGTCGGCCAAATGGCGGGTCTCCTTCGAGCAGGACGATCCAAACGGCAATGGATTGGCGAAGCGGAAGATCCTGGCTGCGAAGTGGAACAAGGACACGGTCGTGGTCACGTTGCCACGCGAAGTCGCCAAGGGTCAGGTGCTGACGATGGCCGCGAGGTTCGCGGGGACGCCCGTGGACGGGTTCTACTTCAAGAAGAATCGGTACGGCCAGGTCATGGCGTTCACGGACCACTACTCGATTCGCGCGCGCGGCTGGTTGCCCTGCGAGGATCACCCCGCGGACCGGGCGAAGTGGACCGTCCGCCTGGTGTATTCGAAGGGGAACGAGGCCGTGGTGTACGGCACCGAACAAAACTCGGTCGGAGACGCGGCCCCGGAAGGCTTCGCAGTGACCAACGTGACGTCTGATGCGGAAATTCCGCCCTACATGTTTGCGCTCGTCGTCGGCCCGTTCACGCTCGTGCCGGAGGAGGGTGATCGGCGGATCACGCCGCATCTCGTGTACACCAAGGACGCCGACAAGGCGAAGCGCATCCTGCGACACCACGCGAAGTGGATCGCCGCGATGGAGGCAGCATTCGGAAAATACCCGTACCGGAAGTTCACGACCGTCCAGTGTCCGACGCGCTGGGGCGGGTTCGAAGCACCCGGCAATGTACAGTTGTCCGAGCGACTCTACGATCGAGCCGGCGTCGGAACCCTCGCGCACGAACTCGTGCACATGTGGTTCGGCGACAGCGTCGGCTACTCACGGTGGCGCGAGGTATGGTTGTCGGAGGGCTTCGCGTCGTACTTCGGGCCGTGGCTGCACGCGAAAGCGGGCGGCCCGCCGCTGACTCAGAGCATGGTGCGGATGCGGACGCGCTGGCGAACGAGCTTCGAGGGTCGGACGAAGACGATTCGCGACGACAAGTTCGCGCACCCGGATCGCGCGCTCAATTCCAACACATACCCCAAAGGCGCGTGGGTTCTGCACATGCTTCGCGGGGAGTTGGGCGATGAGTTGTTCTTCAAGGCGATGAAGACCTACTACACGCGGAGCGCCGGCAAGTCGGTCGTCACGAAGGACCTCATCAAGATCGTCGAAGAGGTTGCAAAACGGGATCTCGGCTGGTTCTTCGACCAGTGGCTGAACCGTGTCGACTGCCCTCACGTGGAACTATGGGCGGGGCACGACAAGCTGGTCATCAGGCAGACGCAGAAGGGCGAGCCCTACAAGTTCTGGTTGCGGCTCGGATGGGACCGCGAAAACGGCGAGTTCGTGACCCGACGTTATCGAATCGAGAAGCGCCGCACGGAGATCGACGCAAAGGGGATCATGGTCGAGTTGAAGGTGGATCCCTTCGTCGAGTTGTTGTTCCGGGACAAGATCCGGCGGGAGGTGGGGGCCTACTACCATCCGGGCCCGAAGAAGAAGGACGAGATCCGCCTGTTGGTCGAAGGCGACCCCGGCGGGAAGCCGGCGTTCACGCACACGCTGGCGCCGATCATTCGAACGGAAGGCGGGAGCTACCGACAGGTTTGGCGGGAGTATCTCGAGTCCGCGGCGAAGTCCGCGAGGGGTCGGTTGAAGTGCGTGATGGACGTACACGTCATGGCGACGCCGTACTGGCTCGAGAATGATCGACTCTTCGCCCTGCTCGGTGAAATCATCAAGTCGCCGCGTGGCAAGCTCGTCGCCGGTTGGTACATCTGCGACGAACCGTTCGGGCACAGTCATCCAAACAAGAAGAACTCGGTCGACCTCGCGCCGATCTGGGAAGTCGTGCGCGTGATCCGGCGCTTAGGCGAAAAGATCGGCGTCAGGCAGCGAATCTACGCGGACTACGGATCGGTCTTTCCGTTGTTGAAGAAGGGCGGCGACCCGGTGAACGGGGGTTTCGCGGACTACACGGAGAAGAAGACCGAGCGCGAGGTGTTCCTGTGGCGGGGCAAGTGGGTCCAGAGCGTGATCGATAGGCGCTTCAATGGCGGCAAGCCACTCGTGAGGAGCTACGGTTTCTTCGGTGAAGACGTCGTGATGATCAACTGGTGGAACGACGGCAATCACCTGGCTCGCTGGAGCCAGCGCATCCAGAAGGACGTTCCCGCGGGTCGGATTCGGCTCGTCCTCGGCTACGACCACAGCGCGAACACGCCGGAGAACAACGCCAGCTGGGTCGACCGCACTCGGGGAGTGATCACGGCAGGGGACGAGTTCCGCGTCGGTGGCTACTGGTTCTGGGCCTGGCGGACCATCCCCGTCGGAGGCCACACGTACAAAGGTCTCAGCTCGTGGTGGCTCACAGAGAACAACCCCCGGTACGCCGCCCTCATCGAGAACATCCGCTAGCAGATCGCCCCCGCCCGGAGGAGTTCTCGCTGGGAAGCATGATGCGTTTTCGCCCAACCTGGGGAGTTTGTCACGCAGCCAGATGCCGTCCGTCTCGACCACGGCGGACGTCGCGTTCACCCGTACCGCGCACGCAACTGCGACGAACAGGACAAGACAGAGGAAAGGGATCCAGCTCGCGCGGGACAACACGATGCAGTCTAGGAGCCTATGCGCGGAGTATCAAAACCTGCTACGACTCGGTCTTGACCGTCAGCTATCAACCTC
The DNA here is from genome assembly GCA_964469555.1 of uncultured candidatus Brocadiaceae bacterium. Lineage (GTDB taxonomy): Bacteria > Planctomycetota > UBA1135 > UBA1135 > UBA2386 > CAYYAQ01. The sequence goes on along the minus strand of CAYYAQ010000007.1, from coordinate 39,698 downwards.
GCCCAGAAATGGGTCCGCGGACCCGAGGAACCCCCACACGTCGCCGTCCGCCAGACAGCTGACCTTCTTCTGCAACTTCGGCAACGCGCGGCGAAAGCGTTGCCGCACCGCCTCCTCCTGCATGCCGAGCGTCTCGCCAATCTCGCGGAGCGAGCTGCCGTCGTAGATCTTCATGCAGATGATGCGCTGCTCGATCGGGTCCATCATCTCCAGAGCGAGACGTACACGGGCCTCGCCCTCATCCTTCGAGGCGACCTTGCTCGGCGTTCGGGTATCCATGACGGCCTCGGTCATCCCCGTGAGGGGTCGCTCGCGGGATAGGCGACGTCGCTGACGCTCGAAGTACCGGTGATGGCCGCGGATCACGTTGTCGGCGACCTGCCGGATGAACGCGCGGAACTGGTTCTCGCCCTGGACCACGAAGTTCGGCGCGTCGCGGAGGAAATTCACCACGGCGTCCTGCACGACGTCCTGCGTTTCGAATTTCGCGCGCAGCTTGCCCTGCACGCGCATATGCACGTACTGGCGGAGCCAGGGCATGATCTGAACGAGGAGCTTCGTGATGTTCTCTTCGCTGCCGGAGTGCAATCCTCGGAGCAGAACGGTGATCGCTTCACCGGATTCGTCGCCCGAGCTCATCGCGGTTCCTCCGTGATGATGCGCCGCGCGGCGCGGACACCGACACTGCGGACGGCAGAGGCGGCGACGCGGCGGTTGAGGAAGTTCAGGGGATGCGTGTCCAGCCAGTGGCCGCCGGTGTTGATCCGAATCACGAACTTGCCCGCCCACGAATCACGCAGGCCATCGCCGTCGCGGGGCCGGACTTCACGGTTGTGGACATCGCGACACCACTCGCTCACATTGCCGTGCAGATGGTGAAACCCGGCGGGCGTCGGCGCCATCGAGGCCACGTCGGCCAACGCCACGTGGCCGTCGTTCCAAGGAAGCCCGGCCCTCGGCGGGTATCCCCTGCCCTTCGTGTAGGCAAGGTCACGGAGGTTGGCGATCTTCGGGAGATCCGACTGCTCTATCCCGCCGTCGAACAACGCGGCATACGCCCATTGCGCGTGGGTGGGAAAGTCCAAGCCGCACGTCCGGAACAGGGCAGCGCACATGTCCCACGTCACGCCGTTGACCGGCTTGTGCAATTCGACCTCGTTGCGAACCTCCGCGACGCCGCCGTCACGCCATCGCAATCCCGGAATCCCGCGGGCGATACGACGCCATTGGGCGCGGCTGAGTTCGTGCTTCGCGAGGAAGAATGGATCGAGCTTGATCTTCCAATCCTTCTTGTGAGCCAACCGCGGATCGTTCTGCCATTGGAGCAACGCGTGCGTCCCACCCGGCATCAGGATGAAGACCATCCCGTGCTCGACGCCGACCAAGAGCTTCCCGTCCCCATCCCGATGCGGGACCTCACCGGACAACATGTGGGCGAACTCCTCCAATCCACTCGTCGGATCCGGGCCGAGGGGCACGAGACCGATCTGTGGCGTCAGGGACATGCCGGAGAACCGCCCGTCGGTCGCCACCCGCTTTGCGGCGTCGGCCCACTTCGGAGTCAGGTCCACGATGCTCTTCTTTCGAACGCTCTCGGACCACGCCAGTCGGAATCGTAGATCCGCGAGGACTCCTTTCTCGAGGTGCTCCAGACGATAGAGCTGGTTCTCCAGCCGGTCATGAAGTGCCGCCACCGCCACATCCGGAATCTGCACGCGGTTCGACCGGGAGAGCTCGGTCTGTAGCTCCGTCATCTCGAGACGCAGCGCCGAGATCTCCGCCGCCACTGCCTTGCGAGCTTTCAGGGGGACGTCCTTCGGCTTCGACTGCTCCGTGAGACGTCGAATCAGCCCACGAATCTCCGCGATGTGCGCCATCGCCAGGTGCGCGGTTCGCCCGGACCGGTCCGCCTCACCGTCGATGACGTAGCCGACACGGAGAGCCGCGAGGGCGACCTCGTGCTGCTGCCGCATGCCAAGCACCGCCTCGGCGGCATTCACGAGTTTCCGCAGTTCGTCGGACCTCTCCGGCCACAACGGGTGAGTCTGGGCCGCCTGCGCTTCGAGTGAGTCCAACGCCGCTCCCACCCACAGATTGTCGAAGCGGGCGAGGCTGGCAGAGGCACTCATCTGGAAGAACGAGACCATGCCGGTGGCGACGACCAGGACGACGATCATGGCGGTGACGAGCCGGTTGCGCTTGACCCAGCGCGTGGCGCGCGCGGGCAACGAAATGCGGCGCGCCTTGACGGGCGATCCATCGAGCACATGCGCGAGATCGATCGCGAATTCCTCGGCGGTCGCGTATCGCTTCTTCCGGTCCTTCTCCAGCGCACACAGCACGACCGCTTCCAGATCAGGCCGTACCCGCGGATTGATCTTCGACGGCGGCGCCGGTTCTTCGCGCTGGATCAGCGCCACGAGCTCCGTCAGCGAGTCCGCTTCCAACGGTCGCTTCAGCGTCAGGAGTTCGTAGAGCGTGGCGCCCAGCGCGTAGACGTCCGTGCGTCCGTCTAACTCGTCGATTCGCCCTTCGAGCTGTTCGGGAGCCGCGTACTGGTAGGTGCCGGCGAACTCCCCGGAGCGGGTCATGCCGAGCATCCCTTCTTCCTTCGCCAAGCCGAAGTCCGTCAGGACGGCCTTGCCCATCGGCGTGATCAGGATGTTGCCGGGCTTGACGTCGCGGTGCACGATGCCCCGTGAGTTGGCGTGTGCGAGGGCTTCTGCCAGCTGGCGCGCAAGTTCCACCGCGGTCATTTCGTAGCTTCCGCACCAACCTTCCGGCGCCGCGTCGCCTTCGACCGCGACGCCAGCCGCGCGGCCGAGATCGACCGCGGTCAACGAACCCAGCTGCGCGGCATCGAGCGGCGCGAGGATGTCGTCGAGCGGAATCCCGTCGATCAGTTCCATCGCGAGCGCGAGCTGCCCGTCGATCTCCTGGAACTCGAGAACCTTGGCGATACCCGGATGGTCGAGACTGGCCGCCAACGTCGCCTCACGACGGAACATCGCGAGCGAGCGCGGCGACAACGCGCGGTGCGGCGGCAGCAGCTTGAGCGCGACAGTGCGACCGAGCAGCGTCTGGATCGCCTCGTAGACGACGCCCATGCCACCGCGACCGAGTTCCCGCACGAGCTCGAAGTCGCCGAGCACCGGTCGTGCGTCCGGTGTCGACTCCTGCCGGAGCAAGGGCTCGAGGATGTCGCGCAGTGACTCGTGCTCCGCGAGGAAGCTGTCGATGTCCTTCTCGCCCTCGGTCGCTTCGAACTCGATCGACAGCTCGATGGCCCGGGTCAGCGGATCCGTGGGTGCGGTCATGGGAGGGACTGGAGTATCGCGGACCAGTGGCGTTGGAAGAACCGCTAGCAGTACGAAGTCGTGATCATCGAAGTAGGCGCCGGAGGAGAAGGCGTCGGAGGCTCGGTGAACAGATGGAGTTCGAGGTGGCGCCCGCCCATGTCTCCACCCTCCAGGGGCAGCAGGATCTCGATCTGGCCACTGTCCAGGAAGAAGTCGCCAGCGCCCATCGGCACACATTGCAAGAACTCCAGATCTCCCCCCGGTCCACGCTGGTAGAGGCCTACGTACACCATCGGAATACTGGAGTTCGAGTCGATGCGCTCAGCACAAAAGACGTACTCACCACTCTCGTCGTCCAGGCAGATGCGGCCCGTCACCTTCGGTCCTCCACTCGTGAGTTCCTTCGTACCCTGGTTGCAGGTGCCAGGAACGGAGAACGCGAGGGGACCCGCAGCCTCGGACACGGCGACCTGACTGACGACCGACGTCGGGGCGCGGAAAGGCGGCGCACGAAATGTCGTGCTGAACATCCCTCGCGAGTCGGTCTGAAAGAACAGGAAGATACTCGGCCCGGCGATGTTGACGGCCAGCAGACCCCTGACGAACGGTAGCACGAGCGGCGGTCGAAGCACGGAGGTGCCGACGATGATGACACCCGGTCGCGACGCCTCGGCGTCCTTGACGTCGATAGAGATGTTCGGATCTTCGCTGTGCCAGTGCATCTCGGGCAAGATCGGTTGCGCATCGATCTCCTTCGCCAGACTCGTCGCGTTGAAGCCATTGGTCTGCCAGAGTTCGATGCCCTTGTCTGCCTTGGCCGCGAAGAGGTACTTCGTCCCGCCGCCAGACTTGACGGCGGTCAGCACCGACGGACGCGACGCGCATGGACCGAGGCGAATGTCCTTGAGCAGGGTCGCCGTGGTCCCGTCGGTGCGCCAGTACTCCTCACCCCTCACGCCGTCGTTCGCCCGGAACACGAGGTTGCTACCGATCACTCGCAGGTTGGTCGGGAAGGAACTCTTCGCCCCCGGGTTCAGGTTGTGGACGATCTGGACGCCGGACGCCGACGCAATCCGCCACAACTCGTAGCCAGTGGCAGCAGTGTAGGCCCGGAAGAAGAACCCCGAAGAGAACGGCGTAATCTGTTTGATCGATTCGCCGCGGGCAAAGTTCGACTGCCGTGCGGGACCCCCCGTCGCGTCCATCAGGTACAGCTCGCGCTTGGGTGTAGCTGTCCAAGCCGTGAATGCAAGCTGACCACGACCCGGCGTCAGCTGAGTCGGCGCAGAGCTCGCCTTCCCGGTCGCGATGTCAGCGACCAAGACCGTGCTGGCAGCCGTCCCAGTCGTAACCCACAGCTCCCGACCGTGCTCGTTCGTGGTCGCGGCGAAGTAGAGCTTCTTGTTGAACAGTGCGAACTCGCCAGGCGCCGAGCTGGCGGAACCGATGCGGATGTTCTTGACCAGGACCGTGCCGGCAGCCGTACCGTTCGACTTCCAGAGTTCCGTGCCGTCCGAAGTCGTCGCGGCGAAGAACAGATTCTTCTTGTAGGCGATGAGACCGGACGGAAACGATCCCGTCGCGCCAGGCAGGATATCCTTCACGCGAACCGTCGACGCGATCGTCCCGAGGCTCGTCCAGAGTTCGGTGCCCGCGATGCCGTCGTCCGCCGTGAAGAACAGTCGAGCGCCGACGAGAGTCAACTGCGACGGATGGGAACTGCTCGTCCCCGAGCGGATGTCCTTCACCCATCGTCCTGCGAAGCTCGACGGGAGCGAGGGGTAGTAGACCAACTCGCGGCCCAGTTCGGTGCCTCTCGCAGTCTTGGTTCGTGCAACGAACCAGGTGTTGCCGGTGACCGGGCCCAGCCGCGTGATCTCCGTCGGATAAGAGCTGATCGGCCCCGGATACTCGTCGATCAGACGGGTGGTGTTCCCGGTCGAACTGTGGTGCCAGAGTTCGACGCCGTGAGTCGTGTCGCCGGAAGCGAAGAGGACGTCGGAGAACGCCGGTCCGGCGCGCATGCCGGTGGGATTGCTGCTGCCGATCCGCATGCGCTGGGCCGACAACGGCGTGGTCCAGGCGACGAGGCCGACCAGGAGAACCACACTGAACATGGGGTGCCAATTGGGATTGCAGTGAAGGCGTTTCATGGCTGTTCGTGGCCCGGAGGAGCAGGATCGCCGCCAAAATCTGCAGGTTCTGGGGACCTAGCTGCGGCACCGGAGACGGTCCGGCCATCTTAGTGGCGGCAATGCCGCCGGAGCGGTTTTTCCCCTGTGCCGAAGGGTTACCTGTCACGCGCGGCCCGGGCACAGCAGTCATCAGGATGAGCGCGCTCGACCCGAACGCCCGCTCGCACCGTTCCATCCCCTCTCACCTGATCGGAGGTCCAGATGACCCATAATCCAGCTGCGCCCTCCTGAACGTGAAAACCACCGCCATCCTCGCGCTGCTCTCAGTGGCGGCTCAGCGTGCCGCCGGCGATACCTGCACCACAATGGACGAACCGCGGCGCGATTCCGGGGAACGCCTACAGCTCGCAGAACGTGCGCATGGTCGTCGACACCGATGTCGGAGCAACGCGATGGCGCAATCGAAGCACCTGCCGGGAAAACCCGCCACGAGGAGAAGTTCCTCGACGTCGTGCGACTGTGGTCGTCCGCGGACTGGCGGCGAGCGCCTGGCTTGCTCACTCGGCCTCTGCCTCTATCGCTCCGAGCGACCGAGCAGGGTGAGGATCAAACCCAAGGCGACGACGATGCAGGCGCCGAGCAGAACGGTGGTCGACATGAATGGCGCGGTCTCTTCTGAAGCGGAGCCGTCTTCATCTCGACCGGAGGGGTTGGGACCGGTCCCTTGCGTTCCGGCGCCGTTGTCCGGATCATCCTTGCGACTCCGGCCCGGGCCGGGTGCGACACCCTTCGTCCCCACGTCCGGAGTTCGGTTCTCGGTACCCTTGCCGTTCGGACCCGACTCACCCTTCCCGTTCGTCCTGGGAATCTCGGATGTGGCTAGCGATCGCCCGACCTTGAGCCATCCGTTGATGCCGCAGTAGAACACGCCCACGAGTTGGCCGGTCTTGCCGCTGTGAGACTCGATCTCCACGTGTCCGGGGATCGGGTAGCTCTTCGCGACAGCGTCTGCGTTGATCGTGATCGGAGTCCGGATCTCGACGATGTTGTCGTGGACCAGCGTGCCGTGGAAGTGGCCGGGCAAGGTCCCCTTGCTCGCAGGCACCACCGAGGATTCACCGAGTGAGATGGGGAGCGTGTCCTTGAACACCTCGAGCGACACCTTCGAACCTGGCAGAACAACCGCGTCGTTTGCCAGCATGACGAGAACGTGCAACGTTCCGGATTCGCCGGGCGCGAGCTGCCGTGGTCGTATCGACACCGAGGCCTCGAAGAGCTTGCTCGCGTGGATCTTCGGAATCAGGTTCTTGGCTCGGAGGACCCGTATCTCGGCTGGCGGAACAATTCGCTCGGTCTGGGTCTCGTCGGCGTGGAACGTGATCTCGACGATGCCTTTCGAGCGGTACACGTACTCCGGTTTCGGAATCTTGTTGGCGGGCTTCTTCGTCGTGCCCTCGCCCTTGACCTCAACACCCTCGCCTACGCCGCCGTTTTGGGCGACGACCGTCCCCACACAGAGCAGTGCCGTGAGCAGAGCGGACGGGAGAAGAGATCGTTGTCGAATCATGGCAATCGGGCCGCTCGAGTCTATCCCGGTTTAGCCGTCGGAACCGACCGCTGACCGGAGGATAATGGAAACACCTCCCGAGTCCGAGGGACGCCGGGAGGTGTTTCGTGCCGCCCGAGGGCAGCAGGTTGTGATCCGAGGATCGCTTACATGCCAACGATGATGTAGTTGGACACGTCGACCACCTTGCCTTGCTTGAGGCGGGCAGCACACCAGACGACGTCGATGTTGAGGGTCGAGAAGAGGTTGACCGTGACGTCCACAACACCACTCGTGGAAGTGAAAACGCCTACCGTCTGTGCGGCGAGCTGGTTGCTCGCCGCCATGACCGTCGCGAAGTCAGGCGTCAGCCAGATTTCCTGGCCATCGACCACGAGGGCCGTGGAGCTGTAGCCCGCGACGGTCGGGAACAGGAAGTACACGTCGCCGACGCTAACCGTGCCGAAGTTGACGTGGTAGTTGCGCGCGGTGGCGCTGTTCTTGACCTTCCAGGACGTCAGCTGGCCGTCTTCGATGGAGCGACCGGTGTTGTAATTGCCTGCGGGGAGCGCCAGCGGGATGAGGGTGGCCGCGCCTGTTGCCAGGTCGACCTTGTAGAGCAACTCGGGGACTGTCGCCGACGAGCTGTCCTGGAGGACGTACGCGATGCGGCCAGCCTTCTCGTATGGATCGTTCCAGACGCAGGCGTAGCCACTACCGAGGTGAGTCATGCCGGTGACGGCCGTGAAGGACTGGGTCTTCGCCTTGATGTCGACGACCTGGAAGCCGATCGGACCCGCGGCGACACTGGTCCAGCAGTAGAGCTTCTGGTCCTCGTGCAGACACGCGTCATAGCCGCAGGTGTTCGTCAGGGTCAGCACCGTGTTGGCCGTGAACAGACTCCCGGCGCCCGGGAGTTCCCAGGTATCGATCTTCTGGTCCGAGGTGGCGAAACCCACGGTCACGATTTGCTTCGAATTGTGCGGGTTGCGGTAGCAATCCGACATCGGAACATTGCTGTTCAGGAAGTAGCCATCGGTCGCGAACGACGGGGCGTTGATGTCGACCGAGAACCAGTTGCGGTGGCCGGTAGGAGCCGGCGCGGGAGCGGGGTTGCCGTCGACGCAGACGATGCCGGGGCCGCCCGAGCTGTTGAAGTCGAGCACCGGCTGGTAGGGCGCACCCATGATGTAGTTCGTCGTGTCGTTGACCAGGTTCGTGACCGTTGGGGTCGTGGTTTCCCAGTCGTTGACGACGATTCCGTTGAGCGTCCACGCGCTGCGGTAGACCTTGCCGTCGTGGCCCATGAAGTGGCCGCGGCTCGAGCCGGCGCCGGTACCGGCTGCGGCCGTCCAGCCATACGTGGTCGAGCTACCGCTGCCTGTCGGGTCGATCAGCAACATGGCAGTATTGCCTTGACCAACAAAGCCTGACTGGGCGAGGCCCATGCTGGCGAGTCCTGTGAGGACCAGGGTGGAGAGGAGAAGTCGATTCATTTCGGACTCCGAAGAGATGGTGGTTGAGGTGAAACTCCAAGCCGAGGGTAGCAAGCACTCAGGACCCGCAGGGAATCGGTTGGAGACGAGGATGTAGCCGTGCAAAACGCCAATCACTGGAA